>NZ_AP024480.1:600000-887500 GCF_017347585.1 Caldicellulosiruptor diazotrophicus
AAAGCTGTATGAAAGGGTCACAGGTTTTGACCTTATGATGTCTCTTATGACAGTTCTTGAAAAAAAAGGAGCAAAAGTATTTTTACTTGGTGCGAAACCGGGAGTTGCTGAAAAAGCGAAAGAAAATCTTTTAAAACAATTTAGAAGTTTGGAAATTTGCGGGGTGTATCATGGATATTTTAGTGAAGAAGAAAATGATACAGTTGTAGAGATTATAAACTCCTCAAAACCAGATGTTTTATTTGTTGCAATGGGTATGAAAAGACAAGAAGAATGGATTTACAAAAATAAAAAGAAGCTCAAATGTAAGCTTATTATGGGCGTTGGTGGTAGTCTTGATGTTTTGTCAGGTGAGGTAAAAAGAGCACCCAAGATGTTCCAAAAGCTTGGTCTTGAATGGTTTTATAGGTTAATTACCCAGCCCTGGAGGTTCAAAAGGATGCTTGTGCTTCCTAAATTTGTATTTATTGTTTTGAAAATTAGGATATTTGGGGGAAGATAAATGCTAAAAAAAATTTTCAGAGTTTTATATGAATATGCTGCAATAACTTTCGGTTCGCTTTTGGTTGCCTTGTCGCTGAATCTTTTTCTTGTTCCAAATAAGATTGCAGCGGGTGGTTTTTCGGGAATTGCAACAGTTGTATATTATGTTTCACACTACAAGCTTCCTGTTGGTATGACAATGCTTGCATTAAATATTCCTGCATTTATTCTTGGTGTTAGGACAATTGGCGTGGACTTTGGTGTGAAAAGCGTTTACGGGACAATAATACTTTCGGTGCTCACAGACACAACAACATTTGTGCCATGTATTACATATGATAAGCTTTTAGCGTCGGTGTTTGGAGGAGCGCTGATGGGGATTGGTCTTGCAATTGTTCTACTTTTTGGTGCAACAACTGGTGGAACAGAGATGTTGGCAAAGATTATTCACAAATATATTTCGTTTATTTCTGTTGGTCAAATTCTTTTAGGGCTTGATATAGCTGTTATTGTACTTGCATCGGTTGTGTTTAAAAGCTATGAGCTTGGACTTTGGGCAATTTTAACTCTATTTGCATGTTCAAAGCTGATTGATGCAATACTTGAAGGTGTAAACTTTGCGAAGGCGCTCATAATAATCTCAGATAAATCTGAGGTAATTGCTGAAAAAATTTTAAAGGAACTTGACAGGGGAGTTACAGGTCTTCATGGCATAGGCATGTGGACAAGGACAGAGAAAAATGTTCTACTATGTGTTGTAAAAAGACATGAAGTGAGTCGTGTAAAAAACCTTGTAAAAAGCGTTGATAAGCGTGCTTTTGTTATTCTGACAGATGTCCGTGAAGTCTTGGGTGAAGGTTTTTCTGTTTGAGTAAAAAATGAACAATATGATATAATATAAAAGGAAAAGATAGTTTGAAAAATTCATTTTTAAAGCCAAAACACAAACCAAATATTGTATTTTGCAAAGGAGGTTTAAAAAAGACAATGGATAGAGCAAAAGAAATTGAACTCAAAAAAATAGCAACAGAGATAAGAAAGAGCATAATTATTCAAACTGCATCTGCAGGCTCTGGTCACCCTGGCGGTTCACTTTCTGGTGTTGAAATTTTGACATATCTTTACTTTGTTGAAATGAACATTGATCCTAAAAATCCAAAAGACCCTGACAGAGACAGGTTTGTTCTTTCCAAAGGACATGCATCCCCGCTTTTGTACGCAGTTTTAGCTGAAAAGGGTTTCATCAGCAAAGATGAGCTTACAGGTTTTAGACAGATATATTCAAATCTCCAAGGCCATCCTGACATGAAGAAAGTTTCTGGTGTTGAGATGTCAACAGGGTCTTTGGGTCAGGGTTTGTCTGTTGCAAACGGTATGGCATTGGCTGCAAAACTGGATGGGAAAAATTACAGAGTTTATGTTTTAATTGGTGATGGCGAGATTCAGGAAGGTCAAATTTGGGAAGCTGCAATGACAGCTGCACATTACAAGCTTGACAATCTTACAGCCTTTTTAGACCACAATGGGCTTCAGATAGATGGAAAAATCACAGAGGTTATGTCACCTGAACCTGTAGAAGAGAAATTTAAAGCATTTGGCTGGCATGTTATAAAAATTGATGGTCACGATTTTAACCAGATTGAAAAGGCTGTAAATGAAGCAAAAACAATAAAAGGGAAACCGACAATTATAATTGCTGAGACAGTTAAAGGTAAAGGCGTATCTTTTATGGAAAATGAAGCTGGCTGGCATGGGACAGCACCAAATAAAGAACAAGCTCAAAAAGCTTTAGATGAGCTACAAAAGCAGTTAGAAAATTTGGAGGTGTAAAATTAAAATGGCAAAAATAGCAACAAGAGAAGCATACGGTCAGGCATTGGCTGAGTTTGGTGAAATATACAAAGACATTGTTGTGCTTGATGCTGACCTTTCAAAGTCAACAAGAACAGAGATTTTCAAGAAAAAGTTTCCTGACAGGTTTTTCAATATAGGAATTGCAGAGCAAGACCTTATGGCAACAGCAGCAGGACTTGCAACATGTGGTAAAATTCCATTTGCAAGCACATTTGCAATCTTTGCCGCTGGAAGAGCTTATGACCAGGTGAGAAACTCAATAGGCTATCCACATCTAAATGTCAAGATTGGAGCGTCACATGCAGGTGTATCAATTGGCGAAGATGGTGCATCTCATCAGATGCTTGAAGATATAGCTTTAATGAGAGTAATTCCTGGAATGGTAGTGCTTTCTCCTTCTGATGCTGCATCTACGCATGAATGCGTAAGGCTTGCAATTGAACATGAAGGACCTGTTTATATTCGTTTGGGAAGACTTGCTGTTGAGGAGATTTACAAGAAAGGTGAACTAAAACTTGAACTTGGGAAAGGTATTGTTCTACAAAAAGGAACAGATGTTGGAATTTTAGCAACAGGGCTAATGGTCCATGAAGCTATAAAAGCAGCAAAAATGCTTCAAGAGGAAGGAATATCGGTTTATCTTGTTGACATGCCGTGCGTAAAACCACTTGATGTTGATTTGATTTTAGATGTTGCAAAAGCCACTGGCTGTATTGTCACAGCAGAAGAACATAATATCTTGGGTGGTTTTGGAAGTGCTGTGTCTGAGGTTTTGATTCAAAATTATCCTACACCGGTAAAAATGGTTGGTGTTAATGATGAGTTTGGAAGGTCAGGAAAGCCTGAGGATGTTTTGAAATACTACAAGCTCACAGCAGAAGAGATTGTAAATAAAGCAAAAGAGGTTATGAAGATGAAAAAGTAAAATATTATCATGTAGATGAAAAGCTGCCGCAGTCCAAAATTTGTGGCAGCTTTTTATTTTGTTGTGCTTGTGATAAAATTTATTTAAGATTAGTATATTGCTTTTATTGAAAACATACAAAAAAGTGGGGAAATTGCAATGGATGAAAGGTTGAGGCTCAAAGAAAAGGTTCAACATGGCAGTGTGGTGTTTCCTATAAATGTATATGAAAAAATATTTGTTCACGAAAACAATACTCTTCTACCTCATTGGCATGATGAATTTGAGATAGTCTATCTTGAAAAAGGAACGGCAAGTTTTAGAATAGACGGCAAGGAGTATTTTTTAGGGCCAAAACAGTTTTTATTTGTCAACTGTGGTTCAATTCACGGTGGAAAAGCAGAAAATAATCCCGAACCTTATGCAATTGTATTTAGCTTGAATATGCTATTTTCTGGAGGACCAGATATATGTAAAAGCAAATATTTGCAGCCTATTTTAGAAAGAAGATTGCTTGTTCAAAATAGTTTTGATGATGAACGAATAGGAGAACTAATTTCGAATATAATAACAGTGTGGAAAGAAAAGCCAAAAGGTTATGAGCTTTTAGTAAAAGGCTATTTGTTCGGTTTATTTTATAATCTTTTTAATAATGGACGTATAACAGCCAGCAATTCTGATAGAGAACTTGATTTGAAAATTGAAAAGATAAAATCTGCACTTGATTATATCAATTCTAACTACTCATCTGATATAGATGTTGACCTGCTCGCAAAGCTTGCAAACCTGAGCAAATTCTATTTTTGTCGTCTTTTTAAGGAGATTACTCATCTTACACCAGTTGATTACATAAATAAGTTCAGGGTTGAAAAAGCAATTGAGCTTATCAAAAACACAAACATGAGTATTTCTGAAATTGCATTTGAAGTAGGATTTAATAATGTGAGCTATTTTATAAAAGTATTTAAAGAGCATGTAGGTGTTACTCCATTTAAATACAAAAAAAATATTTAGTTAGCCATGTAAAAGTTATTTTAGAGCAAATCATTTATACTTTTTTGCAAAAGAGTATGAGAGATATAAAAAGAAGGTGTGTATAATAAAACTGGATTGTTTCTTTAATTTTCTTTTGCCAGTGACAAGCTTAATAATATAAAGGTGGGATTTTAAAATGAAATTTACAGATGGCTTTTGGCGTGTAAAAGATGGAGTAAGATTATATCATCCAGCTCATGTGTATGATTATGAAGTTGCAAAAGATACAGTTACTATTTTCGCGCCAGCTCAATCTATTACAAACAGGGGACAAACTCTACAAGGACCTGTTTTTACCGTACGTTTTTCCTCACCTTTTGAGAATGTTATAAGAGTGCAAATTTGGCATTACAAGGGTCAAAAAGATAAAAAGCCACATTTTGAATTTTATAAAGAAGAATATTGTCCTTTGATAGAAGATTTTTCGGATAATATTGTAATAACAAGTGGAAAGCTCAAAGCTACCATTAGTAAAAAAGGTGAGTGGGGAGTAACATATTACTATGAAGATAAATATCTAACAAGAAATGGTTATAAATATCTTGGTTACGCAATCATGCCTGACAATACTACTTACATGAGAGAACAGCTTTCTTTGAGTGTTGGCGAAAGTGTTTATGGGCTGGGTGAGAGGTTTACCCCTTTTGTTAAAAACGGACAAGTGGTTGATATGTGGAATGAAGATGGTGGTACGATCTCTGAGCTTGCTTACAAAAACATTCCTTTTTACATTACAAACCGTGGTTATGGTGTTTTTGTGAATGACCCAGGACGTGTATCATTTGAAGTTGCCACTGAGAATGTGGAAAGAGTCCAGTTTTCTGTGGAAGGTGAATATTTAGAGTATTTCCTAATTGGTGGCAGCAGCATGAAAAATGTTTTGGAAAATTACACAAAACTCACAGGTCGGCCGAAGCTTCCTCCAGCATGGTCTTTTGGACTTTGGCTTACAACCTCATTTACTACAAACTATGATGAAAAGACAGTTACAAGCTTTATAGACGGAATGATCCAAAGGGGTATTCCACTTCATGTATTTCACTTTGACTGTTTCTGGATGAAGGATATGCACTGGGTTGATTTTGAGTGGGACAGAAGGGTTTTTCCTGAACCATCGCAGATGCTAAAGCGTCTAAAAGAAAAGGGAGTAAAAATATGTGTTTGGATAAATCCCTATATATCTCAGCTTTCAAAACTTTTTGACGAAGGCAAAGAAAGAGGATATTTTTTGAAAAAGCCAAATGGTGATGTATGGCAGACAGATGATTGGCAGCCTGGTATGGCTATTGTTGATTTTACAAACCAAGAGGCGTGCAAGTGGTATGCAGAAAAGCTCAAAGAGTTAATTAGAATGGGGGTTGACTGTTTTAAGACAGATTTTGGTGAAAGAATTCCAACAGATGTTGTTTATTTTGATGGTTCAGACCCTCAAAAGATGCACAATTACTACACCTATCTTTACAATAAGACAGTATATGAAACATTAGAAGAAGAATTTGGCAAGGGAAATGCAGTTGTGTTTGCAAGGTCAGCGACGGCAGGAAGCCAGAAATTTCCTGTTCACTGGGGCGGAGACTGTTTGGCTTCATATGAGTCTATGGCAGAGACGCTCAGGGGTGGTCTTTCACTTTCACTTTGTGGTTTTGGATTTTGGAGTCATGACATAGGTGGGTTTGAAAGCACAGCAACACCAGATCTTTACAAAAGATGGGTTGCATTTGGGCTACTTTCTTCACACAGCAGACTTCATGGGAATTCTGCTTATAAAGTTCCTTGGCTTTATGACGAGGAAGCGGTTGATGTTTTGAGGTTTTTCACAAAGCTAAAATGTAGACTTATGCCTTATATCTTTGCAAAGGCTGTAGAGGCAGCAGAAAAAGGAATTCCTGTCTTGCGACCTATGGTGTTAGAGTTTCCAGATGACCCAGCATGCAACTACCTTGATAGACAATATATGTTAGGAAGTAGCCTCTTAGTTGCTCCGATTTTTTCACCAGATGGCGAGGTTCAGTATTATGTTCCAGAAGGCATATGGACAAACATATTGACAGGTGAAAAGATTGTTGGTGGCAGGTGGAGAAAGGAAAAACATAATTATTTTAGCTTGCCGCTTTTAGCAAGGCCAAATTCTATAATTCCAATGGGAAGTTGTGACACAAGACCTGATTATGACTATGCTCAAAATGTAACATTGAATGTATATGAATTGGAGGATGGGAATACTGTTTCTGTAGCTGTAAAGAATACAAATGGCGAGACAGAACTTGAGTTAGAAGTAAAAAGAGACAATGACAAAATTTCAATAAATGTATTAAAAGATACTCAAAAGCCTTGGATACTTCTTTTCCATGGACTTAAGTTAAAGTCTCAATTTAATGCTATTGTAAATCAAAAAGAAAATGGGAGTGAAGTAATTTTAGAAGCAGCAAGTAAAGAAGCGTTGTTGAGTATTGAAAAATAGAGTTAAAAATTTTCCATTGTTTGACCGTCATGGTTTTAGTTAAAATAAAATTAAAGAAATCAAATAGGTGAGAAAAGATGAAGATCTTTTTTGCAAATTTAAAAATAAAGAAAAAATTCATATTAGCTTTTGTGATTTCTGCTTTAATTCCCCAAACTATTTTGGGGATTATTCTTTTTTTAAACCTCAGAGCAATTGCTTTGGAAAATGCTATCAAAGACACAAGAAAAAATGTTGAAGATGTAAAAATCAAGCTTATGGATATTGTACAGAATGCTGTTGATATTTCAAATAAATTATATCTTGACAAAAAACTTCTGAATATACTTTCAACAGAGTACAAAGATATATCCAAAATCTACGATGATTATATTTCATATACAGAGCTTTCCAATCTCATGTCTATTTACAACAAGAATATTTATGCAATAAAAATTTATGCCTTTAATCCCACTTTACTTGATACAGGCGAAATTGTAAAGGTTGACGATTATACAAAAAATCAAAAATGGTTTAAAGAAGCCATAAAAGGCGATGGGAAGATTTTATGGGAGCTTGTGTTTGACAATAATCCATTTCGGCCGCAGTATTATTTTAGCATGATAAGGCTTATAAAAAACTCTTATGGTGAAAGAATAGGTGTAATGGTAATTTACATAAAAAAAGAAAAGCTTGAAGAAGTGTTGTCATTGCACTTGAACACCTTAATTATAACTGACAAAGGAATAGTTGTTGCTACAAAGGACAAAGATCTTGTTGGTAAGAAACTGAATTTTAATTTTTCCTCTCAGGATGGCAAACTTATTGAGAATGTCAATATTGATGGTAAAAAAACAATGGCAATTTTAGGTACAATTAGTGCAAGTGAAAGCGGAAGCAGCTTTCTCAAAGTCATTTCTTTTTTCTCGAAGAGAGAAATATTTAAAAAAGTCAACAAAATAACTTTTATAACGTTTGCACTTATATTCAGTAACTTGCTTGTATCACTTCTTCTTATGCTTTTATTTTCTAAACTAATAACTGACAGAATTGCAATCTTGAACAAAAAAGTGAATGAAATTTCGCATGGCAATTTGGATGCACAGATAAATATTTTAGGCAATGATGAAATTGGACAACTCACAGAGAATATAAAAACAATGGCTAAAAATATCAAAAACTTGATTGACCAGGTGTATCTGGCAGAGGTACAAAAACAACAAATAATTGCTAAACAAAGAGAAATCCAGTTTGAGATGCTTTGTAGTCAAATAAATCCTCATTTTTTATTCAATACTCTTGAGGCTATCAGAATGAAGGCTTTTTGTACAGGTCAGCATGAAATAGCTCAAGTTGTTTATTTGCTGAGTAATTTGCTCAGGAAAAGCATTGAGATGACAATAGATTTAATAACTTTGGAAAAAGAAATTGAGATTGTTAAAGAATTTTTAGAGATTCAAAAGTTTCGATTTGGCGATAAGATAGATTACAAAATTGAAGTTCAAGATGACCTTCTTTCATCAAAAGTACTTCCATTTATTATCCAACCATTTGTTGAAAATTCAATTAGGCATGGTATTGAACCGATGATAGGAAAAGGAACCATTGAAATAAAGGTATTTGAGAAAGATGGTACAATAAGGATAATTATTACAGACAATGGTGCTGGAATGCCTAAGGAAAAGCTTGGGGAGGTCTTACAGTCGTTAGATAGCAAAGACAAAAGTCATGTTGGATTGAAAAATGTTTATCATAGACTAAAACTATTTTATGGGGAAGAGGCAAAGATTTTTATAAATAGTGAACTTGGCAAAGGCACAAGTATTGAAATTCAAATTCCAAAGAGGTGAAGAGGTTTTGCTAAAAGCAATTTTGATTGACGATGAGCCTATAATATTAGAAGGTCTTCAAAAAATTATTGATTGGAAAGCATTAGGATTTGAGATTGTTGCCACAGCTCAAGATGGAATAGAAGGATTAGATAAGATAAAGAAATATAAACCTGAAGTTGCATTGATTGATATCAGAATACCTGGAATAGATGGGCTTTTGCTTATAAAAAAGTTGAAAGAGGAAGGTGTGAATACCAAAGTTATAATTCTTTCAGGATATTCTGAGTTTGAGTATGCAAAAGAAGCAATTGAGCTTGGTGTTGAAAGTTATTTGCTAAAGCCTGTTGACCCGCGTATGCTTGAGCAGAAGTTAGAGAAAGTGAAACAAAAGATTAGTCAAGAGATTGAACTGCAAAGGGCAGTTCGGACTACTCAAGAAATCGGTTTGGAAAAAGCAATAGAAAAACTTTTGCTGGGAGCATTTGATGAACATGAAATAAATTATATCAGTAGTTTTTACGGGCTCTTGCTTCCATGGAATAAATATCAGGTTGCTATAGTAACGTTTTGTAGCAAGAATAATCAAAAGGTTATAGAAGAAAAACTATCTCAATTAAAAAAAGAGATAGATTTGTTTTTAAAAAGAAATTGTTGTGGATATTCAACAATTGTTAATCATAATATATGTATTCTTTTCAAAGATTTTTGGTATCCATTCAATAGCAAGAGTATTAACATATTAAAGGAAAATCTGTCAAGAATAGTTAGCAACCAAGTAGTGATTTCAATTGGTAGTGAAGTTGATGACTACACTCTTATCAAGAAGTCATTTAAGGAAGCGATAGAATTGCTTGAAAGACGATTTCTTTTAGGATACAAAGGAATTGTTTACATAGGTGAGTATATGGAAAATATTGAAGGTAAAAAAGTCAACTTTGATAATAAAGAGTGTACCGAAAAATTAGCAATGGCTATAGCACTAAATGGATTTGAGAACATTAATCGGATAGTTGAAGAAAAGAGTGAACAATTTTTGTATAGTAGAATGTCTGAAGAGGATATAAAGATAAATTTCTCAAACTTCTATATTGAGACTTTATATAAATTGACCCAAAATGATCTTTATAAACCTCTTGTTGAAAAATATCTTAGCCAAGAGATTTTAAAGAATTTTTACGTACAGCCTACCTTAACAGAATTAAAAGGTTTGATAAAATTCTACTTTGTATCTATTGCAGATGAGATTAATAAATTAAGTCCTGATAGCTTAAAACAAAGGATTGCTGACTTTATAGAGAGAAACTATTTTGCAGATATAAAATTAGATACAATTGCCAGTGCTTTTGGATACAGTAGCTCTTATTTTAGTAAGCTCTTTAAAAAGATATTTGGAGAAAACTTCACGGTGTATTTAGATAGAATACGGGTAGAGAAGGCTAAAGTCTTTTTAAAAGAAGGATGTAAGGTATCTGAGACATGCAAAAAAGTTGGTTTTGAAGATGTTGATTATTTTTGTTCAAAATTCAAAAAATATGTAGGACTTTCACCAAAGGAGTATAAAGAGAAATTAAAAAATTGATAAATATATCAGAAAAGAAGCTACAAAAAATGGCTTCTTTTTTTGTTTTTTAAATGTCTAAACTGTAGGGTATAAGATGTCAAAAAAATAGGGTATTGTAATTTTATTTTTTTCTTTAAAATTGTATATGTCTAAACAGTGGACAACAATGTGAAATATATTTTTGGAGGCTTTAAAATGAATAGTTCAAAACTTTACAAAAAACTGTGGCGGCAAAGATATCTAATTTTAATGATTTTTCCTTTTATCATATGGCTTATTGTTTTTAGATATGTTCCGCTATGGGGTTGGATTATGGCATTTCAAGATTATAAACCTGGTAAACCTATTTGGAATCAAGAATGGGTTGGATTTAAGTGGTTTGTTGAGATGTTTCAGGACCCTGACTTTTACAAAGCTATGAGAAATACATTAATAATGAGTTTTATGGGGTTGGTATTTGGCTTTCCACTACCAATAATCTTAGCTTTACTTTTAAATGAAATAAAAAATATAAGCTTTAAAAGAACAGTCCAGACAATTTCATATCTTCCGCACTTTGTTTCGTGGGTTGTTGTGGCAAGTTTAGTAAACGAAATTCTATCACCAAGCGGTGTGATAAATCAAATTTTACAAAAGATTCATCTTATAAATTACCCAATTATGTTTATGGCAGAGCCACGCTACTTCTGGTGGATAGTTACATTTTCCGATATTTGGAAAGAACTCGGATGGAACACAATTATATACTTGGCAGCAATAACGTCAATAAATCCTGAACTGTATGAAGCTGCAACTGTTGATGGTGCGGGAAGATTCAGAAAGATGATAAGCATAACGCTGCCAGGAATAATGCCCACAGTTATAGTTCTTTTAATTTTAAGTATTGGAAACATAATAAACATAGGTTTCGAAAAGCAATTTCTTTTAAGAACTGCGGCGACAAGAGATGTTGCTGATGTCATCGACCTTTACATACTTACATATGGTATTGGAACAGGCAGATACTCTTTTGGAACAGCTGCAGGTGTTTTCAAGTCAGTTGTGAGCTTGGTTCTACTTGTTTTTGCTAATTGGTTTTCTAAAAAGACAACTGGCTATCGCATGGTGTAAAAAACTTTACTCAAGGAGGCATTTTAAAGTGAAAAGGAAAACAACAGGAGATTTGGTATTTGAAGTATTTAATTACCTACTAATGATGATTTTGACAGTAGTCACTCTCTATCCTTTTTTACACGTTTTAGCTGTATCGCTTAATGACCCTTATGATACAGTAAAGGGTGGAATTACTATATTTCCACGAAAGTTTACATTAGTAAACTATATAGAAACATTAAACTATCCTCAAATTCCGTGGGCAGTATTGATAACTGTGTTGAGAACAGTTATTGGAACTTTTGCTGGTGTTTTGTCAACTGCTATGGTTGCTTATGTTATAAACAGGAAGGATTTTATTGCACGAAAACCAGTTGCAATGATGTTTATTATTACTATGTATGTTGGTGGAGGCTTGATTCCTGATTACATGCTAATAAGAGGACTTGGACTTATGAATAACTTTTTGGTGTATATTCTTCCCGGTCTTATAAGTCCTTTTAATGTTATTGTTATAAAGTCGTATATGGAAGGGATTCCGCCCGATTTGGAAGAGTCGGCAATGATAGATGGTGCAAATGACTTTTTGATATTTTGGAAAATAATTTTGCCACTTTGTGCTCCTGTAGTTGCAACAATAAGTTTATTCATTGCAGTAGGTCACTGGAATTCATGGTTTGATACATACCTTTATTGTTCAAATGAACCAAGGCTTACAACACTGCAGTATGAACTTCAAAAAATTTTGTCTAATGCTGCAGCCTCCTCTCAGATTGACTACTACAGCAATCTTGACCCTAACAGAACGATGAAAGTAACTCCTCATTCTCTCAGAATGGCTATGACTATAATTGTGACTTTACCAATTTTATTTGTTTATCCGTTTGTCCAAAAATATTTTATTCATGGTATGACAATTGGTGCTATAAAAAGTTAAAAAGATTCACGGCTTTTAGCTGGTAAGAACCAGCTTTTAGCATAAAACAAAAATGGGGAGGGTTGAATTAGCCATGAGAATTTCAAAAAAGTTACTTTCAATTTTATCACTTGTAGTGGTTGGGATTTTTGTTTTTGAAATTGGCTTTGTTGGGAATGCTACTGGTTCAAAGCTTGTCCATCCTTTAAAACCTACACCAGAGGCTAAAAAACCAATTACTTTTACTATGTATAATGCTGAAGTGAATCCGAACGATGATGGATTTAAGTCTCCTGTTGCACTAAAGATAAAAGAACTTACAGGCGTGACACTCAAAATTGAATATGCTGTGGCTCAAGGAGGCCAGCAGAAACTTCAGCTTATGGCAGCAAGTGGTGATTATCCAGACCTTGTATATGCAAAAGGAGATTTGCAACTTCTTAAGAATGCTGGTGGTATTGTTCAGTTAGACAGTTTAATTGAAAAGTATGGTCCTAATATCAAAAAAGCATATGGCAAAAATCTCAAAAGACTCAGATGGAGTCCACAGGATCCACACATTTACTGTTTGGGAATTACAACAGACAATGATGCAACTTTGGATGTTAATGGTGGATTTATGATTCAGCACAGAGTAGTAATTGAGCAAAATTACCCAAGAATAAGAACAATCAAAGACTTTGAAAATGCAATAGTCAAGTACTGGAAGAAACATCCTGCTACAGATGGACTTCCAACAATTCCACTCACACTTTCCGCTGATGACTGGCGAACTGTTATATCGGTTACAAATCCAGCTTTTCAGGCAACGGGCGCACCAGATGATGGAGAGTTTTATGTTGATCCAAAAACTTTGAAAGTAATAAGACATTATAAACGTCCAATTGAAAAAGAATATTTCAAATGGTTAAATCACCTATGGAACGCAGGAATCCTTGATAGAGAGACATTTGTTCAGAAAGACGACCAGTATAAAGCAAAAATTGCATCTGGAAGAGTTCTTGCTTTAATTGACGCAGGTTGGGCGGTAGGTGAGCCAATTACTGCTCTCAAGAAAGCAGGTAAGTACGAATACACATATGGTTATTATCCTGTTACAGTAAATGAAAAAATTAAACAGGCTCCACCTGATGTCAAAGTTGGTTACACAGGGGGCTGGGGTGTTGCAATAACTGTTAAGTGCAAGGATAAAGTAAGAGCTATTAAATTTTTAGACTGGATGTGCACAGAAGATGCCAATATCCTAAGACAGTGGGGGATAGAAGGTATCCATTACACATATGTAAACGGCAAAAGAGTATTTCTTCCTAAAATTGACCAGATGCGAAAAACAGATCCAACATTTTCTAAAAAGACAGGAATTGGTGCATACCTTTATCCATTCCCAAGACTACCTAACACGTATATTGACTCTACAGGAAATCCAATTGCGCCTGATACAAGAAAAGAAGATATAAGAAAGAACTACAGTGATGTTGAAAAGAAAGTTCTCTCAGCATACAAAGCTGAGATTTGGAAAGACTTGTTCCCCAAATCAAATGAATATCCAGAAAAAACATGGGGATATCTATGGATGATTTCAATTGATGATCCTAATATCAAAACAATAAACGACAAAATTTGGAACTATACACTTTCAACCATTCCAAAAGTTGTAATGGCAAAAGAAAAAGATTTTGATAAGGTATGGGAAGAATTTTTAGCTGGTTTTGAGAAGCTTGGTAATAGTAAAGTTGAAGAATATTATACAAAGAGAATCAAGCAAAACATTGAATTGTGGACAAAATAATAAAGTATTCCATTTGAGGCTGCTTTTTCTAAAACCCAAAAAACGAGAAAGCAGCCTCTTTAATTTTTTTACATTTTGTAGTATATAATATAATCATAGTCTTACATTCTAAAGAGGGAATTTTGAATGTTACAGGATATATTGAAAATCATATTTGCAATATTGGCAGGTGGACTTATTGGTATTGAGCGTGAAAATGTCCACAGACCAGCAGGATTCAGAACACATATTTTGGTCTGTGTTGGTTCAACGCTTGTTATGATGACATCTGAGCATATTTATGAGATTTATTACAAAGGACATGCAAATATAGATGTTGCAAGACTGGGTGCTCAGGTCATCTCAGGGATTGGCTTTCTTGGTGCAGGGACAATTATAAAAGATGGTGCTACAGTCAAAGGTTTAACCACTGCTGCAACTTTATGGGCTGTTGCGTGTATTGGTCTTGCAATTGGAATTGGGTATTATAAGGGTGCATTTTTAGCAACAGCTGCTGTATATCTTACTTTGATTCTATTAAAAAAGTTTGAAGTAAAATTTGTATCAAAAGGGATTTTGAGGTCAATAATTGTCGAGGGGCACAATCTAAAAAGTTCTATTCAAAAGATAGATTCAATTTTGACAGCACACTCTGTGACAATTAAAGATATTAAATTTATGCATGAAAAGACTGAGAAGGTTTGTTATAAAGCTTTAGTTTTGCCAGATAGCAATATCAACCAGCTTATTACAGATCTATATCTAATTGAGGGTGTAAGCCGCGTAACTTTTGAGTAAAAAAATACTTTTAAAAAAATTGCAGTGTGGTATAATTATCAATCAGAAAATTAAAAAGTATAAAGAAAAGAAATGGAGGCAGGGCAGAATAAGGTGACAAAGGAGGACCAGAGCAAAACACCCTTATTTGATGCTGTAAAAAGACACATTGAAAAGAATATAATACCGTTCCATGTTCCGGGACACAAATATGGAAGAGGTCTTAAAGAATTTACCGATTTTGTTGGGCAAAACGTCATGCTAATGGACTTAAACGGCATGGAGGATTTAGACAATGCAAACAACCCAATAGGAGTCATCTATGAAGCTGAAAAGCTTTTTGCAAGCGCATTTGGTGCTCAATATGCATATTTTTTGGTAAACGGTACAACGTCTGGTGTTCAGACAATGATAATGTCAGCGTGCGAACCTGGAGATGAGATAATACTGCCTCGAAATGCACACAAAAGCGCATTTGGCGGGATAATTTTAAGTGGGGCTATACCTGTATATGTGCAGCCAGAGGTCAATGAAGAGCTTGGGATTACAATGGGTGTGACAATTGAGAATGTGAAAAAAGCTATACTAAAACATCCTCATGCAAAAGCTGTATTTGTTATAAACCCAACATATTATGGAATTGCAAGTGATTTGAAGTCCATAACAAGGACAGCACACAAGTTTGGAATGGCTGTTTTGGTAGATGAAGCGCATGGTGCACATATGGGATTTCATAATGATTTTCCGCTCACTGCAATGGAAGTTGGAGCAGATATGAGTGCAGTTTCTACTCACAAAACAGGTGGGTCACTTACTCAAAGTTCAGTGCTTCTTCTTAGAGGTCACAGAATTCAACCAGAAACTGTCAAGCAGGTTTTGAACCTTACAATGACAACAAGCTCATCTTACATTCTGATGTGTTCCATAGACGTTGCAAGAAAACAGCTTGCAATGTATGGTGAAGAGATGTTAGAAGAGACGCTCAAACTTGCCAGAATGGCAAGAGAAGAGATTAACAAGATTGAAGGACTTTATGCATTTGGAAAAGAGCTAATTGGGACACCGGGTGTTTATGACTTTGATGAGACAAAACTTGGGATAAATGTCAGAAGACTTGGCATAACTGGATATGAAGCTGAGAGAATTTTGAGAGATGAATATAACATCCAAGTAGAAATGTCTGACCTTTACAATATACTGGCTATAATCTCTTTGGGAGATACACAAGAGAGTGTGGAAAAGCTAATTGAAGCTCTTCGCGATATGGCTAAAAAACTTGGCGTAAAGGATGTAAAAACGCCAACAATAGTTTTGCACTCGCCGCAGGTGATAGTGTCGCCAAGAGATGCATTTTATAGCTCTAAAAAGGTTGTTGATCTTGACAACGCAGTTGGTGAGATTTCAGGTGAGATGGTCATGGCATATCCGCCTGGAATACCACTTATTTTGCCGGGTGAGAGAATTACAAAAGACCTTGTTGATTATATAAAGCTTTTGAAAGAAGAGGATTGTCAGCTGCAGGGCACGGCCGACCCTTATGTGAATACAATAAGGGTACTTGGAACAGCTGATTGATTTTAGTAAAAAACAATTATATAGTTTTTTGGGCCAAGTTTGGCTTTGGCTCATTTTGTTTTTATTGTGAGATTAAAGTCAAAAGTGGTGAGAAGGTTATTATGTTAAATCCCCTCACATATGCATATGTAGGCGATGCTGTATATGAGCAATTTATAAGAACAAAAATGGTTGAAGAAAATCCTAACTTGACTCCGCATTTGTATCATTTGAGGTCAATAATGTACGTTAAAGCAGAAAATCAAGCAAAGGCAATGCGACATATCTGGGATATTTTAACTGAAGAAGAAAAAATTATTGTAAAACGCGGAAGAAATGCAAAAAGTAAAACAATACCGAAAAATAGTAATGTTATTGATTATAAGTTTGCAACAGCGTTTGAATGTCTTGTAGGGTACTTATATCTTCAAGGTAAAAATGAAAGACTTTACTTTATTCTTAATACAGTTTATGAAATGCTTACAAATGAAAGGAGAAAAAAACAATGATATTAGCAATTGTAATATTTTTGCTTGTATATGCATTTATAGTTTCTGAAAAGATTCACAGAACAATTATTGCACTTTTTGGTGCTGCCATCTTACTTATTTTTAAGGTTGTGTCTTATGAATATGCTATTCATGAGGCAATAGATTTCAATACCTTGGGACTTTTGGTAGGAATGATGATTATTGTATTTATTACAAAGCGCACAGGTATATTTGAATACATTGCGGTAAAACAGGTAAAACTTTCAAAAGGTAGCCTTCTTATTATGATAATACTTATATCCATAGTAACAGCTGTAGCTTCTGCTTTTTTGGATAATGTTACAACAGTACTTTTGATAATTCCTATTGTTCTGAGTATCACAGAGGATCTAAATATCTCTCCAATTCCTTTTGCAATTTCAATCATATTTGCTTCAAATGTTGGTGGGACAGCAACCCTAATTGGAGATCCACCAAACATAATGATTGGCAGCAAAGCAGGACTTTCGTTTATGGACTTTGTTAAAAATCTTGCTCCAGTAATTGTCATAATTCTTGTTACCACAGTGTTAATATTTGCTTTTATATTTAGGAACAAATTAAAGGTAGATCCTGAACTTAAAGAAGTTTTTTTGAAAATAGATGAGAGTGAATATATAAAAGATAAGAAGTTGCTCATAAAAAGTTTGGCAGTGTTAGGTCTTACGATATTGGGTTTTATTCTTCATGATAAATTAAAGCTTGAATCTTCAATTATAGCACTGGCAGGTGCCAGCCTACTTTTGCTGATTAGCGGTGTTGACGTAAAAGAGGTCCTTGAAGAGGTTGAATGGACCACAATATTTTTCTTTTTAGGACTTTTTATAATAGTAGGAGGGCTTGAGATAACTGGGGTCATTGATATTCTTGCAAAAGCAATGTTAAATATAACCCATCGTAACCCGCTTTTAACAGCGCTTGTAATTCTCTGGGGTTCTGCTATATTCTCTGCATTTGTTGACAATATTCCATTTACCGCTACTATGATACCTTTGATTTTAGACATGCAAAAACTTGGGCATTTTGATGTAGAACCACTTTGGTGGGCTTTAGCTCTGGGTGCATGTCTTGGCGGAAATGGTACTATTATCGGTGCATCGGCAAATGTTGTCACAGCAGGTCTTTTAGAAGAAAAAGGATATAAGCTTTCATTTGGAGAATTTTTTAAATATGCCTTTCCTACAATGATACTTACAATTGTTCTTTCAACCATATATTTAGTAGTAAGATATTATATGTAACAAAAAGGAGATGAACTAAAAAATGATTGATATTAATATGATCATGAACATTCTACCTCACAGATACCCTTTTTTACTTGTTGACAAGATTGTAGAAGTTGAAGAGGGAAAGAGAGCAAAGGGAATCAAAAATGTGACAATCAACGAACCGTTTTTCCAGGGGCATTTTCCGGGAAATCCTGTGATGCCGGGTGTGTTGATTGTTGAGGCAATGGCACAGGTTGGAGCTGTTGCAATGCTTTTAAAAGAAGAATTTATAGGAAAGACTCCGTTTTTTGCAGGTATTGACAAGGTAAGGTTCAAAAAAGTTGTAAAACCTGGCGATGTTCTTGTGATTGAAACAGTTCTAATTTCTCTCAAAGGTTCAATTGGCAAGGCAAAGGCGGCTGCATATGTTGATGGTGAAGTTGTATGCGAGGGTGAATTGCTTTTTGCTATAAAATAAAGGTAACCGGCAAGATTTCAAGCTGGTTACCTTTATCTTTTTATGACATCTCTGAAGTTCTCTTTTCAAGCTGAAGTTTTGCTTTTATTACCCTCACGTCTTCTCCAAACAGATGAAGAAACAAAAAATACTCCTGAAGCCTACCCATTATAAACTGAGAATAAACTGTAACAAGCCCGTCAAGGCTGTAGTTTGTTGTTATAACCGTTTTTTTGCCAGATAAAAATCTTTTGTCCAGCAAACTTTGAAAAACCCCATGGCAGAACTCAGCATTTTTTCCCTCATTCCCAAGATCATCAATTATCAAAAGGTCTACCTCTTCAAGGCTTTTGTATTCTTCATCACTTACATCTTCATAGAGTCGAAGCATTTTGGAATATTTATCTTTTAATACCTCAAAGAAAGAAATACTGTCTAAAAATATTACAGTTTTACCTTTATCAATTACCTCTTTTGCAATACAATGAGCAAGAAACGTCTTACCAAGACCCGTTGGTCCATAAAACAACAAATTTTTTTGATTTGGTTTATCGAAATTTTCTAAAAACTCTTTAACCTTTTCAATTATCTTGACCATATTCTTATACGGTGACAATCCTTCTTTCACATCAACTTCTTTTGAGTAATAGTTTAAATTTAACTTGCTAAAGTTATGGTCTTTTAAGATTTCCTTGAGCTTACTTTGTTCATACAGAAGTTCAATAAAGAGCTGTGTTCTACATTTGCAAACATCAACTCTGTCATCTAAAACGACAAAGCCTGTGTCCTGGCATGTCTTGCACACATAGTCTGGTTCTAAATAGTCGCTCGGATATCCCATCTCAATTAAAAGTTTTGTCCTTTTTGAAATAAGTGTATCAAAAATTTTAGAATATTTAGCTATTTGTTCTTTATTTTGCATAAGCGACGCTTTTGACAGCCTCAAGCCAGCTAATTTTATTTTGTCACATATATCGGCAAACTCTTTTGATTTTGCATAAAGCTCGTTGATTTTTCTTTCTTTTGAAAGCTCTGCATTGTAGCGTCTTTGCTTGTATATTCTATCTATCGTCTCTAATATTTCTTTCTTATTCGTCATCATCTGCATTACCTCTCAAGGCTTTTTTGTAAAGTTCTTCTAGCGCAGTGTATGTAGATGGGTCTCTTTCTTCACGGAGGCTCTTTTTATTTGAGGCCTGCTTTTTGTTCTTTTCTTTCTTTTGAGCATTTTCAAGTTCAAACTTTTTGATTGATTCTAAATCTTTCAGACCTGCCTCATACCACCTTTTTATTATACCATTTACATAGCTTACTGTGGGATTGTTCACATTTTTCACAAGACTCAAAGCATACATAATAACATCCTCTGGCACTTTCCAGTCGTTTATCCATACATTCATAATTTCGTCTTCCACCTTAGTGGGAGCTCTGTTGTATATTCCAAGATACTGAAGAACATGCCTTTTTATTCTACTTGTATCTTCCTGCGACCTTATATACTCCTCAGCCTTTTCAATGCTGTCAATGTTAAGCTCTTTCCATTTAATTGCCATTTGTTCAAGAAATTTTAGATTTTTATTGTTCTTATTTATTGTAACATAGTTTATCAAAAGGTATATGACCTCAATAGGCAGTTTTAGCCAGTCATAAATCTCAAGCAAAACATCAATATCACTTTTGTTAAATGTCCTGCAGTACTGTTTTTGGGCAAATTCAAGAAGGTTTCTAAACTTTTCATCTGTTTCAAAAAATCTTGATAAATCCTCTGTTGTGTAAACTGGTGGTGCTATAGAACTTTCAATCTTTTCAGATACAAACACCTCATCCAAAAATTCAATTGAAAAATTGCCATCAACGTCTTTTGAAAGCCTAATTAAATTTCTTTGTGTCCAAAATTCAAGTGCTTTTACAACATCACTTTCAAGAAGATTTAGTTCTTTTGCAATCCTATCTATTTCAACTGCTTCAATTTTGTTTTGGAAAAGATATTTAAGGTATATATATACCTTAACAAACTCCCCGTCAGAAAAAGGCATATGATTTTTAATAAAATCATAGCCTATTAAAACAAAGTTTTGCTGTTTAGGCATAATAAATAGCTTTCCCATATATAAAGTTGCCCCCTTTTTGTGATACAATAATTTTATCACAAAACTTCATTTATTTTTATACCAGTAAAATGCAATTATTATATATGGAGGAATTGACTATGAAGTTCAAAGTTGTTCTGTTATCTCACACACCAGAGCCTGAAAAGGTTGTTGCAACTGCAGCAAAACTTTGTTATTCTAATGCAACCATTGAGAATATCTTCGAAAGATTAGATGATGAGACAATTAAAAACTTTCTGAATTTTTTGGTAGAGGTGGGGCATCAGTCACCCTTAGAACATGTAAGCTTTACATTTGGGATAGAAGGAGTTTCAAGAAGCTTTACACACCAGCTTGTCCGTCACAGGATTGCTTCGTATTCACAGCAATCTCAGCGGTATGTCAAGATGGATGGATTTGATTATGTCATCCCACCAAGCATAGAAGAAGATGAAGAGCTTAAAAATATTTTTATAGACACCATGAACCAGATTTCACAAGCTTATGCTATTTTGTCTGAAAAGCTTCAAAAAAAACACATTGAAAGATTTAAAATACAAGGAATTTCAGAGAAAGAGGCTTTAAAGAAGGCAGAAAAAATGGCAATTGAGGATGCAAGATATGTTCTTCCAAATGCCTGTGAAACAAAGATTATCATGACAATGAACGCAAGAGAGCTTTTACATTTTTTTAGCGAAAGGTGCTGCAGTAGAGCTCAGTGGGAGATGAGGGCTGTTGCTGACAAGATTTTAGAGCTTGTCAAAAACGTTGCGCCAAACATATTCAAATTTGCAGGACCTAAATGCATAAGACTTGGCTATTGCCCTGAAGGGAAGTTCTCTTGTGGAGAGTTTGAAAAAGTGAGAGAAAAATATCTTGGGAAAAAGAGGGAGGAAAATGAGAACTATTGAAGGCAAAAATCCTGTGAAAGAAGCACTCAAAAGCGGAGCTAAGATAACAGAGGTGTATATCTCAAATTCAGCAAAAGATAAAGAGACTGCCCAGATAATAGACCTTTGCAGACAAAGTGGGGTTGTGGTGAAATTTGTTGATAAAAGCAAAATAGATAAAATGGCGCAGACAAAAAATCCACAAGGCGTCATTGCCATTGCACACGAGTTTGAATATTGCGATACAGATGACATCTTATTTGAAGCAAAGAAGAGCGGTGAGGAGCCTTTTTTAGTTTTGCTTGATGGAATAACCGACCCACAGAACTTTGGGTCTATCATAAGGTCTGCACATTTGTGTGGGGCGCATGGAATTGTGATTGAAGCAAGGAATTCATGCCCTGTAACGCCAGCCGTTGAAAAGGCTTCTGCAGGTGCTGTTGAGTATATGAAGATTGCACGGGTTGTTAACTTAAGAAGGACTATTGAGGAACTGAAAGAGAAGGGCATATGGGTGTTTGCTGCAGATGCAAGTAGTCCGAAACCTGTTTATGAGTGTGATTTTACTATTCCAACATGTATTGTGATAGGTTCTGAAGGGAAAGGTATCTCCAGGCTTGTGAAAGAAGGAGCTGACTTTTTGATAAAAATCCCACAAAAAGGATATGTCAATTCGTTTAATGCATCTGTTGCGGCCGGTATCATATTTTTTGAGGTTTTGAAACAAAGACTTAAAGAAGGAGAAATCAAAGGTGCACTTGATGGTTGATGGATACAATTTTATAAATACATGGGAGAACTTAAGAAAAATTGCTGAAGAGGATTTGGACAGTGCACGTAAAAAGTTAATTGACATTTTAGCAGATTTTTCTGGCTACAAAGGGTATAAAATTACTATTGTGTTTGATTCACACTTAGTTAAAGGAGCTATGCGGCAAAAAGAAACCATCAGCAATGTAGAAGTAATATTTACAAAAGAGGGCGAGACAGCAGACAATTACATAGAACAATATGTTTACAAGAATAGCAAAAACGAGAAAATTGGGGTTGTAACCTCAGACTATTTAGAACAGCTAATAATCCTTGGAGATGGTGCTTTGAGAATACCTCCAAGAGAACTTATATATGAGATTGAACATTACAGAAAAGAAATTAAAAAGAAAGAAGAAGAAAAAGTGCATAAAAATGGCAGATTGGAAGATACTTTAGAAGAGGATATTATTCGCAAGCTGGAGAAGTTCAAAAAAAACCTGGAATGAGCTTGAAAGAAGCTTTAGCAATAATATATAATTATTGTGATAGGTTTTTCTTTGAATTCTTAACAAGGCTTAAAAACTTAAGGAGGCATATTGCCTTGACATTGCAAAAATGGCTTTTAAATTTTAAAGAATGTCCAGATGAGGAATTGGTTAAATATTCAAGAGAAGGAGTGAAAGAGGCTCTTGAGGAGCTTCTTTCAAGGTATCAAAACTTTGTAAAGGCAAAGTGCAGGATGTATTTTTTGATCGGAGCTGATAAGGAGGATATTTATCAAGAAGGAATGATAGGTTTGTTTAAAGCTGTGCGTGATTTTGATGAGACAAAATATCCTTCGTTTAGATTGTTTGCAGAGATGTGCATTACGCGGCAGATGATAACTGCAATCAAAACTGCCAGCAGGCAAAAACATATTCCTCTTAACACCTACATATCACTTAACAAGCCTGTGTACGAAGAAAATGATGAAAGAACGCTAATTGATACGTTAGCAGACACATTCATTTCTGACCCCGAAGAGGTTATGATTACAAAGGAGGAGCTTGAAAACGCTATAAATGTTATTACTGGATGTCTTTCACCTTTTGAGTTCAAGGTTTTAAGCCTTTACCTTGAAGGAAGGAGTTATCAAGAGATTGCTGATATGATTCACAAGGATGTAAAATCAATTGACAATGCTCTTCAAAGGGTTAAAAAGAAGATTGAAAAGTACTTGGCTCCAGCTGATAAATGAACAAAGAAGGATGACCGGCAGTCTATTTATTGCCCGGTCATCTTTTTGTTTATTGTAAAAATTTCAATCTATATTATAATATATTTGTCCAATCTTTTTTTAAGGAGGGTAAAAAGGGTGAGAAAGATTTCATTTGGGACAGATGGCTGGAGAGGAATTATAGCAGACGATTTTACTTTTGAGAATGTAAAAGTTGTTGCTCAGGCAATATCTGAATATGTTTTAGAAACCTACGAAAACCCGACAATAATAATTGGATATGACTATAGATTTCACTCAGAAAATTTTGCAAAAGTGTGTGCTGAGGTTCTAAGTAGCAATGCGATACACGTTTTTCTTTCAAAACAGCCGATTCCAACACCAGCTTTAGCACATGCTGTTGTTAAAAAAGGTGTAAGCGGAGCAATAATGATAACAGCAAGTCACAACCCATATTACTACAACGGAATAAAGTTTATTCCACACTATGGTGGACCTGCCAACACACAGATTACAGATAAGATAGTAAAAAACGTGGAAAGAATCCAGAAAGAAGGACTTGGCAGTTTAAATCCTGAAGAAAAACTTATTGAATACTTTGATTACAAAGAAGAATATATAAATGATGTTTTGAACTTGATAGACAAAAAGGTATTTGAGGGGAAAACTTTAAAAGTTCTTGTAAATCCTATGTATGGCTGTGGAATAGGGTATGTTGATGAAGCGCTCAAGAGGCTTGGATGTGAAGTAAGGGTAATTAATAATTGGCGCGACCCGCTTTTTGGTGGACATTTGCCAGAGCCTAATCTGGAGAATATGAAAGACCTTTTAGAGGTTATAAAGAGCGAAAAGTTTGACTTAGGCCTTGCAACAGATGGGGATGCAGACAGGTTTGGTGTTGTGAATCCAGATGGAGAGTATATTTCGGCAAATGAAGTAATCTTTATGCTTGCAGACTATTTGATAAAAACGCGTGGGAAAGCATCATCAATTGCAAGGACAGTTGCAACAACTTCTATGCTCGACAAAATTGCACAGAAGCACAATATGCGTTGCATTGAAACACCTGTTGGGTTTAAATATATTGCAGAGTGTTTGATGAAAGAAGATAGCCTAATCGGTGGAGAGGAATCTGGAGGGCTTTCCATAAAAGGGCATGTGCCTGAAAAGGATGGAATTTTGGCTGACCTTTTGGTTGCAGAGGCAGTTGCAAAGCTTCAAAAATCTCCAAAAGAAATTTTAAGGAGCATTGAGTCTGAGTATGGAAAGCTTTATAATAAAAGAATTGATATAAGAACAACTTCTCAGAAGAAAGAAGAGGCTTTGGGAAGAATTAAAAATTTCGGCAAAAGTGAAGTTGCAGGGCTCAAATGTATTGAATACAGAACAAGAGATGGATTGAAGGTTATACTTGAAGATATGTCGTGGTTTTTAGTAAGACCATCTGGCACAGAAGACCTTATAAGAATTTATGGTGAAAGCCCAGATGAGCAGAAATTAGAGGAAATTTTGCTTGATGTGAGAGGCTATCTTGGATTGTAGAAAATGCAACTTGAAATGTAATAAAGTTGTCTGCTTGATGAATATATAAATTTACAAAAAGCATATTTTTGGAGGTAATTCTGATAATGACCAAGTTAAAAGTTGCTGTTTTATTTGGAGGAGTTTCAACAGAACACGAAATATCCATAGTTTCGGCAAAATCAATTATGCAAAATATGGATAAAGAAAAATACGAAGTAATTCCAATAGGTATAACAAAAGAAGGAAAATGGCTCTTGTACACAGGCAAAATTGAAGATTTAGATAGCAAGTGGACTCAGTTTTCTATAGAATGTTTTGTTTCTCCTGATAGAACCAAAAAAGCACTTGTAAAAATAAAGGATAGTGAAGCTACTTTTATAGATATAGATGTAGTATTCCCAGTTTTGCATGGAATGAATGGTGAGGATGGTACAGTTCAGGGGCTTTTAGAGTTATCCGACATACCATATGTGGGTTGCGGAGTTCTTTCGTCGGCTATATGTATGGACAAAGCATTTGCTAAAAAGCTTGCGCTTTTAGAAGGAATACCACAGGGGCATTTTTTGGTTGTATACAAAAACGAATATTCAGCTAAAAAAGATTATTTCATAAAAAGAATAGAGAGTGAGTTTTCGTATCCTGTTTTTGTAAAGCCTGCAAACTCAGGCTCGTCTGTGGGTATATCAAAAGCGAAAGATAGAGAGGACCTTGTTTTGGCAATACATGAGGCTTTTTTGTATGATACAAAGATTTTGATTGAACAGGCTATAAACGCTCGGGAGATAGAATGTGCAGTTTTGGGAAATGATGAAGTATTTGTGTCTGAGCCGGGAGAAATAATTCCGTCAAGAGAGTTTTATTCGTATGAGGCAAAATATATTGATAATTCATCAGAGCTTATCATCCCGGCAAGACTTCCAAAGGAAGTTATTGAAGAAATAAAAGATTTGGCAGGAAGGATTTACAAGATTTTTGAGTGCTGTGGAATGGCAAGAGTGGACTTTTTTGTTGATAAAGATACGAACAAAGTGTATTTCAACGAGGTAAACACAATACCTGGTTTTACAAGTATTTCGATGTATCCAAAACTTATGGAGTTCAGTGGCATTCCGTATTCTCAGCTCATTGATAAACTAATTTCTCTTGCCATTGAGAAAAATAGACAGAAAAAAAGCATAAAATACAGCAAAGAGGGCTGAAATAGCTATGGATTTGCGACCAATCGGTATATTTGATTCTGGTTTGGGTGGGCTTACTGTCTTTAAAGAGATTGTAAGTCTTATGCCAAATGAAAGTATTGTGTATTTTGGAGATACGGCAAGAATTCCATACGGTTCTAAGTCTAAAGAAACAGTTACAAAGTTTGCAATGCAAAACACAAGGTTTTTGCTATCAAAAAATGTTAAGATAGTGGTTGTGGCATGTAACACTGCCTCTGCGTATGCATATGAAGCTTTGAAAGCAAAATTTGACATTCCTATTGTTGCAGTAATTGAACCTGGGGCTGAAGCAGCAGTAAGAGCTACTAAAAATAAAAAAATTGGAATTATAGGGACGGAAGGAACAATATCAAGTGGTGCTTTCGAAAAAAAAATACTAGAACTTGATAGTAATATAAAAGTTTTTTCAAAGCCGTGTCCTCTTTTTGTCCCGCTTGTAGAAGAGGGATGGACAGATAAAGAGGTAACTTATCTTGTTGCGAAAGAGTATTTAGAAGAGTTCAGTGAAAAGGAAATAGATACTCTCGTTCTGGGATGCACACACTATCCTTTTTTACAAGATGTCATAAAGAAGATATTGCCGGACGTTGTGCTAATAAATCCTGCACTTGAAACAGCTAAACAGGTGTTTGAGGTTTTAAAGCAAAAAGATATGTTAAACACTACAAACGATGAACCAACATATTATTTTTATGCAAGCGACAATCTCAAAAAATTTGAGTCTGTAGCTTCGATATTTTTAAATGAAAAGATAAAATGTGAAGAGAAAATAGACATAGAGAGGTACTAAAAATAGCCATTTTTTGGGGTGTGGAAGTATGAAAAAAGATGTTTTGATTTACGTAAAAGGCACGCAGGAATACCCCATAAACAGTTTTGAAAATAGCATAGAATTTTTTACAGAAGGTAAGTTCTATAAAAAGGGAGAAAGTTATTTTGTGACATATAAGGAAAGTGAACTGACCGGTCTTGCAGGTACGACAACAACTTTTAAGATTCAGCCCGACCTTATAACCTTAATCCGCTGGGGTGATGTTACATCAACCTTTATATTTGAGCCTGGCAAAAGACACATCTCCACATATATAACCGACCAGGGAGTTATCATGATTGGAGTTTATACAAAGAAGATGAAAGTTGACTTGGATGATAGTGGTGGAGAAGTTTTAGTAGAGTATGCTATAGATTTAGATTCGCATATGATGTCTGAAAATGACTTTTTACTTAAAATCAAAGAGGCAGGTGTAAAAAATTGAATTTAGTAAAACTTGCAAAACAGCAGATTCAAGATGTAGTTCAAAATGCCCTAAAAAGCTGTATTGATAAAGGGATATTTGAACTTGACAGCATCCCAGATATAATGATTGAAAAGCCGAAAGAGAAGTCTCATGGTGATTTTGCAACAAACATAGCAATGGAGCTTACAAGAAAACTTAAGAAAAATCCAAGAGAGATTGCAAATAGGATTTTTAACGCAATTGATTTATCAAATACTTTCATTGAAAAGGTTGAAGTAGCAGGTCCAGGATTTATAAATTTCTTTTTCAAAAAAGACTGGCTTTACAAGGTTGTGGATGTGATTTTGTCTGAAAGCGACGACTATGGAAAAGTAAATATTGGAAATGGCAAAAAAGTGATGGTTGAGTTTGTCTCAGCGAATCCAACTGGTCCCATGCACATGGGGAATGCCCGCGGAGGTGCGCTGGGGGATTGCCTTGCAAACCTTTTAAAATGGGCAGGATACAATGTCACAAAGGAGTTTTATGTCAATGATGCTGGGAACCAGATAGAAAAGTTTGGACAGAGCCTTGAGATTAGATACAGACAACTGAAGGGTGAAAATATAGTTCTTCCAGAAGATTGTTATCATGGTGAGGATATAATCGAAAGGGTAAAAGAATATTTGGATGAGTATGGGGATGATTTAGCGAATTTATCTTCAGATGAGAGAAGAAAAAAGCTTGTTGAATTTGCCCTAAAGAGAAATATTTTGCTTATGAAAGAGCACTTGAGAAAATATGGTATTGAGTATGATGTATGGTTTCATGAAAGTAGCCTTTATGAAAGTGGAGAAGTTTTTGAGACAATTGAGGATTTAAAATCAAGAGGATACACATACGAAAAGGATGGGGCACTGTGGTTTGCAGCTTCAAAGATAGATGAAACCTTGAAAGATGAGGTTTTGATAAGAGCAAATGGGATTCCAACCTATTTTGCAGCTGATATTGCTTATCACAGAAACAAGTTTGAAAAAAGAGGCTTTGACATTGTGATAGACATTTGGGGTGCTGATCATCATGGGCATGTTGCAAGAATGAAAGCTGCAATGAAGGCGCTCGGAATTGACCCCGAAAAGCTCATAGTAATTCTTATGCAACTTGTGAGACTTGTAAGAGGTAAAGAAGTTGTTAGAATGTCTAAAAGAACAGGTAAAGCGATAACCCTTATAGACCTGATTGATGAAATTGGTAAAGACGCTGCAAGGTTTATGTTCAATACAAAATCAGCAGATACCCACATTGAGATAGATTTAGACCTTGTGACCCAGCAGACACTTGACAACCCTGTGTTTTATGTCCAGTACGCTCATGCAAGAACATGCGGAATCATTAGAGCTCTTTCAGAAGAAGGGATTGTATTAGATAAAAGTAAAATAAAAGTAGAACTTTTGCAGCAAGAGGAAGAGCTTGAACTTTTGAAAAAGCTTTTAGAGCTTCCTGAAGAAATTGAGATAGCAGCAAGGAACTTAGACGTTAGCAGAGTAACAAAGTATCTTTTAGACTTAGCATCTATGTTCCATGCTTTTTATAACGCGTGCAGAGTTAAGAATGAAAATGAAGAACTGATGTTTACAAGGCTTTCTCTTGTTGAGTGTGTAAGAATTGTCATAAATAACATGCTAAGACTGCTTGGAGTTGACGCTCCAGAGAAAATGTAATTGCTTTCGATGTCTCTTACCCATTTTTTACAAAAGGGTAAGAGACTTTTTTATTTATTTTTCACGAAAATCTCATTAAAATTATTTAATCTATTGTTTGTTTTTTGAGATGTGTGATATAATTTAAATAGTAAATAAAAAGTTCGATTAGGAGTATTTAATATGGATTTTATTGGTTATCTGATAAGAAATATATTCTTTCCTTTAATGGAAACGTTTAAAGGAAATACAATAAGAAAGAAACTAGATATTTTATTACAAAAAAGTAGAGCTTCTCAAAAAAAGATTGAAGATGTTCAGAGAGAAGATCTAAAAAAGCTACTGTTGCATTGTATTGAACATGTCCCAGCATATAAAAAGTACAACTATCTCAAAAAAGAAATAGAAGCTTATCCAGAAAGGGCTTTGAAAGAATTTCCCATCTTGGGGAAAAAAGAGTTTTCAGAAAACAGAGATTTTTACTTGTCAGAAAAAGCAGATCTCTCAAAGTGTATCTTAAATAGAACAGGCGGGTCTACAGGCGAGCCTGTAAAGTTTTATATGGATAGAGAAACTGTCGAGTGGTATGAAGCAGCAAGGTATTTGGGACTTTCTTGGTGGGGGATAAACATTGGTGATAGGTGTCTGATGCTTTGGGCTTCCAGAAATGATATTGGAAATGTTAAGGATTTGAAAGGTAAAATTAAAGAGCGAATTTTGAAAAATAGGCTTATAATTTCTTCATGGGAGATAAACGAGAAAAACATAAATAAAATTGCAAAAAGAATCAAGAGATTCAAACCTTTGTACATATACGCATATCCTTCTGCTGCATATAAACTTGCATATCTTTTAAAAGAAAATGGTATAGACTTGAAGTTGAAACTCAAAGGAGTTGTCACCACAGCTGAAAATTTATATGAATACCAAAAAGATTTAATTCAAGAAGTATTTAAATGCCCTGTAATAAACGAATATGGTGCAAGAGATGGCGGAATAATTGCATATCAGTGTCCAAAAGGTAAGATGCATTTGATGACCTTGACAGGATTTTATGAGTTTGTAGATATTGAAGGATTAGAGAATGAAAAGAGAAAATCAATATTGGTAACAGATCTTCACAATTATGTAATGCCAAGGCTAAGATATAGACTTGGTGATGTGGTGACCATTGATGATGAAGGTTGTAACTGCGGAGTAGGATTTCCAACTATTAAAGAAATTGATGGTAGGATTGATGAGATATTTGTTACAAAGAATGGAGAGGTTTATGACAGTCACTTTTTCAATATATTAGCAAGAGAGATGGAAGGAGTGCTACAGTATCAGCTTGTTCAGCATGATTTGGAAAATATGACACTGAAGATTGTAAAAGGCAAAGGATTTAGTGAGAGTGAGGTTGAGAGGTTCATAAAAAATATTAAAAGCAGGTTTGGAGATGTTTCAATAAAGGTAGATTATGTGAATGAAATTGAATGTAGTCTTTCCGGAAAGGTTAGATATATAGTGAGAGAATACAAAATTCCAGCAATGAGAGCTTTGCTCTCATTTTTAAAGATAGCAGTTTCTGTATTTACGATATTCACTTTTGATTTGTAATTTAGAGTGCCTTATTGTGTTTTTTAATTAAAAAAAATTTTGTAGAAAGGGAGGACGGTTGTAAGATGAATCTAAGAAGGCCAAATGCAAATGAAGCAACAGGAACGTTTAACCGCTCGAAAGATGTTGTGCCAATGTCAGGAATTTGTACAAGATGTGTGGATGGGTGTCAAGGGAATTGTGAAATCTTTTTGGCCTCTTTTAGAGGAAGAGAGGTTTTGTATCCAGGACCGTTTGGTGAGGTAACTGCAGGTGCTGACAAAAATTACCCTGTTGATTATTCACACCTAAACATTCAGGGTTATGCTGTTGGAGCAAAAGGATTTCCTGAAGGTGTTGAGCCAAATCCAGATACAGCTATATTCCCAAATGTTGACACATCAACCGAGTATGGTTGGGAAAAGAAGGTTAAAATGAAGGTTCCTATATTCACTGGTGCCCTTGGTTCAACAGAAATTGCACGCAAAAACTGGGAACATTTTGCTGTTGGTGCTGCTATTTCAGGAATTACACTTGTTTGTGGTGAGAATGTGTGTGGGGTTGACCCAGAACTTGAGCTCACATCAGATGGCAAGGTCAAAAAGTCTCCTGAGATGGACAGGAGAATAAATACATATAAGAGATTCCATGAGGGCTGGGGCGAGATTTTGGTCCAGATGAATGTCGAGGATACTCGCCTTGGGGTGGCAGAGTATGTCATTGAAAAACACGGGCTTGACACAATTGAGCTCAAATGGGGGCAGGGTGCAAAGTGTATAGGTGGCGAGATAAAGGTAAAGAGCTTAGAAAGGGCTTTAGAACTCAAAAAGAGAGGATATATTGTTTTGCCAGACCCAACCCAAAAAGATGTTCAGGAAGCGTTCAAGAGAGGTGCTATCAGAGAGTTTGAAAGGCATTCCAGACTTGGATTTGTTGAAAAGGAAAGCTTTTTGCAAGAGGTTGAACGGCTCAGAAGTCTTGGATTTAAGAGAATAACACTCAAAACTGGAGCATATTCAGCTGTTGAGCTTGCAATGGCACTGAGGTTTGGTGCGGAGGCAAAACTTGATTTAATAACAATTGATGGTGCACCAGGTGGCACAGGCATGAGCCCATGGCCAATGATGAACGAATGGGGAATTCCAACATTTTATTTAGAAGCTCTGGCATATCAGTTTGCTGAAAAGCTTACAAAGAAAGGCTTTAGAGTTCCTGACCTTGCAATCGCAGGTGGTTTTTCAACTGAAGATGGAGTGTTCAAGGCAATTGCAATGGGTGCACCGTATGTAAAAGCTGTTTGTATGGGAAGAGCCTTGATGATACCAGGTATGGTGGGTAAGAATATTGAAAAGTGGCTAAAAGAAGGCAATCTTCCAAAGACAGTATCCAAATATGGTACAACACCCGAAGAGATATTCATAACATATGAAGAGCTTCGTGAAAAGTATGGTGATGAGATAAAGAACATTCCTCTTGGTGCGATTGGTATTTACACGTTTGTTCAAAAGTTCAAAACAGGTTTGCAACAGCTCATGGCAGGGTCAAGAAACTTCAGAATCTCTACAATTTCAAGAAAAGACCTCATTGCTCTGACCGAAGATGCGGCTAAAATATCAGGCATTCCATATGTAATGGATGCATACAGAGAAGAAGCAGAAAGAATACTTGAAGAATAAGGCTATTTACCTATTGTTTTGAAGACACAGTATAAAAAGGCTGCGGGGGTATAAATAACCCTGCAGCCTTTTATTACATTTAATACCATCAGACACAACAATAAAAAGTATTTGTTTAATTTATAGGTGAAAGAGAAATAAAATAGTCATGTTTAACAAAACAAATGGTGAATTTAAAAATATATTTATTAAGATTGACTTAAATTGTATCTTGAATTAATATATAAACTATGAGATAGCAATACAAAGACAGGGGGATAACTGTATTTATGCTATTAAAAAAATTTAAGGAGTCATTTGTTTTTAAAAGATTTCTAATATCCTATATATCAATACTTCTTATTCCTTTGTTGTTATCATTGATTGTGTTTAACACCTCAGTTACTGTTGTTCAAAAGAATTCTGTTAATTCAACATTATTTTTGTTAAATCAATTAAAAAATCTTATTGACAGTAGAATAGAAAAGATAGATGAAATAGCAATAAAGATGGCATATGATTCTAAACTTCAATGGATTTCTTCTTTAAAGAAACCGACAGAAGGCTCTCCCGATATGTACTGGTTTTGGGAATATTACAATAATTTTTGCAAAATTGTTTCTAACTTGAAAGACGAATTAGATATATCATTATTAGTTGCACTGAAACACAACGACACTATTTATTACAATTCTGTTCTTTATTTTGGGATGAATGATTTTTATAACAATAGTTTTAAATATGAGAAAATGTCATTTAAAGAATGGTATACTTACCTTTTTAGCAGGTTTCATTACAAAGATTTTTTACCAAAATCGAGGGTTATAGTAGACGGAGTAAAAAAAGAAGTTATAACGTATGTTTATTCGTTTCCATTTTGGAAAAAACGCAGTCCTGACGGGGTCATTGCAATATTTATTGACGAGAGAAAAATCCAAAATTTTCTGAGAGAAATTGTAGAGAATTTAAAAGGTAATGCATATATAGTTTCAAAAGATGGGAAGATTATCTCAACCTTTTCAACAAATTCAACAATATTGAATAATATTGGGTTTCTAAATTTTGAGAAATCAGCAGGTTATACAGTTGTACAAATAAATGGAAATAAAGTAATAAGGACATTTGTAAAGTCACAATTAAACAATTGGGTTTATGTTGCTGAATTTCCTATTGAATTTGTTATGCAAGAAGTTTACTTTTTAAGAAAGATTACAATTATAGTATTACTTTTGGCATTATTTTTAGGTTTTATATTTTCGATAATATTTGCATATAAAAATGAGAAACCTATATCAGAAATTTTAGGTATTTTAAAAAGAGCAAGACCAGTTTTGAATAAAGAAGAGAAGGAATTTGAATTTATTAAAAAGGAAATTTCAAATTTACTGCAAAGTGAAATAGAACTTTCTAAAAGACTTGAGAACCAGCAGTTTGTATTAAAAGAAGTTTTCCTTGAAAGGCTTTTGTATGGTCACTATGATGACAAAAGCAAAATTGAGAAGTTGATGAAGTATCTAAATTTCAATATAGATTCAAAAAAGTTTGCAGTGGCAATTATAAGGATATTAAAAGAGTATCAAAAAGCTACCAAAAGTATACTCAATGAACTTGACATTTACAGGATTTCTATTGAAGAGATTTTGAAGAGAAACTTTGAGGGTCCTATTTACATACATACTATAAACGAAAATGAAGTTGCAATATTGATTGGTTTTAATATGGAAAATGATGAAGAGGTAAAAAAACGAACAAAAGTATTATTTGAAACCATTCAAAAGGAGATAGCTGAAAAGTATTCTATAGCTCCACTGATAGTGTTAGGACGTATATGTAGCAGTTTATTTGATGTTCAATATGCATTTTTAGATGCTAAAGAATTATTAGAAAATATTTCGCTTAAGTATGATGAGATAGAAAGCAACATAATCTGGGCTGATGAGTGGCAAAAATCGGATGTAATATACTATCCATTAGAAATAGAAGAAAAAATTATTTCACTTACTCTTGCAGGGCGTGTTAGTGATTTAAAGTCTATACTTGATATACTTTTTGAAAAAAATTTTATAGAAAAAAATCTCAGTAAAAATCTAAAGATTATCTTTCTAAATGAGCTTTTAGCTACATTCATTAAAATACTCAGCAGGTGTGATAATTCAATGGTTTCGACTTTAGAAATAAAACAGTTATTTGTTTCAAAAGAAAAACAAGACTTAGAAATGGTTTTTGAAGAGATTGCTAAGAGATTCCTTGAAATTTCTAAAATAATGGACCTGAATAAAAAAAGTCACAATGAAAAGTTGTTAGAAAAGATATTAGATTTTATACATTCAAATTTGTATAACTCTCAGATGAGTATATCTTTTGTAGCTTCACAATTTGATCTTTCGAACTCTTATTTTTCTTTCTTTTTCAAAGAACAGACAGGTATGAAGTTTAGCGATTACATTGAAAAACTGCGAATTGAAAAGGCATGTAAACTTTTAAGAGAGGGTAAGTATAACATTGATGAAATTGCAAAAATGGTAGGATACACCAATGCCCATACTTTCAGAAGAGCTTTCAAAAAAGTAATAGGGATTTTGCCAAGTGAGTTTTGTGAAAGATTGAGAGAAGTTTAAACTAAAAAGAGTTTATTGAAAAGCTCCCCCTGTTTATAAGTAAGCAGGGGGATTGTTTTTTCTATAAAAGTGTACCTTAATTTTAAAAAGTGAATGTGTATTATCCTAAAAAATTGTTATACTTTCTAAATAGGTGAAAGTTGATAAAACATTGCACTTGCTATAACTTAAATATCAGTGAAAATAAATAAAAATGAGGAGGCTAAATTCGATGTTCGACAAAAAGAAATTAAAAGTATGGAGAATTTTTAGTATTTTTATAATATTTGCAATTGTTATTGGTTTGTTAGTGATAAACCCTATAGTAGGTTTGGCAGCTACAAAACCTACTATTACCTATTTTGTCCAGATGGATGCAAAGGTTGCAGTGTCATATGATAACTTTGGCAAGATTGCGGCATATCAACTTCTTATGAAAAAACTAAATGTAAATATTCAATTTATCCATCCTCCGATGGGAGGTACCGCTGCCCAAGACCAATTAAATTTAATGATTGCATCCAAAAAGCTCCCTGATATCATTTACTGGAATTGGGTAGACAGTTACCCAGGTGGACCTGTAAAAGCTTTACAAGACAAGGTAATTATAAGGCTTAACGAATATGTGGACAAATATGCTCCAAATTTTAAATCATATTTGTCAAAACATCCTGATGTGAAAAAGATGATAGTAACAGACAATGGTGATTTGTATTGTTTTCCTTATTTGAGAGAAGACCCTGAAATTCAGGGTACCTTCTATGGCCCTATTGTGAGAAAGGATTGGCTAGGCAAATTAAAAATCAGTCCACCCGAAACTGTCGATGAATGGTATAAGATGTTAAAAGCTTTTAAAGTTAACGATCTCAATGGAAATGGTAAAAATGATGAAAGACCATTTTCCATTAGCTTAGGCGGTGCAACAAGTCCAAGACGAGCTTTTGACTATTGCAGTTTTTTAGTAGGTGCATGGGGTATTAAAACTGATTTCTTTGTTGAGAACAATAAAATTCAATATGGTCCTTTAAAACCTCAATATACAGATTTCATAAAGACACTTCAAAAGTGGTGGAAGGAAGGTTTGATTGACCCAGATATATTGACTATGAACAGAGATATAATCAGAGCAAATATTCAGAACGATTTAATAGGTTCTTTTTTGGGATTAATAGGTGGAGACTTAGCTTTCTTTGTAAACTTAAAGAAAGATTTAATGGGAGTTAAGTATCCTGTTCTTAAAAAAGGACAAAAACCAGAGTTTAGCCATCGTGAGCCTCAGTTTGCAAAAAGTGGAGCTGCCATTACCACATCTTGTAAAAATATTCCACTTGCAATAAAGGTTCTGGATTGGGGATGGAGTAAGGAAGGATTCATGGCACTCAATTTTGGTGTGTTGGGTAAAAGCTATGTTATAAAAGATGGGCGTCCGGTTTACACTGATGAGGTTATGAACAACCCGCAGCTTGATAGACCTTCTGCACTTGCTAGATATGCATGTGCCTCGTTTGGTGGTCCATTTATTCAGGCAAAAGAAAATGCTCTTCAGATAGGTTTAGGGCTTCCACAGCAGAAAGAGGCAAGCGAGAACTGGAGATATGCAACTAACAAAAAACTTTTGCCTATTCTTTCGTTCACGTCAGATGAAGCAAAAAAACTGGCAGATATTATGAACGTGGTTAACACATATTATGATGAGATGTTTGTAAGACTTATGACAGGCAAACTCAACGATGTTGAACAGCTGAGAAAAGGATTGAAAAGAATGAGGATAGACGAGGCAATAAAGATATATCAACAAGCATATAACCGTTACATCAACAGAAAGTAACGGCATTGGGGCTACTTTCAAAACTTTAAAGAAGGCAGTCCCTTCTAAAAAAATTGTTATTTATAAATATGTTTTTATATTTCAAAAATTGAGAGGTGAACATAGTGGAAGTTACATTCAATAAGAAAGAAACTTTTCGAACTTACTTTAAAAATTTCTGGAAATCAATGAAGAAAACTAAATATCTTCATCTTTTGGCTTTACCAGGGGTACTTTATTATATAATATTTCATTATATTCCTATGTATGGAGTAATAATTGCATTCAAAGATTACAATTTTAGAAAAGGTATTTTAGGTAGTGAATGGGTAGGGTTTAAACATTTTATAAGATTTTTCGAAAATCCGTTCTTTTGGAGGTTAATTAGAAATACAATTCTCATTAACGTTTATCAAATAATATTTGTATTTCCTCTGCCAATTATATTTGCTCTTTTTCTAAACGAACTTCGCGACGGTTTTTATAAGAGATTTGTCCAAACAGTTAGCTATTTACCTCACTTTATTTCTCTTCCTGCAATAATTGGTATGATGGTAATGTTTTTATCACCAACAGATGGTGTTATAAATATGATACTTCAGAAGATGGGACTACCAACAATATATTTTATGGCTGACCCAAAATGGTTTAGACCACTTTATATCATAAGCGATATATGGCAACATTTGGGCTGGGGGGCGATAATTTATATAGCAGCGCTTAGTAATGTAAATCCAGAACTTTATGAGGGTGCTGTAATAGATGGAGCAACAAGAGTGCAAATGATGAGATATATTTCAATACCATCAATAATGCCTACAATTGTTATAATGCTTCTTTTAAGAATTGGTCACATTATGTCGTTGGGTGCAGAGAAGGTTTTACTTATGCAAAGTCCTCTTAATTACGAAACCTCAGACGTTATAAGTACATATGTTTACAGAAGGGGACTTGTATATGGTGAGTATAGTTATACGACTGCAATAGGACTTTTTAACTCATTGATAAATCTCACAATTCTCATTATTGCAAATAAGATTACAAAAAAAGTTACAGAAACAGGACTCTTTTAGTGGAGGCGAAATTTTATGGTGAAAGATAATTCGCTATCAACCAAAATTCTGACGTTAATTGTTCATACTACTATGATATTTGTTTTAATCGTAACTTTATATCCTGTATTAAATGTATTTGCTTCATCTTTAAGCAGTGCAGATGCAAACAACAGGGGAATAGTTACCATTTTTCCAATTGGTTTTACGTTAGATTCATACAAGATGATATTTACAGCAGGAGCAGTACCGCGAGCATTTAAAAACTCAGTTGTTTACACTGTTATAGGAACATTTATAAATCTTATTTTGACAACTTCATTCGCATATCCGCTATCAAGAAAAAATTTGCCACTAAAGTCCTTTTATACTTGGCTTGTTATCATAACTATGTATTTTTCAGGTGGCTTAATTCCCCTTTTTATATTAGTAAAAAATTTAGGACTATATGATACAATGTGGGCATTGATATTACCTGGAGCAATTCATACAACAAACCTTATCATAATGCGAACATTTTTCCAAAATATTCCTCACGAATTAGAAGAATCTGCTTATCTTGATGGAGCAAATGAATTTGTTATATTTACAAGGATAGTTTTACCACTTTCAAAAGCAGCACTTGCAACTGTAGGGCTTTATTATGCTGTTGGGCATTGGAATTCATGGTTTAATGCCATGATATTTTTGAGTGACCAGAGAAAATTTCCTCTGCAGCTTGTTTTGAGAGATATTATAATGCTTGCTCAGATACTTCAGCAAGCGGCTGAAGCAGGTGATTTGAGTGCAAGGCAAGAGTTGGGATTAATAAATGCAAAGGGGGTGAAATATGCAACACTCTTTGTTTCGATGGTTCCAATGTTAGCTGTTTATCCATTTGTCCAAAAGTATTTTGTCAAAGGAGTTATGATAGGGTCATTAAAAGATTAAAAACCTGCAAAAAGGGGGATAGAAAGATGAAAGGTAAAAAAATATTTGTGATTTTTCTGACAGTTGCTTTTTTGATATCTATTTCGACTTTAGGATTTTCATTTGGAAAAGCAGCTACATCTAAAAAGCTAATTACAATTACTACTCATACGACTTCGAGTCAACCACCAGCAGTTACAGATTTATATAAAAAGAAATTGAGAGAAAAATTTGGCATTGATTTAAAAACAATATATATTCCTCAAAGTGACTATGTTACAAAAATGTCTTTGCTTTTTGCAAGTAATATGGCACCGGACTGGATACGTGCTTTAAGGCCTGAGTATAATTTGAATGAGTGGATTGCAGCAGGATATTTAATTGGTTTTACTCAGGACGAAATAAAAAAGAAATGGCCGAACTACTTAAAGATATGGACAAAGGAAGAGTGGGATTACCTCTATAAAATAGTACGTTATAGTGATGGTAAAGTATATTCTTTCCATGGAAGACGTATAGCTCCAGTGGATATGGCTTTTTTATACAGAAAAGAGATATTTGATAGATATAATTTAAAGTTTCCAACCACAGTTGATGAGTTTTATAAAACATGTATATTCTTAAGACAAAAAACAGGTAAAGTTGTTTATCTACACGCAAATGCAGTTTCTGGTAATTTGAGTCTTTGGGCTTTTACAGGGATATTCTTAATGTATGGTTTGCCTGAACTTGCACCAAGACAGATTTCTTATGTAGACCCACTTACCAAGAAATTTGTTCCGTTTGCGTTCAATCAAAATAATTACCGGCAAGCACTGATTTTGATAAACAAACTTTACAAAGCTGGTTGCATATGGAAGGAATATGCAACAGCAACTCGTGACCAGTTGGATAAGTTCAGAACACAAGGGCAAGGAATAATTATGTGGGCATATCCAGCGAATATAGGAACTTACAATAATTTGTATAGAAATACAGATAAAGACACAAACTGGGTATGGTCTAAGGATGTACCAACAGCATATCCTGGTAAGGCATACTTTTTCAAGAGAAATCCTTTACATTTTGCAGATGGTCATGGGTTTAATTCAAGCATCAGCAAAGAAAAGTTAGATAGGCTTCTTGAATATTTGAACTGGGCACTGAGTGAAGAAGGGCAGATATTCCATACTTACGGGGAATATGGTGTTACTTATAAAAAAGAAGGAAACAAATACGTATATATGAGCCATATTCAAACTCCAACCAATCCCGCGGGTAAGTATAGCTTACAAGACTATGGATTTCCATTTGCGGCACCGAACGGTTTTATGGTGGCATATCCTCAGGCTGTAGAAACATATGCACCTATTTATGCAGAACTTGCAAAAACTTTTTTGAATAGACCAAAGTATTACTATATTAGGGAAGAACCCATGATGTATACAAAAGAAGAAATGGCAGAAAGAGCAGAGTTAGAATCGAATATCATGGCGGTTGTAGATGAATATTGCATGAAGTTTGTAACAGGTCAGTTAGACCCAAGTAATAACAAAGATTGGCAACAATATCTGAATGTTCTCAATAAAGTTGGTCTACAACGCTTGATAACAATTAGGATAAATGCGTACAATAGAGCTAAGAAGTAAGAAATACAAAAAACAATAAAGGGGCTGTTTGAAATACAGCCCCTTCTTTTTTCTTATTTTCAACGGTATAAAAAATGGCAGGGGCGGAGGGACTCGAACCCCCAGCCAACGGTTTTGGAGACCGCTACTCTACCAATTGAGCTACGCCCCTACACTTATTTTATTATAAGGGAAGAGATGTAGAATTGTCAATATCTTTTTAGGATGCACTTTTGAAAAGTCAAGGAAAAAACCAGATATAATAGGAATAAATGATATTTAAAGATAATAATAGTTTGGTTTTGAGTGAGATTTGTGATATAATTTATTTGAAATTCACAATTATTATAGGAGGGAGTAATGTTGAATACCACATCAGAACAACAGAAACAAATCAATATAGCATACATTGGTGGGGGTTCACGCGGCTGGGCATGGAGGTTGATGACTGATTTAGCTTTAGAGAAGGATTTGAGTGGTACTGTAAGACTTTACGACATTGATTTTGAAGCTGCTAAGACAAATGAAGTAATAGGCAATAAGCTTTCAAGCAAGCCTGAGGTAGTAGGGAAGTGGAAATATGTTGCTGTAGAGAGCTTAGATGAAGCTTTATATGGTGCAGATTTTGTTATCATTTCGATTTTGCCTGGGACTTTTGAAGAGATGTATTCGGATGTCCATGTTCCTGAGAAATATGGTATATACCAGTCTGTAGGTGACACAACAGGACCAGGAGGTCTTATCAGAGGACTTAGGACTGTTCCTATGTATGTTGAATTTGCAGAAGCTATAAAGAGAAATTGTCCAGATGCTTGGGTTATCAATTACACAAATCCAATGGCTATATGCTTAAAAGCCCTATATGAGGTATTTCCTAAAATAAAAGCTTTTGGCTGCTGTCATGAAGTTTTTGGTACACAAAAGCTTTTGACAGAGGTTGTAAGAGAATTTTTAGGAGAAGAAAGAGAAATCTCAAGAAGAGAAATTAAGGTAAATGTTCTTGGTATAAATCATTTTACTTGGTTTGACAAAGCATCATACAAAACTTATGATTTATTCCCTCTTTACAAAGAATTCGTGAACAAATACTATGAAGAAGGTTTTGAAAAAACAAAAGGATTGTGGGAAAAAGATTATTTTGCTTCTGCAAATAGAGTAAAGTTTGATTTGTTTAAACGCTTTGGACTTATTGCTGCAGCAGGTGATAGACACTTGGCTGAATTTGTTCCTTACATTTATCTTACAGACAAAGCGACAGTTTATAAATGGAAATTCAACTTAACACCTGTCGAATGGAGAATTAAACACAGAGAAGAGTTGATTAAACTTAGTAAAGAATATGCATCTGACCAAAAAGAAGTTCCATTGAATCCTTCTGGAGAAGAAGGAGTTATGCAGATGAAAGCTATTTTAGGTTTGGATACGTTGGTGACAAACGTGAATTTGCCCAATATGGGTCAAATACCAAACCTTCCGATGGGTGCTATAGTTGAGACAAATGCAGTATTCACACATGATGACGTCAGACCAGTTTGTGCAGGAAAGCTGCCTTCAGATTTGGCAAGCATAATGACAAGGCATATCAGCAATCAAGAGCTTATAGTTAAAGCTGCTTTAGAAAAGGATTTGAACCTTGCAAAAAGAGCATTCTTGAATGACCCTGCAGTTGAAAGACTACCGCAGAACAAAGCTGAGCAGCTTTTTGAGGAGATGATAAGTAACACTAAAAAGTATTTGGCATATTTAGGCTTGTAAGGATTACAACAATTTCAAAAATAACCATCGGGGGCTTGTTAGGTGTCTCATAACCGGCCCCTTTGTTGTTGTACTATATTTGAATTTGAAATTTTAATTTAATGATATTAATGTTTCGTTATTAGCTTTACTTTGTCATAACTCTTCAAATCTGAGAAATCGACAAAAAAGTTTCACTTATATTTATTTAGTAGTATAATGTACAAAAAGGAACCATTATCATTGGAATCCCTTGTCAACTTGTTAGCTTTGCAAAGCTCGTTAGGGATTCAAAAATTTAGGAAATATATTGAATTAATTACACAAAGACTTGAAGTTGCAGATGGTTTGGTAGATTCTTTAGAGACTCTTGTATTTGATTTGTTAAAAAAATTTAGTAAGTTTATTAGATTTATTTTACCAGTACAGTTTATTACAGAAACTTGAAAAGAATACAACAAAGAAGGTGATTTAGATGGAAGAAAGAATACCTAAGGTTTACACTTATGCAGACTATCTTGGGTTTCCAGAGGACGCAAGGGTAGAACTTATTGATGGTGTCATTTATGATATGAGCCCTGCACCTTCAAGGGTACACCAGAAGATTATCTTTGAATTGACTTTGATTTTTGGAAATTATATTAAACAAAATAAAAAACCTTGTGAACTTTACACAGCCCCGTTTGATGTTGTCCTTGTAGAGGAAGGACAGGATGAAAGCAAAGCAATAAACGTTGTCCAGCCCGACATATCAATCATATGCAATAAGAAAAAACTCACTGAAAGAGGCTGCGTTGGAGCTCCTGAGATGATAATTGAGGTTGTGTCAGAATATAATCCATCTCACGACTATGTAAGAAAGCTAAACCTGTATAATCAGTTTAAAGTCAAAGAGTATTGGATTGTCAATCCCAACAACCAAATAATTTTGATATATAGACTCAAAGACAATGAAGATTACTTGCCGCCAGAAGTTTACACATTCAATGATAAAGTCAAAGTTGGTATATTTGAAGACCTTATAATAGACTTTGCACAAATCAAAGAGGTGTTATAAAATGCCTACCAAACATTATTCCAAACCTCAAACCCCTTGAAAACAAATGGCGCGCCCAGGAGGACTCGAACCCCCAACCCTCAGATCCGTAGATTGACGGGATATCTTTTTACAAACTTTAACAAATCGTATAACGCTTGATACATCTTAATTACAAGGATTTGAGAATTTATTTCAAGTCGTTAAAAATCACGTTTTTTTATTTCGGTAGCTGTAGTGAAATTTTAGTTGCGGTTGTAGTCATTTATTCCTAATTTTTCTTTTAGTGCTTCTTGAAGCACTTGAGAAAAATTTATGTTATTCTTTTCTGCTAATATGTTTAACCACTGAGGGATTGTTAAAGTCTTTTTTACTGCTTTATTGTCCATCTTATGCCGAACAAGAGGCATCCATACTTCAATCAACATTGGAATTTGATTTTGTCCAAAGTTTTAAGTTGTTCACAGGTGTTGGCTCGGGTATTGATTCATTATCTTTTTCCATACTCCAAAGATATAGTCCTAATACTTCTTTTGCGTTTTTTACTGCTTCATCTAAGGTATCAGCACATGAAATACAACCGGGCAGGTCGGGAAATTCAATTGTTATTCCGTCATCATCAAAAGTAAAAATGGCAGGAAAGATATAAGTATCTCTATTCATTTCTTTTTCACTCCCCAATATCTTCAATTTTAATTCCAGCTTGTTTTAAAATCCTTTTAACTGTTCTTATTGGCAAATTCTTTTTGGGATGAGGTACTGTGACTTTTCCTTTTTTGCTTGGATGTTTAAATTGATAGTGGTCTCCTTTAACCGCCTCTAAGTACCATCCATCAGCTATTAGTATTTTTATAATCTCTCGTGAAGAATAAGCTTTCATTCAACTTATCTTTTCATCATTATTTTAATACGTGTCAATAATTTGTTAATTTAATCCTCAAGTTTTACCAAATTTAAAACCTTAACAAACCTTAAGTTTTACTAAGTAGCTTTTTCTCAAGATTCTGGAGTTCAAACTCAAGCCTGCAAAGAACAGACAGGCTCCAAAAAACATTGAAAACTTGCGGTCACATATGCAAACCCCAGCGCGCTGGTCCTGATTGAAAAGCTGCAGAGATTTACAATGCCCTACCATTTTAAAATGACTTTCCAAGTTAGGAAGTCACCATTTTAGGACTCAAAATTTAAAGTTTTATGTTGCTCTTTTTTAGGGACTCCGAAATCTTCGAATAGTTTATAGGGTGTCGTGAATTTCGACGCCCTATATTTAGGATGTTCCAAGTTAGAATACCCTTTGTAGAGTGTTCTCCAAAGGTTAGCATTTGCTAGCATGTCAAAGCATACAAATTTCGTCGGCTTGGCAGAAAACAGACAACGAATTTCATCGGCTGTTAAACTTGAATAACTGCCATTTTGAGATGTGCCAAGGTTGATAAGCTTTAAAGAGAGGTCAAAGCTGTAGCTTAGTTTGACATTTCTTAACACAAGACAGCATTTACAAAATAATTTGACACTTCTTGACAATTTAAAACTGTTAACCTGTTAACCTGTTAATCTTTTCTTGCTGGTTGTTAAGCTTGTTACACTTTGACCGCTGCGGTCAAAATCAGCTCTGTTAATTTGTCAACCTGTCATGCTAAACTTTGCATTTGACACGTTTGACAACCTTCTCAAAGCATTTTAAAAGCTTCTACAACACGCAAAAGAGACGAGAGGGATAAAAGTACGACCTGGCACTCAGATATGGCTTATAAGCCACAGTAAAAATGGAAATGCAGTCAATGTTTGTGATGCAGTAATTTGCTGCACCCTTGCAAGGCACCACAAAATAGGGTACACCTCACCAAATGTCACATCCTTAAAGTCCTAAATACCTTCCACGTTAGAGTTTACAACGCTTTGCTGGTCTTTAGAGGGTGGTTAAAATGTGTCAAAATGGGACATTTCCTTTTGTAATCTTACAAAAGTTTTTGCTTATCATATTTAAATATTTTAGTCATTTTGCATTTGCTGATTTATTTGTTTTTAAGCAATTTTAAAATTATTTTAGACTTTTTAAGCCAAAATACAAAACTTTGTTTGTTTTTAGCCCTTTTTGTTTAACCCCCCTCGTGTGCGTGGGGAGTGCAGGTTTTTGAAGCTGGGCCCTCTGGTCTCAAAGGATTTTGTTTTTCGGTCAAAGTGGGGGGATATACAAAAATTGTTCGTGGAAAATATTATTGACACGTGTCAAAAACACGTGTTAAAATAGTTTTGTGAGGTGGAGATGTATTGAAACCAAAAGAATTGATAAAAATACTTAAAGAAGATGGCTGGTATGAGGTAAGGCAGAGAGGTTCACATAAGCAATTTAGACATCCTGTTAAAAAAGGATTAGTTACAATTCCATTCCACAATAAAGACCTTGACATAAAAACACTCAATAGCATTCTCAAGCAGGCAGGATTAAAATAAATTGAGCAAGGGGGAAAGAATAATGAAAGATAAGTATATTTTCCCAGCTATATTTGAACCGGCAGAAAAAGAAGGCTACGTTGTTACATTTCCAGACTTACCCGGTTGTATAACAGAAGGTAAAAATCTTGAAGAAGCTTTATACATGGCAAAAGAAGCTTTGGAGCTGCACATCTATGGTTTAGAAGAAGATGGAGAAAAAATACCTGAACCTACACCACCAGAAAAATTGAATGTTTCAAGAGGTGCTTTTGTAGTTCCAATCATTGCATATATGCCACCTGTTAGGGAAGAGATAGCTAACAAAAGCGTAAATAAAACGGTGACACTTCCAAGATGGTTAAGCAGGGCAGCTGAAGAAGCACATATTAATTTTTCGCAGGTTTTGCAACAAGCTTTGAAAGAAAAACTTGGAATAAAAGAGCGAAAAAATGCATAAAAGATATTTTCAGCTTACAAAGCTAACTTTTTGACCACTCTTTTTAATTGTTCTCTGTACTTGCTGCCATACTTTTGTACCATCGAAAGATGTGAAAGACAAAATACAAAGTAATCTTTAAGAAGTCTTACATTGTAGACTGTGAGATTATCCCAGTTGCGTTCAATAAACTCTTCTACTTCCCACTTGGCAGCAAGAAGCTTCATTCTGTCCTGTTCACCTTGTTGTTTTAAGACCCTCAGCTTGTCCAACTGTGGTATTGTAGACAAAACCTCAAGCTGTTTTCTTTTCTCCTCTCTATCAATAACAGTTGCCTCAACTGGTGAATAGCCAAAATTACTACCACTTGCTATGTGCACAGCTGGGCAGGATATAAACACTGTCAAGTCGTCAAGATCTGCTTCAAACTGTTCTTGTCTCATCTTGGCTATTATCTTTCTTCTTGCTTTTTTGAACACCTTATCACTGGCAGGTGGATTCTTTCCTGTGGAGATGTAATATAAAACCTTCTCTTTTTCCTCATCAGTCAAGGTATCAAAATACCTTTGCAGCTTATCAATAGTGTCTTTTCTAATCATTTCTCTTTCAACTGAATAACCATCTGAGATTATATCTGCAACTGTAGATGTATCTTCCTCTGGTTCTTTTGATACTGGACTGTCCAAAGAGATGGCATAAGATAACTTGTATTTTGGCAAGCTTCTTTTTATCTTGCTCTCAATCACCTTGCAAGCATAGGTAGAAAAACTGCCTTTGGCAGGGTCATAGTTCTTTGCTGCAACAACAAGACCAATATACCCTTCACTGACAAGGTCATCCACTTCATAGTAATAGCCATTTGGACATGGCATAAATTTATTTGCAACATGATACACAAGCTTTAAGTTGTCGACAATTAGAAGCTGTCTCTGGGATTCTGTAAGCTGCGGTAAAGCTGTTTGCTGCATTTGTTTATTGCCACTCCTTTTATTGCAAGCTTAGTTTAAAACAGAAGGCTCATCTGGTTCATGAAGTGCTTTGATAAGTTCTCTAATACTATCTTCAATCTGCGGTTGATTTGAGTTTTTCTCATCAAGTCCAAGAGCAAGCCTCTGTCCTTTCTGCACCCTCTCAACCACCAAAGCCAGTTTTTCAAATGAACACTCGAATAGGTGTAGAGATATTTACCATAGCGAAAGAATGTGCGAAAATAGTAAGGAGAAACTCATAAAAAGAATTGAGGCTGCCTCCATCCTGACATGAATATAATTAAAAAGTGTAATATACCATTCAAAAGAAAAATCAAAAAACTACCAGGATGGGAGGACAGCCTGCTATGAATATTAACCATATCACGAAATAAGAAAATATCTCCCGAAAAAGCAAGAGAATTAGTCCGGAAAGTCTTTGTGGTGAACAACAAAAACCTATCAAAAACTGCTAAAATATTAGGTGTATCAAGACAAACTGTAAGAAGGGCAATTTACGGTCCTCTTGAGGATAAATCCAGAAAACCTAAAACTTGTCCAAGAAAACTTTCCTCTGAACTTGAAAAGCCTATTTCCCAAGAGGCTAAAAGAACAGGATTCAAGAATACATACGTCTTTCACTTTATTTGTTCAGAAAATGCGGAGTTAAAATAAGTGAAAACACGATAAAGTCAATTCTCAAAAGAAATGCTATACCAAGAAAATCAAGAAAGACAAAAAAGGGTGAAAAAGAAGTTTGTACGATTATGAAGCCCTCATTCCGTTTTCTGAATTCCAGCTTGATACAAAACATCTTTTAGATAAAGACAGTCTTCCAAAAGAAGTATATGAACACATGAAAAAATACAATCTACCGTGTTATGAATGGAACATGATAGATGTTGCAACAAGAGCAAGATCTACAGCTTACTCCTATGAACCATCATCTACTTTTGGCTTCATGTTCATATCTTTAGTTGCATTATGGTTAAGAACTCATAATGTAAGAAATCAAATAAAAATCCGATTAGATAATGGAGCAGAATTTTGTGGAGGAAGCGAAAAAAAGTTAAAGGAGTGGAATGAGATGCTGTCATTTCTTGAAGTAGAGCTTAATCCTATTCCACCTAAGGCAAAACATCTAATGGGTATAATTGAAAACTCACATAGTTCTGATGACGAGTATTTTTTGATGATTCATGCTGAAAGATGTAAAACAAAAGATGAATTTATGTTAAAAGCTCAAAGATGGCAGGATACATGGAATTTCTTCAAACCTCATAATGGTAAAGGAATGAATGGGAGGACACCATTTGAAAAATTCAATGATTCTAAAACTTTGGTTTTCTCCCATGTATTTCAATTTCCTACTTTACTTCTTGAAGACTTACTAAAGAAAGTGGAAACTTTTTATTCTCTATTCTGTAACAAATTAGGTGGTAAATATGTCTTCACCACGTGCCAAATCTTTCATAGTCTATATGCTTATCTAAATCTATATTCTTGTATTGTTTTATCATTGTTTGTTCCTCCTTTTGTTACAAAGCCACCAATACTTACAACCTCTACCATTCCTATTAAGCCATTCTGCCGATGACCGCACAGAATAGCGATTACAGAGAAGAAAGGGGATAGCCAACATGGTAAGTACCTGCTATTTATTCTGGCAAGCCTGTTCATTGACCCATTTTATAAAAGCTTCTTTGGGTATTAGAATTCGTCGCTGCCTAGCTAAGATTTTGGGAAAGTCCTTTCTGTGTACCAAAGTAAGTATTACATTGTAGCTTATTCCCAGCATTTGGGCAGCTTCTTTAATGCTTATGGTGAACTTCTCTATCTTTTCTTTTTGTGGTTGGGGATTGTAGATTTCCATCAGAATTGCCTCCTTTATGTTTCAATAATAATCAAAATAACGTTTCATTCTTCATCAATATTAATTATAATGTTTCATATAATTTTTGTCAATAAAAATGTTTCATTTTTATTTGTTCAATGTTATAATGTATTAAAAAGAAACATTATGGAGGTGATTAACTTGATGGAAGAAAATATTTTTGCTATGCGTTTAAAAGAGTTGCGTGAAAAAGCAAATTTAACTCAAAACGAATTAGCAGAAAAGCTTGGTATAGGAAGAGCTACTTTAAGTAATTATGAACTTGGCGTGAGAAAGCCAGATATTGATACTTTGCAAAAAATAGCTATGTATTTTGATGTTTCAAGCGATTATCTTCTTGGAATTTCCTCAATAAAGAAAAGAGATTTTTTAAATTCATTGGGGAAAATTACAAAAGAGGAAAACATTAAAGAACTGAAAGACTTTTTTAAGAATAAGGAAAACGTAAAAGCTTATTTTGAATATATAGTTTCATTGTTTGAACCTCTATTAAAAGTAATTTCTATTTATGAAGACGAAAAAATTTTAGTTGATAAATATGATGAAATAAAGAAAAACTTTTTAGATCTTTTTATGCCAATTTTGGATATGTTAGAGGCTTTATTAATAATTTCTTATAAAAAGAGTTATCCTTTTATACTAAACACAAATGTATTTGATGATGCGCTTTTGTTTTTAAAAGATAAAAAATCAAAATTTTTCATTTTTGATATACCAACATTGATTAACGAAACACACGAAATAGTAAAGATGTTTGTAGAACAGTTGAGTGGTAAGTCAAAAGCAATTTCAGATAATAGTTATGCACTATACAATTTTTTCTATGAAAATATTACAGATTTACAAGAAAAACTATTAATGACTGTAGGAGTACTTTGGCAAATTTCCCAAAATAAAGATTTAAAATCTATTAAAGAAGGTGAATCCAATGGAAGCCAGAATACCTAAAATATACACGTATGCAGACTATCTTCAGCTGCCACAAGACGCAAGGGTAGAGCTCATTGATGGCGTTATTTATGATATGAGCCCTGCACCTTCAAGAACACATCAGAAAATAGTGGTGGAGTTGACAACAGTAATAAATAACTATCTTAAAGCAAGTAAAAAGTTTTGCGAAATATATACAGCCCCATTTGATGTAGTCCTAATAGAGGAAGGGCAGGATGAAAAGCAAGCAACAAACGTTGTTCAGCCTGATATTTCAATTATTTGCGACAAGAGAAAGCTTACTGATAAAGGCTGTGTTGGAGTTCCTGAGATGATAATTGAGGTTGTATCTGAGAGCAATTTTTCGCATGACTATATCCGAAAACTCAATCTTTATACACAATTTAGGGTCAAAGAATACTGGATTGTCAACCCTAAGAATCAAACAATCTTGGTATATAGACTTAAAGACAATGAAGATTATCTGCCACCAGAAGCTTACACATTCAATGATAAAGTCAAAGTTGGTATCTTTGAAGACCTTATAATAGACTTTGCTCAAATAAAAGAGGTGTTATAAAATGCCTACCAAACATTATTCCAAACCTCAAAACCCTTGAAAACAACTGGCGCGCCCAGGAGGACTCGAACCCCCAACCCTCAGATCCGTAGTCTGATGCTCTATCCAATTGAGCTATGGGCGCGCATCTGCTTTTCAATTGTTAGATAAAAAATAAAGCCCTTTTTTACAGGGCCTTATTTGCTTTTTAACTGGTGCCGAGAGCGAGACTCGAACTCGCACGGGCATAACGCCCACTACCCCCTCAAAGTAGCGTGTCTGCCAATTCCACCATCTCGGCACCTCATCGACTTTGCAATATATATTATAAAGGGCACTTTTGAGTTTGTCAATAACATTTTTCAGATTTGAATCTTTTAATCTACAAATCAGAACCTTTCGAAGACTTGGTCATTGGTTGTTTTATTGTCCATAATATAATCCATTTGAACCAATAGTGGATATTTATTAAAACCTTTAACATTTGTTTTGTTAAAAAATTCAAATTTGTGGTATGATTATTATGCAAGGATAAAAACTTCTAAAAGGAGGAGGAAGATGTTCAGAGAATTTTTTAAAGACTCATTCTACTTTGCCCAAAAATATTATGCTTACATTTTCGGGTTGATTACTTTGAATATGATAATTGCAGCTGTTAGTATGATACCCCTTGCTATCCTAATTATGCTATTTGGAATGTTTTTGGGAGTAAATTTTAATAAATCATTTAATTCAGACTTTTCTACTTTTTCGGGTGCAGTTGCAGGTTTTATAGTGCTATCTTTTATACTGTTTCTCGTGTGGATGTTTTTGCTTATAGTATTTGTTCAGTATCCTTTTATAAAGACCATGATTGAAATTACGCGCGACAAGCAAATAGTCAAACGTCCATTTGAAATATACTTTCAAGCTATAAAAGAAAAGAATTTTACTGTGGGCTTGAGATTAATAGGTTTGCAGATTTTGATAATGATAATACTGCTTCCTATTGTAGTTGTTGTAGGGCTTTTAGGATTTGCAGCTACAAAAGTAGATATCGCAATTATAAAAGTTATTCTTTTTATCCTGTGCATAGTTGGTGTTATCTTTATGTTTTATGTTATGATAAGAATTTTGTATTCTCAAACTTCCTTGATTGACAAGAGATTTGGTGTTATGGAAAGTTTAAAGTTTAGTGTAGAAATTACGAATAAAAAAGTAGGATTCATTTTACTTATAATTTTGTACACAACAGGCATCAACGCAATATTACAAATTCCATTAACTGTGATAGATTTTATGGCAAAAGATTTGACAGAAACTCATATGCTCTCAGTGGGAATATTTTCTGTAATCTTAATGGTGGTTTACTTTGCTATTTTGCCATATTTGACACTTCTGCAATACCTTCCTTACAACATGCTTTTAAAAAGATGGGAAGATGAACAAAATCAAAATGTCTATGTAATGGGGTAATAAAGTAAAAATCCCAGTTCCTTTGAAAGGGACTGGGATTTATCTAACTTCCACAACAACCTCTTGAGCCTGAACAGGTGCTACAACTGCTACTTTTTGCACCGCTTCCTGCAGATAGCCCAATGTTTATTTTTGAATAATCTCTTGTGACATCATTTGATGCACATTTTGGACACCTAACTTTAAGACCGTTTGAGATTTCTGAAATGGACGTTCTTATTTCAAAAACTTCTTGGCAGCTGTTGCAAACGAATGTGTAAAACATCTCTTTGGTCACCTTCATCCAAAATTTTTGCTATCTAATATAGTATAGTGCAAAAGGACTTTAAAATCAATAGGGCTAAAAACAGGATACATCCTAATTTTCCTGCAGAATAGATGGCGGTGTGTACACTCTTGTTGAAAGTTCTTTATCCAGAAATAGAAGTCCGCTTGGGTCTTCTTTTATGAATTTCAGCTTTCTTAAAATCTTGTCCATTGTTTCTTCTTCCTCAGCTTGTTCGTTTATAAACCATTGCAAAAAATTGTGTGTAGTGAGGTCTTTTTCATCCAAAGCTGCCTTAGCAATCTCATGAATGGAAGAGGTTATAAACCGTTCATGTGAAAGTGCAAGTTCAAAAACTTCTGTAGGCGACGAATAATCTATTTTTGGTTGTTTGAGTTCTTTTAAAATTACTCTTCCGCCTATTTTGTTTATATAGTCAAATATCAATCTTGCATGGTCAAGCTCTTCTTTTGTCTGGACCATAAAAAAGTGAGCAAAACCATCTAAATTTTGTGAGGCAAAATACGCTTCCATTGCTGTATAAAAGTATGCTGAGAATAGTTCTTTGTTTAACTGTTCATTTAACATCTCAAGGATTTTTTCATTTCTCATTTGGACTGCACCTCTCATATTTTAAATTTTGATTTTCAATCATATTAATACCCTTTCAAATATAAAAAATAACACTATATTTTTTGCTAAGTTGTGGTATAATTAATTATGAAAAGATGGCATCGACAAGATTGTCGAGCCATACTTTTAAGATTCCTTAATATTTGAAAGTTTAAGATCAAAAAAATTAAAAAGCTGCCCTGATTTTTAAAGAACAGGGACTGCATATGAATTTGAAGACAAAATTTTTTCAAGCAAAGAAAAGGCAGACTCTGTTCTGCCTTTTTTAGTTTTATATGGAGGTATTTTGAAGTGAAAATAGGTTTTTATGGGGCATCTAAAGCCGGAATTTCTCTTGCGCTTTATTTCAAAGAGCATGGGCTTGAGATTACAGGGTTTTATAACAGAACCTATGAAAAAGCCACAAAAGCTTCTTCTATGACAAAAACGCAGGTATTTGAAAATCCTGAAGATCTTGTAGAGGCTTCTGATGTGATTTTTATAGCTATTTCTGATACATTTATAGAAGAAGTTTCTAAAAACCTTTATTCACCGTATTTGTCACAAAAGGTGCTCGGACACTTGTCAGGTGCGCTGACCTCTGATGCTATTAAAGCCAAGTGCAAAGGGAAATTTTCTCTTCATCCTATTCAGACTCTGAGAGGGCAGCCTGAAGATGTCCAGCTCTTAAAAAAAGCGGTATTTTCTTTAGAAGGCGATGATGAAGGTAAAAAGATTGCTAAGATAATTTTGCAGAAAATAGGGAATAAATATATAGAGCTCAAAAAAGAGGACAAAGTAGTTTATCATCTTGCAGCAACAGTTGCTTCAAATTACCTTATAGCTCTTTTGAACTTTTCATATTTGCTTTATAAAAAAATTGGACTCGAAGATGAGGTCATTTTTTCTATAATAAAGCCTCTTTCTTCTGCATCACTTGAAAATTTTTCAAAGGATAGACTTAACTGTTTGACAGGACCTGCCGCAAGAGGCGATGTTTTGACACTTCAAAAACACTATAATGCTTTGCCAGATGAAAAGAAAACTACTTTTTTAGAACTTTTAAAGCTTGCGGCAGATCTGATACTTGAAAAGGGCGATGAAGATGTCTACAAAAAACTTCAGCAATTTATAAATTATGTAAGGTGGTGAAAAAATGAACAAGGTGACAACCAAGACGCTTTTTGAAAAAAAGCAAAAGGGCGAAAAGATTACCATGCTTACTGCTTATGACTATACATTTGCAAAAATATTTGATAGCTGCTTTGTTGATATCCTGCTTGTTGGCGATTCTCTCGGTATGGTGATCCTTGGCTATGACTCTACAATTCCTGTCACAATGGATGATATGGAGCACCATGTTAAGGCAGTTAGCAGAGGGGCAAAATATTCTATGGTTGTTGCCGACATGCCGTTTTTGTCATACCACACCACAACAGAAGATGCTGTGAAAAACGCAGGAAGGTTAATTCGTGCAGGTGCTTATGCAGTCAAGATGGAAGGCTGCGACGATGTCTATGAAAAGATAGAAGCTGTCATAAAAGCCCAGATACCTGTTATGGGACATTTGGGGTTGACACCCCAGTCTGTCAACATCTTTGGTGGCTATGACCTTCGCGCAAAGGAGGAAGATGAAGCACAAAAGCTTGTGGAAGATGCTAAAAAACTTGAGAAAGCTGGGGTATTCGCAATTGTGCTTGAAAAGGTACCAGCTCATGTTGCAAGACAGGTTCAAAGAAGCGTAAAAGTACCTGTAATTGGAATAGGAGCAGGACCATACTGTGACGGTCAGGTACTTGTGTGCTATGATATGCTTGGTATGTATGAAGATTTCAAGCCAAGGTTTGTAAAAAGATATGCTGAGGTAGGGAATATAATCAAAGATGCTGTAACAAGGTACATTGAAGAGGTAAAAAAAGGAGAATTTCCAGGAAAGGAGCACAGTTACTGATGGTTGTAATAGAAAAGATTCAAGAAATGAAAGAGATTGTAAAAAGACTTAAAAAAGAAGGCAAATCAATAGGTTTTGTTCCAACAATGGGGTATCTGCACGAAGGGCATTTGAGTTTGGTAAGGCTTTCTAAACATCAAAATGATATCACTATTATGAGCATATTTGTAAATCCTATTCAGTTTGGACCTAATGAGGATTATGACAGATACCCGCGCGACTTTGAAAGAGATAAAAACCTTGCCCAAAAAGAAGGTGTTGATTATATATTTTATCCATCTGTGGAAGAGATGTATCCTAATGATTTTAAAACAGTTGTATCAGTGAAGAAAATAACAGAGATAATGTGCGGAAAGTCAAGACCAGGTCATTTTGACGGTGTTGCAACAGTCGTATTAAAGCTGTTTAACATTGTGAACCCTGACAGAGCATACTTTGGGCAAAAGGATGCTCAGCAACTTGCAGTCATAAAGCAGATGGTAAAAGACCTAAATCTTGATGTTGAAATAGTTCCATGCCCGATTGTTCGTGAGCAAGATGGTCTTGCAATGAGCTCGAGAAATGTATATCTTTCTGAAGAGGAAAGAAAATCTGCAACCATTTTGTACAGGGCTTTGAATTTGGCAAAAGAGATGATTGAAAATGGCGAAAAAGAGGTATCAAAAATAAAGAAAGCTATGGAAGAGATGATTTTAAAAGAGAAGCACACAAAGATTGACTACATTGAATTTGTAAACTATGACACGTTTGAGATAATCTCAAAGATTGAAGGAAGGGTTTTGATAGCTCTTGCCGTCTTTGTTGGAAAGGCAAGACTTATAGACAACATTGTGGTGGAGGCGAAGTAGCAAAGATGCTGATTGAAGTTTTAAAATCTAAGATTCACAGAGCAACCGTCACAGAGGCAAATCTAAATTATGTGGGGAGTATCACAATTGATGAGGAATTGATGAAAGCTGCTGGAATATTTGAAAATGAAAAGGTGCAGGTTGTGAATATAAACAACGGTGAGAGATTTGAAACTTATGTGATAAGAGGTGAAAAAGGTAGCGGAACAATTTGCCTAAACGGAGCAGCAGCTCGTCTTGTGCAAGTGGGTGATAAGATAATTATAATGGCGTACTGTCTTCTTACCATGGAAGAGTATTATAACTATAAGCCCAAAATTGTATTTGTAGATGATAAAAACAAAATTATAAGATTATCGGACACAGAGAATCAATCAGAATGTATCTGTTAAACTAATTTTAGTTTTATAAAGGTGGGGTGAAACCTAATTTCTAATCCCCACCTTTAATTTTTAATAAAATTTCTAACCTTTGCATAAACTATATCTATTGAAGTGTGAAGATTTAAATTACTAAAATGAGAAGAAAAAATTCTCTCAAGTTTATATTTTCAATTATCATTATTTTGCTACCTTTAGTAGCCATTTCAAGCATATTACACAATAATCCATATCTTATTTATGTCTCAATTGATGACAGCAAATTGTATGTATTTAAAAAAGGAATTTTATACAAGTCATACCCAATTTCACCTGGGAAACCTTCGACTCCAACTCCAGTTGGGACCTTTAAGATAATATCAAAAGACTACTGGGGTGAAGGATTTGGAGGAAGGTGGATGGGGCTAAATGTCCCATATGGCAAATATGGAATTCATGGAACAATATATGAGAGTTACATAGGAGCTCATGTAAGCAAAGGCTGTGTCAGAATGCTGAACAAGGATGTGAAGGAATTGTTTTCATATATTCCAATTGGGACAACGGTAGTGATTTCAGAAGGTATATATGGAGAATTTAGAAACGGTTTTAGAACAATATACCCTGGTGATACTGGCGAGGATGTTATGGCAGTTCAAAGAAAGCTCAAAAAACTCGGATTTTATTCAGGGAGTATCGATGGTAAGTATGGAGCAGCACTTGAATACGCAGTAAATTTATACCAAAAGAAAAATAAGCTTCCTATAACCAACAAAATTACACCTTATTTGCTAAGGAAAATGGGTTTTTATTTATTTGAATAAAAAAGACTTAAAAATTAAAAAATAATTTGTGTAGATTTTAAAGCATAAAAGTGTAAAACTTCAAAAAAGGAGGTTTGAAGAAAATGGCTAATATTACCTCAAAAGAACTTATGTTTTTAGAAGACAATATCAAAATGATGCAAAATTCTATCAACTTTATTGCAGGTGTGTCTGACCAGATTACAGATGTATCTTTAAAAAACCTGTGCCAGCAGTGTGTAAACCACTACAAAAGTGACATAAACATCCTGTCAAGATTTATTGAAAATCCAAACATTCAATAACAAAAAAAGGGAGTGATAACTATGAAGACACTTTCAGACAGGGATATTGCATTTTCGCTTTTGAACTCTTTAAAGCTTCAAGCAACAGCTTTAACAAACTTAGTTTTAGAAAGTACAAACAATGCTCTCAGAAGAGAAGCTATGTCTGTTTTAAACAGAGTTTTTGACCATCAAAAACAGATTTTTGATTTCCTCTCGCAAAAGGGCTGGTATCCTGTTGAAATGGCAAAGCAAGAAGATATTACAAAGGCTCAGAGAGATGTTCAAACAATTCAGAATAACATCCAAATGGTTTCGATGTAAAAACCTTTGTTTAAAGGGCAGGCCTATAGTTTTAAAAGGCTGCCCTTTTTATTGTTTAAAACTTTTTTTCATTACAATCCATTTGCCTTGAGGGTCTCGTGACATGCCAATTTGATGAAATCCAAATTTTTTGTATAGTCTTATCGCAGGCAGATTGTCAGGTCGAACTTCTAATTTTACTTCTTTTACTCCTTTTGACTTTAAAAATTCAAGTCCCGCCTCAACAAGCTTTGTTCCAATACTTTTTCCTCTGTAATTTTTTAACGTTCCAATAGAAAGAATTTGTGCAGAGATTTCATTTGCATATCTTGTCTGAAATCTGAAAAAGTCAAGCTTGTTAGAAAGAATTTTCCATATAGGTCTTATACCAAACCCATATAGTCCCAAAAACCATTTGATTGTCCACTTTAAAAACGAAAGAGTTAAAATTGCAGCTATCCATACCCTTTTGATGTCTCTAACAACACATATATACCCTGCAATTTTTTTATTTTCTTCATCTTCGTAGACTAAGAAACCGTGAGGTTCTGCAATGATCACCACTTTGAATATGTCTTCTATAGCAGAGTTTTTTATTTTGTTTTCAAAATAGAATTCAATGCTGTCAGAAAAAGCTTCTCTGAAAATTTGCGCTATCTGGGGAAGGTCAGAGAACTTTGCACATCTTATCATACGGCTCACCTTGCTGAAATAATAAATCTTTTTTAAATGTTTTTCTGTTGTTGTTATTTAAATTATACCCACTTTTAAAGAAAAAAGAAAGTAAAATTAAAAGCTTTGTAGGTAGTCATTTTCCAAAATGTAACAGCAAAAAATTTTTTAAAAAAGGATATTGACAAAAAGTCTTTTATAAGTATAATAAATAATGTCGACGGCGAGAGATAGAAATCGCCGAAGACAAAAAGAAAGAGAGGTTCCTCGGTAGCTCAGCGGTGGAGCATCCGGCTGTTAACCGGAGGGTCGTAGGTTCGAATCCTACCCGGGGAGCCAATTTTATTAAGGGCCTTTAGCTCAGCTGGTAGAGCGGCCGGCTCATAACCGGTTGGTCTGGGGTTCGAATCCCTAAGGGCCCACCAATTTCAAAAATAAAAGCAAGTCTTTAAAAAGACTTGCTTTTTTTGTTTCATTCTTGATTTTTTTCAGGCTCTTCATGATTACGTGCTAAATTTTCAAAAAGCAGTCTGTATACCGTCTCAGCATTTTTATTCCAATTTTTACAAATTCTTTTTGCAATTTCAACATGCGGTACGTTTACTTTTATTTCAAACAATATACTATTTCCTTCACGCAGAGAGCATATAACTATGTATTCGGTAGGGCTGAGTATTTTGTAATCAGAATAAACTTCTGTATTAAGCTTAATCTTTCTATAATTTTTCTTTATGTATTCTTCTATTTCCTCGACAGTATATTTTGGGAGTAAATCCAATAGAATATCTAAAACATCTCTACCGGTTTGTGATATTTCGATATATGTTCTAATTTCATCATCATATTTATGGATTAGCTTTTGAGCTTCAAGTTCTTTGAGATACTGCTGGTATTCAAAAAAGTTCATGTATTTTGTTGAAAGAACAAACTCGTCAACCTGCTGAATAGGAATAGGAATTTTTATTTTGCTTAAGAAGAACAAAAGAATAAGCTTGTTTTGGGCAAGGGTGTGTATTTCGTTAAATTCATCAGACATCTTTTTCCACTCCTTTTTTACTTTTAAAGCCGCCATATTTTGTTTGTTGATATGGCGGCTTGTATATTTTGTCCTTTTAAAAACTGGAATCTTATCTTAAGTTAAATTCTCCCAGTGTTTTCATTCTCTCAATTTCTTTGATTATAATATCATACAAGTTCAAATCTAAAGTATTGCAGATTGAAGCCAAATAAAATAATGTGCTTCCAATCTCTTTTTCAATCAAATCTCTGCAGTTTTCACAAAGCTGACCTTCAACATGTGTTTTGAGGTACTTTTTTGCTTCTTTCAAGCTTACATCTATAGGAATTTCCTGTTTTTTAGCGTTTATTCTTATACATCCACAGTTTGTGACTGATTTTATTATGCTTCTGTTGACACGCGCTGCTGACTCAGAAAACTTTGTTAAACTGTCAAGTATACTTTTGTTTCGTATCAAGAGGTCATCAACGACGTATTGGAAATCGTCTATAAAGATATCCTTCAACATCTTTCACTCCTAAAAAAACAACTTTAGTTTAATTATAAATTTCTTCAAAATCAAATGTCAATAGAATTTTACAAATGCCTTTTCATAACAAAAACAAAGTAGTAAAATATTAAAAACAGCATTTTTGCAAAGGAGGAAATACCATTTAATGAAGATTAGCTTTTCAACAGTAGGATGTCCTAACTTTACCTGGGATGAAATCTTAGCTGCTGCCAAAGACTTTGGATATGACGGTATTGAACTGAGAGGACTTGGAGATGAACTTGAAGTATATAAAACAGAACCTTTTACTCCTGAGAACTTGCCACTGACAAAAAAGAGGTTAAAAGAACTGAATTTGGAGATTTCATGTTTGGCAACATCATGTTATATATTCGATAAGTCTTACCAAGAAAATATATTAAAGTCTGCAAAAGCGTACATAGAACTTGCAAAGGGTCTTTCATGCAAATACATAAGGGTTTTGGGAGATAGATGGATAACACCTGGGGAGGATGTCGATAGAGAATTTGTAAAAGAGATGCTTTGCAAGCTGTGCGACATGGCAAAGGAGTATGATGTTGACATTTTAATTGAGACAAATGGCGTTTGGGCAGAGTCAAAAAGGCTTGCTGATTTGCTTGAAAAGGTGCCATATCAAAATGTTGGTGTTGTGTGGGACATTCATCATCCTTATAGGTTTTTTAATGAAGATGTTGAGAAAACTGTTAACAACTTGAAAGATTTTATAAAGCATGTTCATGTGAAAGACTCAAAAGTTGAGAATGGCAAACTTGTATTTAAGATGATAGGCGAGGGTGATGTGCCTATTGAAAAGGCGATAAATCTTCTTTTGCGGCAAGGCTATAGCGGTTATCTTTCTTTTGAGTGGGTGAAAAGATGGTTTTCTGACCTTGAAGAGCCAGGAATTGTGTTTTTGGAGTTTATCAATAGAATCAAAAAGATGATGAAATAAAAAAGAAGAGGGGACTGGTAAATTAACAACTTTGGACAGCCCCTCTTGCTTATTTTATTTACCATTACTGTTCAAAAGGTGAAGTTTGAACTTGTCATGTATAGCTCTAACAGCCTTTTCAGCATCCTTTTCGTCAATCAAGACTGATATCTTTATCTCAGATGTCGAAATCATCTCGATGTTGATACCTGCATCATAAAGAGCTTCAAACATCTTTGCAGCAACGCCTGGATTGTTGACCATTCCAGCACCAACTATAGATACCTTTGCAACATTGTCTGCATATGTTATATCCTTTGCGCCAATTACGTGCAGATTCTTTGTCAAAACATCAAGTGTCTGCTTTAAATTGCTCTTTGATACTGTAAAGGATATATCCTTTGTTTTTTCTCTCCCAATTGACTGCAAAATTATATCAACATTTATATTTTCTTTTGCCAAAAGTGAAAATATCTGAAATGCCTTGCCCGGAACATTTTCAACTCCAATCACCGCAACCCTTGCAATATCCTTGTCACACGCAACGCCGGATACTAAAAGCTTTTCCACCGAGTTTACCTCCTTTACAATTGTTCCTTCAATGTCGTTGAAAGATGACCTAACAACAAGAGGAATATTGTATTTTTTTGCAAGCTCAACAGACCTGTTATGAAGTACCTTTGCACCAAGTGTGGCAAGCTCTAACATCTCATCATAAGAAATTTCTTTGAGCTTTGAGGCGTTTGGAACAATTCTTGGGTCTGCTGTATAAACACCGTCAACATCTGTATATATTTCGCATTTGTCAGCTTTCAAAGCGGCAGCTAAAGCTACAGCTGTTGTATCAGATCCTCCACGCCCCAGCGTGGTTATATCATCATACTTATTTATTCCCTGAAAACCTGCAACAACAACTATGTTCCTTTTATCAAGCTCTCTTTGAAGCCTTTCTGTGTCAATTTCAATGATTCTTGCATTTGAATAGTGGCTGTCTGTCTTTATTCCTGCCTGCCACCCGGTTAGCGAAATAACAGGATACCCAAGCTTTTCGATTGCCATTGCCATAAGGGCAATTGAAATCTGTTCACCTGTGGAAAGAAGCATATCCATCTCTCTTTTTGAAGGATTTTCGTTTATCTCTTTTGCCTTTTCAATAAGCTCGTCTGTCGTATCGCCTTGAGCTGAGACAACAACCACAACCTTGTTTCCTTTCTCATATTCGCTAATTGCCCGCCTTGCTGCTCGAAATATTCTTTCTTTGTCTGCAACAGATGTTCCACCATACTTTTGGACAACTATTCCCAAGATATTTCCCTCCCTTGTAAAATCAATGGTCTAAAATGAAATTTAATAAGACCATTTTGATACTATTATATTACACTTTTGAGAACTTTGCTTTATCTTTTTAAACTAGTGCTCTGAACAGAAAAAACTGTTGCACCGCTATTGTCAGCTTCCAAAATCATAAAGTCCCAGTTTGCCGCAAGTTTCATGCTGGCAAGTGCATTTTTGACGTTTTGTTCAAAGATTTCATAATTCTCATCAATAAGAGCGATTATAGAAGGTCCTGCGCCAGACAAAAATGATCCTTTTGCGCCAGCTTCTAAAGACAGGTTAACAATTTTATCAAAGTCAGGAATGAGCTTTTTTCTGTATGGCTGGTGAAGCCTATCTTGTGTTGCAGCCGGTAAAAGCTCATAATTTCCTGTTGTGATTGCACTTGCAAAAAGCGTTGCTCTTCCAATGTTAAACACAGCATCTTTGAACTCAATGTATTTTGGCAGAATATTTCTTGCATATTCTGTTGATAGCTGAAAATCAGGAATAAACACTGCAAACTTGAGTCTTGCTGGCACAACAAACTTGATATAGTTTACCTTTTTATCTTCCAGTACTGCAAACACAAGCCCGCCAATCATTGCCGGTGTTGAGTTGTCCGGATGTCCTTCCATCTTTGCAGCAAGATAAATCATCTCTTCTTCAGAGAGTTTTCCGCCGCACAGTAAATTCGCAGCATAAATTCCACCTGAGATACAGGCGGCGGAAGATCCAAGCCCACGCGTCAGAGGAATTTCGTTTATAAGGTTTATCCTAAGCCCTCTGGGATACCAGCCAACTTCATCAAACACCATCTTCATAGCTCTGAACACAAGGTTGTTTTCGTCCTTTGCAATTGATGGGTCATCCGGTGATGAAGTAATTATAAGTCCTTTTTCAATCTCTTCAACTTCAATGATGTTGTAAAGCTTTAAAGCAACACCCATACAGTCAAATCCGGCACCAAGGTTTGCCGATGATGCCGGGACCTTTACAGAAATCATTTTTTCAACTTACCCCCAGACATTTTAGCTTATATGTTTTCATCGTATCTAACAATAGATAAAATCTTTTCTACAACGGGAATCTTTTCAAATTGAGAAATCTTTTCTTTAAACTCATTTTCTTTCATTTCATGTGTTACAAAAGCAAATTCGTTTGTGCCTATCGGTTTGTGTGTATTTACTATCATGCAATCATTGAATATGAGAGACACAGCGTCTTTTGCTTTTGAGTAGTCTTTATATTTCACTCTTACAAAGAACCTGCAAGATGTATTTTCAATGTCAACAACTTCAATATCCCCAGATATTGCCCACGTGTAGACATAAGATTTATCTATATGTTTTACAATATCTATGATGTCACCAACAACAGCACTTGCTGTTGGAAGCTTTCCAGCACCTTGACCATAAAACATCACATCGCCAATTGCGTCCCCTTTTACTAAAATTGCATTGAACACGTCGTCCACGTTTGCAAATGGACTTTTGTAAGGTATCATAAGAGGCGAAACTCTTGCAAATACTCTTTTGTCGTCAATCTTTTTGCTCATTGCAATGAGCTTTATTGTACAGCCAAGCTCTTCAGCATACTCCATATCCTCTTTTGTTATTTTGGATATTCCTTCTGTATATATGTTTTCATAGTTTACATAATGAGAGTATGCAATAGATGACAGAATTGCAATCTTTCTACATGCGTCATGACCCTCTATATCATTGCTCGGATTTCTTTCTGCGTATCCTCTTTCTTGAGCTTCTTTTAGAGCATCTTCAAACGAAAGCGAATACTTTTTCATCTGAGTCAAAATATAGTTTGTCGTTCCATTTAAAATTCCTGCAATCTCTGTAATTTGGTTTCCTGCCAAGCAATTTTGAAGAGGTCTTATAATGGGTATTCCGCCACCAACACTTGCTTCAAAGAAATAGTTTATATTATTCTCTTTTGCAATCTTCAAAAGTTCTGGGCCGTGTTTGGCAACAAGTTCCTTGTTGGATGTTACAACGTGTTTTCCATTCAAAAGTAGCTTTTTTGTATAAGTGTATGCAGGTTCAAGCCCGCCTATTGTCTCAACAACTATTGAAATTTCGGGGTCGTTCAATATAATATCAAAATCTTTTATCATCAAATCTTTTGCGGGATGGTCAGGAAAATCACGAATGTCAAGAATGTATTTTACCGATATTTCTTCCCCTGCTCTTTTTGCAATTGACGATGCATTTTTTGTCAAAACTTCCCATACACCTGAACCAACAACACCAAACCCCATTATTGCAACCTTTGCCAACTCTTTTTCCCTCCTTTTTCAAAACCTTTTTAGTACTCTTCTCTTCCCAAAATCTCAATCTTTTTAACACCATCAACCTTTTCAATTTCAAGGATCAAATCTTTAACAGACTTTGTCATCCCCGATGTTCTGATAGAAATTGAAACTGTTGCAATCCCACCAAGAGGGATGTTTTGATTGATTGTAAGAATGTTGGCATTTGTCTCAGAAATAATGTTTAATATCTTTGACAAAATCCCGGGGATATCTTTTAAAACAAGAGCAAGAGTTATAATCTTACCACGGGAGCTTTCAAAAAAGGGGAATATACAGTCTTTGTATTTATAAAAAGCACTTCTTGAAATACCTACCATCTTTACAGCTTCGTTTACAGCTTTCACTTCACCCTTTTCTAATAACTCTTTTGCTTTGACAACTTTCAAAAAAACTTCTGGAAGAACACTTTCTTCGACTATATAGTACGTGGCATCTTTCTTTAGCATAACTACTGTTCACCTGTAAAAGACAAATGTTTTTATGGAATGGATTTTAGCATATGTTTTTAAAAAATTCAAGTATAAAAATAAAAATTCTATTGCATATTAACTTGTAGAAAGGAGAATATGGATAAGATGATAAAGCTTTCAGATATAATAACAAAATATAGCATTTTGATGTTTGTGCTCAGCGGAATCTTGATACTTTTGCTTGACTTAAAAGAGTTGAAATCAAAAAATCTCCAAAGAGAAATCAAACTTGCAAAAATAACAGCAGTAATTTTGATAACCATCGGAATTTTAATGTTTATAGTAAGAGTTTTTATCTGAAAGTGGTGAAAGTAATGGGATTTATTGAAATAATAAAACGAAGAAAAGAAAGAATTAGAAATAGCCAAAAGAAAGAGACAAAAGAATATATTTGTGCTCAAGAGAAAATTTATACGTCTATTGACAATAATCTAAATTATTTGAAAGAGGTACTCATAGATAATGATGATATTGTTATAAGAGAATTTTTAGCAGGTGATGTAAAATGTGCTACTGTATTTGTAGATGGGCTTGTTAATAGAGAAATTATAGATAGAGATGTAATAAAACATCTTATGGTAGAGATACAACTATTTGATAAGAATATTTCTCAGAATGAAGTCTATAGCAAGATATTAAATACCCTTCTTGCTACATCTGATATAAAAGAGTTAACAAGTTTTAAGGATGCCATTTTAGACCTTCTATGTGGTGAAACACTTCTATTTATCGATAAATCTGATAAAATAATTAGAATTTCAACACGAAATTTTCCTAATAGAGGAATACAACAACCAATATCAGAAAATGCAGTAAGAGGACCTCGAGATAGCTTTAATGAGGTTGTGAGATTTTCAACAGCTCTTATCCGAAGAAGAGTAAGGGACACAAGGCTTAGAGTAAAAAATTTAAAACTGGGAAGAAGGTCAAAAACTGATGTGTATCTTATATATGTAGATGACATTGTGGACAAGGACATTTTAAATGAGGTAAAGCAAAGACTATCAAGAATTGATATTGATGCAATAATGGAGTCTGGCATGATAGAACAATTTATAGAAGACGACATATTTTGCTTATTTCCAACAATTCAACATACAGAAAGAGTTGATACAGCAGTTGCTGCTCTTTATGAAGGAAGGATTGTTATTTTAACTGATAATACAAACTTAGCACTTATTGTTCCCGCAACATTTACCACATTTATACAACACTCAGAGGATTACTATGAAAGGTGGCATATTGCAACGGTTATACGAATTTTAAGGATTTTTGCAGCAATTTTAGCCATGACCTTACAAGGGTTTTATATCTCGATATCCTCATTTACCCCAAGTATGATACCTCCTGACTTAGGTTTGTTTATTGCAGCAACAAGAGAGGGTGTGCCAATCCCAGTATTTTTAGAGGCACTTTTTTTAGAGTTTATGCTTGAGCTTTTAAGAGAAGCAGGCTTGAGACTTCCAGGACCAATAGGACAAACAATAGGCATTGTAGGCGGGCTTATAATAGGGCAGGCTGCTGTGCAAGCAGGAATTATTTCGCCAATAATGGTCATACTTGTTGCAACAACTGCAATTGCATCATTTGCTATCCCAGCATATAATTTTTCAATTTCCCTAAGGCTTTTTAAATTTGTTTATATTCTTGTCTGTGCTGCTTTGGGTCTTTATGGATTCATACTGTTAAGTCTAATAATTATCGGTAATTTAGTAAAAACAAAAAGTTTTGGAGTACCATATTTGTCACCATTTGTCTCATTTGAGATTATGGATTACAAGGACGCTATTGTAAGACTCCCGACAAGATATCTCTGGGCAAGACCCATATTTGCTTCAACCCAGCAGAAAATAAGGATGCTTTATGAAAGAAGTCTAGATTATGCATCGGCAGGTGAGGATAAAAAATGATAATAAATGACAATGACAAAATTTCTAGTTTTCAGTGTTTTGTGCTGTTGGTATCTGTTATGATAGGAATTGGTATAATGTTTATGCCTGCATCTGTTGCAAAAGCATCAGAACAAAATGGCTGGTTTGTTGTGATGCTTGGTGGGATATTATCTTTTTTAGTTTTTCTTATAATATTTAGAGTCACTATGATAAATCCTGATGTGACTATAATTGAACTTTTAGATAAGGCATTTGGAAAGATTCTTGGAGTTGTTTTTTCATTTGTATATGTAGTTTACTTTATAATCTTTTCTGCTTTTGAAGCAAGACTAATTACAGAGACAGCTAAGGAATTTTTATTTACACTCACACCAAATGAAGTTTTAATTATTACATTTCTTTTTACTTGTGCTTATATTTCAAGATATGGAATAGAAGTGATTGCACGCATGTGCGAAGTTTTAATGCCAGGAATTGTACTGATAATTATTGTTTTAAGCTTTTTTGTGTATCAAAAGCTTGACTTTTCAAATCTTCTTCCTGTTTTAAACATTCCTTTTACAAAACTCATTAAAGGAATTGGTACGACAATTTTTAGCTTTCTTGGTTTTGAAGTATTTTTATTTTTTATGCCATATGTAAGAAGAAAGGATAAACTAATCAAGAGTGCTTTTTTTGGATTTCTTGTTACAATCTTGTTATATGAGATTATAGTAATTTTTGCGACAGCTGATTTTGGCTCAAAAGTAGTACAAACCATGGTATGGCCGACACTAAATCTTTTTAGAGATGTAACAGTTTTAGAAATAGTTATTGAAAGACCTGAAAGCATTGTTGTTGCCCTATGGATGATTACAACTTACACCACAGAGATTATATTTTTAATGACTACAGGATTGATTTTGGCAAGAATTTTTAACACAAAAGAACATAATTTCTTTGTTTTTATTCAGTTACCATTTATTTATATTTTATCATTAATACCACAAAATATATCAGAAACACAAAAATTTATGGATTATTTTAGTTATTTTTTTGCATCTTTCACTGTATTATTATTACCTTTGGTAACCCTGGTTATTGTCTCAATAAAAAAGAAGGTGAAGAAATATGAAACATAGTAAAAAAGCAGTATTAGGCGTTTTAATAGTAATTTCAATGCTTTATTTATCTGGCTGCTGGGATAGGGTTGAGATAGAAGACAGGGGTTACATTCTTGCACTTGGTGTTGACAAGTATGACCCAAGTGATTTGAAGAAGTACGAAACGAGTGAATATATTAATCTTGATAGAAAAACTCAAAAATTTTCTCCTGAACAAAAAAAGCCAGATATAAAGACAAACCAGAAAGGCATTGATCCCCAAACAAAAAGAAAAGTAAAGCCTCCTCTTCCAAGCAGTAAAAATCAATACAAGTTTGCAGTGACAGTACTTTTCCCAAACCTCAGAACTATAGGAAAAGATTCAAAGTCAGATGAACAAATGAGATTTTTATTTGTAAGACCTACAAACAATGTTGTTGGAATTAGAAACTATCTTGAAAGAGAAATAAATAAAAGACTATATTATGGATATTTAAAAGTAGTTGTTTTTGGAAAGGACCTTGCTAAAGACTCTGGACTTGTAAGAGAAGTTTTGGATGGACTTAACAGAGAAAGTGATATTCCACAGAACACATATTTACTTGTTTCTGAAACAACTGCAAGAGACATACTTAACACCATGCCACTTGTCCAACCTGTAACTGGTATTCATCTTTTTGAAATATCCAAAAATGCTTCAATTTATGGTAGGGTTATTGATACTCCATTGGGCCAAGTTGTGAATAGTTTTATAAATTCAAATTGTGCAGTTATATCAAGAGTAGAGCCTGGAGTTGAAACATTGAAAATAGCCGGTGCTGCTGTATTTAAAAATTTTAAATTTGTAGGTTGGATAGATGAGAAGCAGCTTCAAGTTTATAAACTTCTGATGGGGAAGGCTCAACATGCATTTTTTGACGATTTAAAATACAAATCTTCGTATATTCCGTTTGTGACAACAGAAATACAGGTAAGAAAAAAAATAAAGGATGATAAAGATAGATTAAGGATTATATACAACTTGCGGATAGAAGGTGAGGTTACCGAGTTTGTTTTCAAAAGTGGTTATAAAGTGTTGGATGATCCTATGAGACGGTTTATACAAACTGAGCTAAATAGAATAATAAAGCAAAGATCGCAACAGCTATGTTATATATTAAATGTAAAGTACAATGCAGATGTATTGGGAATAGGAGACTTTATATCTAAACACAGACCGAAAGAATGGGAAAAACTAAAAAAAAGCTGGGATACTGAACTGAAGAAAATTAAAGTAGAAGTAATACCAGATGTGAGAATTCGTAGAAGTGGGACGGCATTTTAAATTTTATGTATAAAAAGTGTTTTTAGAGTAAATGCTAAAAATAGAAATAAAAATACGAGAGGTAAGAATATATGATAAAAAGATATTTCTTTTCTAAACCTTATTTATTGCCATTAATTTTTTCAATAATAATATTTACGATAATTTTTGAATATTTAAATTTTGAACAAATTGATAATTTACAAAAAAGTCTATCAAAATCAGTTTTAAGACTTCATATATTAGCAAATAGTAACTCAAAAGAAGACCAGAAACTAAAAATTTATGTACGGGATAAAGTAATAGAATTTTTATCGAGAAATATTGATTTTTCAAAGAGTAAATATGAAGTTATAAAAGAAATCAGTAATAAAAAGTTTCAGATTGAAGATTACATTGAGAAGGCTATTAAAGAAAAAGGGAAAAACTATAATGTAAAAGTAAGTATTCAAAGAGATTTATTCCCAAACAGAGTTTACAATAATTTTCTTTTCCCATCTGGTATTTATGACTGTGTTAGAGTTTTTATAGGTGATGGGAAAGGAAAGAACTGGTGGTGTGTTATATTTCCGCCGCTTTGCATAGTAGATGAGACAAAGTTAGAACTTCCAGCTGAGGCTAAAAAAGAGCTCAAAAGTTCACTTTCCAAAAAAGAATATTTGATTGCAACAAGCTATGGGAGCGTAGACAAAATACCTGTAAAGCTTAGACTTAAAATATATGAGATTTTGAAAACGAAATTTTACAAAGAAGCATGGTTTAAACGAATTTTTAGGAGTATTTAGACTTCAAATTCAGTATTAAGTCAGTACCTCAGAAAGCTCTTTTAGCAAAGCTTTTTGTTAGCTTGCTGAAAGAGCTTTTTATTTTTTGATATTTAGAGTATTTAAAAAATACAGTTTTTTTTGATATACTTAATAACGTAGTAATCAAAAAATCTCAAAGTAATAGGAGGAAGATTTGATGAATCTTAAAGAAAAATTCAGACATGTTTTGAATTTTCCCAAAGAGGGTATAGATTTTATTGATATAACAACAGTTTTACAGGACAAAGACGCTTTCAAATACGCTATAGACTCTCTAGTAGGTTTGGTCAAAGACCTTGACTTTGAACTCATTGTGGGACCTGAATCAAGAGGGTTTATATTTGGGGCGCCTGTTGCGTACGTGCTTAACAAAGGTCTTGTTCTTGTCAGAAAGAAAGGAAAGCTTCCATATAAAACAGTGTCTGTTGAATACGAGCTTGAGTATGGGAAAGATGTGCTTGAGATGCATATTGATGCAATAAAACCTGGTCAGAAGGTTGTAATAATCGATGACCTTTTAGCAACAGGAGGTACAACACTTTCAAACATAAAGCTTGTTGAGAAACTTGGTGGTGAAGTTGTGGGTATTGCATACCTTGTTGAACTCACATACCTCAATGGGAGAGAGAATTTAAAAGGGTATGATGTCAGGTCTGTTGTCCAGTTTGAATCTTCTTTGATATAAAAAAGTGGACCTAAAAGAGGTCCATCGAGGTGAAATTGGATTTGGGTGATAAGTTAAATGAGTTGATAGAAAGGGTAAAAAAGTACGCATCAGAGGAAGATATTAATCTTATAAAAAAAGCATTTGAATTTGCACAAAAGCATCATGATGGACAGTCAAGAAACTCTGGCGAACCGTATATAGTACATCCTCTTGAGGTTGCACTAATTTTAGCAGATTTAGAGCTTGACATTGCATCAATTGTTGCTGGACTGTTACATGATGTTGTGGAGGATACTTCTGCATCTTTAGAAGATGTAGAAAGTGAGTTTGGGAAAGAGGTAGCCGAGCTTGTAGATGGTGTTACAAAACTTGGTAAACTTGAATTTACAAGTAAACTTGAAAGACAAGCAGAAAACTATCGCAAGATGCTTATTGCAATGGCAAAGGATATAAGGGTCATCTTGATAAAACTTGCAGACAGACTTCACAATATGCGAACCTTAAAGTACCTTCCTCCTGAAAAACAGAGACAAAAAGCTCAGGAAACAATTGACATATATGCTCCGCTTGCCCACAGACTTGGAATTTCAAAAATAAAGTGGGAACTGGAAGATTTGTCCTTGCGCTATCTTGACCCTGAAGGCTATTATGATCTTGTTGAAAAAATTGCAAAAAAGAGGGTAGAAAGAGAAGAGTATATAAAGAAAATTATTTCGCTTATCTCAGAAAAACTCAAAGAAGCAAATATTGAGGTTGGCCAGATAGACGGAAGACCAAAACATTTTTACAGCATCTATCGTAAAATGAAAGAGCAGGGAAAAACTTTAGAAGAGATTTATGACCTTTTTGCTATCAGGATCATTGTAAATTCAGTAAAAGATTGTTATGGTGTACTTGGAATTATCCACACACTATTCAAGCCCATGCCGGGCAGGTTCAAAGACTACATTGCGATGCCAAAACCGAACATGTACCAGTCACTTCATACAACTGTGATAGGACCTGAAGGTGAACCATTTGAGGTGCAGATAAGAACGTTTGATATGCACAAGACTGCCGAGTATGGTATTGCTGCGCACTGGAAGTACAAAGAGGGAAGAATAAAATCCACTGATGAGGATGAGAAGTTTGCTTGGCTCAGAGAACTTCTCGAGTGGCAGAAAGAGCTCAAAGACGCAAAAGAGTTTATGGAATCTTTGAAGATAAATCTGTTTTCTGATGAAGTGTTTGTATTTACTCCGAAAGGTGATGTTATAAGCTTACCACAGGGTTCAACACCGATAGACTTTGCATATGCAATTCACAGTGAGATAGGCAACAAGATGGCAGGCGCAAAAGTAAACGGCAAGCTTGTTCCCATTGATTATGAGCTCAAAAATGGTGATATTGTCGAGATTATTACATCACCAAACGTCCATGGTCCAAGCCAGGACTGGCTCAAGATTGTCAAGAGTCCTCAAGCAAAGAGCAAGATAAACGCATGGTTTAAAAAAGAAAAAAAAGAAGAAAATATTCAAAAAGGCAAAGACATATTGGAAAAGGAGCTCAAAAAGCTAAATCTACCTTTACAATTTGCTCTAAAAGAGGATGTGCTGCAGACAGTTTCGCAAAGATATGGCTACAGAACTCCTGAAGACATGTTTGCTGCACTTGGGTATGGTGGCATCACAGCTACTAAAATAGCACTGAGAATAAAAGATGAGATAAAGAAATATATCAAAGAAGATGAACAAAAAGAATTTCAGATCGAAAAGCCAAAACCTGCGAGGGCTTCATCGAGTAACGGAATACTTGTAAAAGGTGTTGAAAATGTTCTTGTTAGATTTGCAAAATGTTGTAACCCGGTACCTGGCGATGAGGTGATAGGATACATCACGAGGGGAAGAGGTGTTTCAATCCACAGGCGTGATTGTCCAAATGTTGAACAGTATTTAAAAGAGCCAGAGAGGATTGTTGAGGCTGAATGGAATGTGACAAAAGATGCAAAGTTTGACGCTACAATCAACGTTCTTGCAAACGATAGGACAGGAATACTGATGGACATAACAAACTTGCTTGGTGAGAATAAGATTTCAGTGAAGGCTATACAGGGAAGGACCACGCGAGACAGGATTGCCAATATCAATCTTACTGTTGAAATAAGTTCCACAGAGCAGCTCGAGAAGATTATAAGAAAGCTGAGAAAGATTGACAGTGTATTTGAGGTGCAGCGAGTAAAAGGAGGCTAAAGAATTTGAGAGCTGTTGTGCAAAGAGTTAAAGAAGCTTTTGTTGTAGTTGAAGGCAAAGAGGTTGGAAGAATCCAAAAAGGTCTTTGTTTGCTTGTTGGGATTGCTCAGGATGATACAGAGGAGGATGCTGATTATCTTTGTGAAAAGATTGTAAACCTTAGAATATTTGAGGATGAGAACTCAAAGTTCAATCTTTCTTTGATGGACGTGGGTGGTGAAGTTTTGGTTATCTCAAACTTTACAGTGATGGGCGATGCAAGGAAAGGAAGAAGGCCAAACTTTATGTTTGCAGCAGAAAAGGAAAAGGCAGAAAGGCTGTACAACTACTTAGTTGAAAGGCTTAAGGAGAAGGTTAAAAAGGTTGAGTGTGGAGTTTTTCAAGCGCACATGGAGGTAGCTATTTTAAATGACGGACCTGTAACAGTTTTGCTTGACAGCAAGAAGGTTTTCTGAGAAGGTTTTTTCTAGAAAGTAGAGGGGGTAAAGAACTTGATGTTTTTAAAATGTATTGAAGTTGGGGATGTTGTAACAAATTGTTATGTGTTTGGGAAAAAAGAGGTTGTCATTATTGACCCGGGAGATGATGCAACAAAAATTGAGAGCATTATTGTTGAAAATGACCTTATTCCCAAAGCCATATTTTTGACGCACGGACATTTTGACCATTTTTTAGGTTGCTCTTATCTAAAACAGAGGTTTAAACTGCCAATTTATGCGCACAGTGCTGAAAAAGAGATATTGTCAAATCCAGCATACAACCTTTCGTATCTGATTGGTTCAGAAATAAAGATAAACTGTGATGGGTACTTTGAAGACGGAGATGTATTTGAATTTGCTGATTTTTCATTAAAAGTTTTACATACCCCTGGGCACACACCTGGTTCGAGTTGTTTTTTGTATGATAACATCTTGTTTTCGGGCGACACGTTGTTTAAGGACTCTTTTGGCAGGTGTGACCTTCCGCTTGGAGATGAAAATCAGATATTTGAGTCTATAAAGGGAAAACTTTTGGTGCTTCCTAGAATAACAAAAGTGTATCCAGGGCACGGTGTGCCAACTACCATTGGTGATGAGCTTAAAAACTTTTAATAAATACATTGCTGACTTATAGCACAAAATAATGCTATAAGTTTTTTATTTTTATTGTGCGAATATTGTGCGAAAAATCATTTTTTACAAAAAGGGGTAGAGCACAATTTGAAAATAACATATTTTTCTAACAGCCAAAGGTTTTTGTATGATTTTCAGCATATAATAAGGGCATTTTATCCCGGTGCGCAGGTAAAGTTTGGTCATGGCGGAGACATTCATTTTGAGGCGTATTTTGAAGAAATGAAAGTATTTTTAAAACTCCAAACGCAGGATAAAACCATTCAAAAAGATTTTGTGTTAGTTAGTGATGAGCACGAGTCAAAAAGGATATTTGGTAAAAACCTTTATGATCTTTTAAAGCAAGAAACAAAAAAAGAGCTTCCCTGGGGGATTTTAACAGGAATAAGACCTACGAAGATTGTGTACCCTCTGTTGGATCAGAGTCTGAAAGAGGAAGAAATATACAAGTTCATGCAAGAAGAATATTATATTTCTGATAAGAAATCAAAACTTCTTTTAAAGGTTGCAAAGAATGAGATGAGCATTTTAAGTAAACTTGAGCCTTCTTCGGCTTGTTTGTACATAGGTATTCCAATATGCCCAACTAGGTGTCTTTACTGTTCTTTTTCATGTCATGAGATGACAAGGCAGGTAAAAAGTTTATTAGGAATGTATACAGATAGTCTCATTTGTGAACTTGAAAAGACATATCAGAAAATAGATGAAAATAAGAACAGAATTGTTGCAGTCTATTTTGGCGGTGGAAGTCCTGCAGTGTTGGGGATTGAGAATATAAAAAAGATTTTCACAAATCTATTTGAGAATCTTGAAAAAGACTATATTCGAGAGATCACATTTGAAGCAGGAAGACCTGATACAATTGACGAAAAGCTTTTGCAATATCTAGCAGAGATTAACCAAGATTTGAATGTCAGGCTTTGTATAAATCCTCAAACTTCGAACGACAATACTTTAAAGATAATAGGTAGAAACCACACGTTTGAGGACATAAAAAGAGCATTTGCGCAAGCTTACGAATATGGCTTTAAAAATATAAACAGTGATGTGATACTAGGGCTTCCTGGTGAGGGTGAGAATGATTATAAAAAAACAATTGAAGATGTTTTAAAGCTTTTTCCTGCTTCAATTACCGTTCACACACTTTCTGTAAAAAGGGCAAGCCTTTTGAGATTCAAATGGAATGAATATGAGTTTATGGATGAGGAGACTGTAAATAGCCTTCTTGATTGGACACAAGATATCTTGGAGGAGCACGGCTACATTCCATACTACATGTACAGGCAGAAAAATATGATAGGGAACTTTGAGAATGTTGGATACTGCAAAAGAGGGTTTGAAGGGCTTTACAATGTGATGATAATACAGGAAAAGCACAATATCTATGCATGTGGTGCAAAAGCTGTATCAAAGTTTGTGTATGAAGGCGACAGGATTGAAAGGGTTTTTAATCCTGCTGACATAAAACTCTACATTTCAAGGATACTGAATATTGATGTTTGAAAAGGGGGAGGGGCTTTTTGCTTTCCCAACAGCTTTTAAAAAGCTGCAGCATATGTCCGCGGGAGTGCAGGGTAAATCGAATTGAGGGCGAGACTGGTTTTTGCAAAATTGCAGGTGGTATAAAGGTTGCCAAAGCCTTTTTGCATTTCTGGGAAGAGCCATGTATCTCGGGTGAAAATGGGTCTGGCACGGTATTTTTTTCTGGGTGCAATATGGGATGCGTGTTTTGCCAAAATTATGAAATAAGTCAAATGAGGTTTGGAGTGTTTATAGATGTAAATAAACTTGCTACTATCTTTTTGAACCTTCAGTCAAAAGGTGCTCACAATATAAACCTTGTGACGCCAACCATTTATGTTCCATATATAGTTGAGGCAATTGACATTGCAAGGGGAAAGGGTCTTAGAATTCCCATTGTGTACAACACATCTTCATATGAAAAACCAGAAACCATAGAACTTTTGAGAGGATATGTGGACATATTCTTGCCAGACTTTAAATATTTTGATGATGAGATTGCAAAAAAGTATTCCAATGCTCCTCGGTATTTTGAATTTGCATCAAAGTCAATATTAAAAATGTTTGAACTTGTTGGAGATGTTGTAATAGAAAATGGTATAATGAAAAAAGGTGTTATAATTCGCCATTTGGTACTTCCAATGCACACAAATGATTCTATAAAGATTTTAAGCTGGATAAGAGACAACTTAAAAGGCAGGGTTATGCTGAGCCTTATGAGCCAGTATTATCCTATGTACAGATCGAAGGAATTCAAAGAAATTTCAAGAAGGATTACAAGAAGAGAATATCAGAAAGTTGTAAACTTTGTGCTCGAAAATGGTCTTGACTATGGGTACATTCAGGATAAAGAAGCAGCAACAGACAAATACACGCCTGATTTTGACTTGGAAGGCATATGAAAACTACAAGAGAGGATGGGCTTTTAAATGATAAAGACACTCATTGTATTTGGAACAAGACCTGAGGCAATAAAGATGGCGCCACTTGTGAAGGAATTACAGAAAGATTCTAATTTTGATGTCAAAGTATGTGTCACAGCACAGCACAGACAGATGCTTGACCAAGTGTTAGAGATTTTTGATATAAAGCCTGATTATGACCTTGATATAATGAAACATAACCAAAGTTTATTTTCTATAACATCTGACGTACTTTTGAGATTTGAAAAGGTTTTAGAGAAAGAAAGACCAGACATTGTCCTTGTGCATGGAGATACCACAACCACATTTGCAGCAGCTCTTGCAAGTTTTTATTTTAAAACAAAAGTAGGACATGTTGAGGCGGGTTTAAGAACATACAACAAATATTCACCTTTTCCAGAAGAGATGAACAGAAAGCTCACGGCAGCGCTGTGTGACCTTCATTTTGCACCCACAAAAAGGGCAAAGTTAAATTTGATGTCAGAAGGGGTAAAAGAAGAAACCATCTTTGTGACAGGTAACACTGTGATTGATACACTTAAATTTACTGTGAAAGAAGACTATGTGTTCAAAGAAGAAAGTCTAAACAATATAGATTTTTCAAAAAAGATAATTCTTCTCACTGCTCACAGGAGAGAAAATTTTGGAAAACCACTTGAGAATATATTTGAAGCTGTGCTGAAAATTGCAAATGAGTTTGACGATGTGGTTTTTGTATACCCTGTACATCTAAATCCGAATGTCAAGAATGTTGCGTACAGGATTTTAAAAAACCATCCAAGAATAAAACTGATAAATCCAATTGACGTTGATGATATGCACAACCTCATTGCAAGAAGCTATTTGGTTTTAACAGACTCTGGTGGGCTTCAGGAAGAAGCACCGTCTTTGGGCAAACCCGTAGTTGTTCTGCGTGACACAACAGAAAGACCAGAAGCTGTTTTAGCAAGAACAGTTGTAATTGCAGGGACCCAGAAAGATAAGATAGTTCAGATTGTTACAAAACTTTTAACAAATAAAGAAGAGTATCTTAAGATGGCAAAAGCTGTGAACCCTTACGGGGATGGAAATGCTTCAAAAAGAATAAAAAAAGCACTTTTATTTTATTTTGGGGAAAGCAGTATGAAACCTGAGGAATTTTATGGTAGCGATATGTTTGTGTAAGAAATGTGTTTAAAAATAGCGCTTTAATGCCGATTATATCTTTGAAAAACACAAATTTTAAGCGTGTTTTAAGGTGGGATAAAAAATGTTTGAAAACATAAAAAGAGTAACTTCAATTTTAATTATGATTTCATTTTTACTTTCCAACTTAAACTTTAAGACATTTTCACAAACTCTTTCAACCTCTTTAAATATAACTGTACAAAGAGACAATAGTGGAGTTTATAAAATAACAAGAAATTCCATTTCTATAACATGGAATCCCATTGAAGATGCAATCTTATATGAAGTCTACGCAGCATCTTCAAATTCTCAAATAGATTTTCAAACGGTAACCCAGAATACATACTGCAATGTAACAGGACTCAAAAGTGCCACAGTATATAAAATAACTGTAGTTGCCAAAAACGAAGATGAGCAGATAATAACATCTCAGTCAATTTATGCCATAACAGAATTTAAGCTTTATGCTCAGCCAGAACCAGACCCAGAAAAAGAAGAGGATATTCCACTTGGTTCTGGTGGAGAACATCCCAAGTTATTAATAACTTTTAACAAAATAAACGTATCAGATGATTTTCAATCAGACATAGGTTTTAGGGGCTACAACGTTTTTGTAGGAAAAAGCCAAACAGCATCAGATGCTAACCAGTATTATGTGGATAGTAGTACAAATGAGATTTACAAGTATCAAAAGGAAAACAATATTACAATACCTGTAAAACTTTATAAAGACGGTATTCAGCAGTTTGCGCAGGAAATCAACCAAACAGTAAGCATGACTGTTTATGACAAATATGATGGAATTGACACATTTGAGCTTGTGCCAGGTACGATGTATTACATTATTATGAACCCGAAAATGGATAGTACAAAAGTGATTTACAAGCCTCTTTCAAACATTGCTTGTCCAACGCTTATACAGGTCAGTGCTGCAAAGATAGGTGAGATTGAGAAAGACGGAAAGACTTTAGCTTTAGTAAGAGTACAATGGCGTGGTGTTGACCCTGGAAACTACAAACAGGATGAGATAAAATATAGAGCTTATTACGCAACAAGCGCGAATGAACTTCCAAGAGATAATCTACCACCACAAAACATCTTTGCAACAACCTCATATAACCAGAACGAAGCATACATTCCCGGCCTTTCTATGACGACAAAGTACTATTACATAAGAGTAGAAGCTATTTTTGCAGATGGTACCAGAATTCCTTCAGCACTTATAAAGGTTTCTGTGACAGAACTTGGTGATATTCCACCAACACCTAAAAACTGTAGAGCTGAAACTATCTCACAGACAGAAATAGAGGTTTCGTTTGACAAGCCTGTTTCAGACGACTCAAGTTATGTTTATCAAATTTGGCTTTCAACAGAATATAAAGATGTTCTTGACTCAAGCGGAAATCCTACTGTATACAAACTTGTTTATAGTACTACTTCGTATGATCCAAACAAAGATGGTTTTTTACCGAGTGATTTAATTTTAGATGGAACAAGGTATAGATATAAAGTATCAAATCTTCTACCGAACACAGTTTATTATTTCAAGATTAGAGTAATAAATACTGTTAACCAGAAAAAGTCTGACTTTTCGCTTGTATTTGTTGGGACAACAAAACCTGTTGCCGTTTTAAACGTGCCGCCTGTAGATAACAATTTTGTTAGACAAATTGTGTCTTCTGAGACAGGTATAAGGATTTACGTGTATCAGGACGATTTGATTTCAAAGATTCATCAAGCCACAATTGATTATGTATCGCAATCAGCTTACTTTTCTGGAAACTTGACAGTTTCTGAAAAGGTGTACTATCAGGTATACGTTTGTGAGTCTTCTTGGAATGAAAATAATGTTAAAATTTACTTTGAACTTCCATCAGGAAGTATTTCGAATTATATTGATATATCAGACCTTAAAAGTAATACTCCTTATTATATTAGATTCAAAGTAAGAGTTTATATTGACAAAGACTATCTTTCAGAATTTAGCAGAGCATATGTTGCTTTAACAAAACCTGTGCCAGTACCACCTATCGTCTCCCAGCCTGAGATACCTAAAAATTTCATGATTGCCCCAGAGGATGATGCAGTAACACAAACTTCTGTTAAGCTCAGATGGGATACAAAACCAGGTCAGTCATATGTCATTTTGCAAACTTCAAAAGCTTTAGATAGCAATAACCTCAGTTTAGATGAGGTGAAGGATTATTTTGTTAAAATACTCAGACAAAAGGTTGAAATCTATAAGCAAGTATCTGATTCAGCTTTTATAGTAGAACAGGTTGTGTATGATGTATATTCACAGAACTCTCCTGTTGGCGCAAAGATATATATTGATGTTACATCTCCTGTGACATTTAAGAACCTTGCTCCAAACACACTATATTATTTTTCCATAAAAGCTATAGAAAATGACAGAGAATCGCTTTGGGGAAGCATTGCAGTAACAACTTCTTCAATTGAAAAGCCCGAGAATTTGACAGTAATATCAAGAGATTCAAGTGGACACGGACTTACAATCCAGTGGAACGGCAATCCAAATTACGGTTATCAGATTTTTGTAAGGCAAGAAAATAGCACTGTGTATACCTTGGTATATTCTGGCTCAATTTCGCCTGTTTCTGTAGCATCGTCAAAAGTTGCTGTGTATAAATATTACATTGGAAATTTAAGTTCAAATACCCTATATTACGTCAGGGTAAGAAGCTTTCATATTCCGACTGGAAAGGTTTCTATTTTTGCAGAGGTTTTAGCGCGAACAGTTTTTAACCAGAGCGATTTTGAAAATCAGCAGCAAAAGCTCAAAGAAGAAGAACAAAACAGAATAAGGGATATTCAGAATCAGAAACAGGTTGCTATCATACTTGAAAATAGCTCAGATAAATATTATCTTTACATCAATGACCAGAATGCTTTGGATGAGATACAGCGTACAAATTCGAACGAGTTTGTAATAGACTTTACAAAAGCTCTTTACTCTTCTGCTAAAGGGCAGGTTTTGTTCTCATACAGGGTAGCAGATGCCCTTGAGAAGTTACAGAAAAGTTTTGTTTTGAAATACAAAAGTAGTATGTTAAAACTTCCACCGGGTGCTTTGAATGTTTCTGAGGTAGAGAGTATTTCAAAAAGATATGGAATTGACAAAGGATTGGTGATGATATTAATAGAACTTTCCTCAGCTTCTGTTTTGCCACCTTCATATGGTTATGATATTGATTCTGATGTTATAACATTGAAGGTAACGTCCAGGTATTATTTAAATGATGAACTGGCTGTGTCAAGCTTTGCAAAACCTGTGAATATTACATTGAAGCTTTCAAGCTTGGCTGGTCAGGCAAACCAAACAAGAAATGTATATGATTTTTCGAATAGCAGCTTTGTAACCAGTTTTTCAATCGACAGTCTTTCAAACAGTATAACATTTAATGTTGAAAGACCTGGCACATTTGGAGTGCTGAAAACTCAGACTGTGTCAAGTTACAATCTTAGCAAGTACAAAGACGATATAGCGTATGTTTCTCAAAAATACAACTTAAATGAGCTTTACAGTAACTTTAATAAAAGTCTTTCTCAGGATTATGCATCCGAAATTATAACAAAAGTATTTGGTATTGATGCTGAAAAGGTCAGAAGTGGGAATCTGACAAGGCAAGAGGCAATATATATTTTGGCAAGAGTGTATGAACAAAAGACATTATCTTCGATTGACAATGTTCTTATTACAAAGTCAACTACCTTTACTCCCGATGGAAGGTACAGAAAGTCTATCCTTAGCATGATGTCACTCGGAGTTGTAGACAATGATTTAAACCCCTATGAAACTATAAAGATTGATGAGTTTGTTCACTATATAGTTAATCTTGAAAAAATTTTAAAATATTAGAAAATGGGTGAGAGGTAAAATGAAAAATTTTAGAAGAAAAGTATTTGTTGTTTTTGTTTTGTTTTTATTTTTAAACATTTTATTTCTTCAAAATCTAAGAGCACAACCGACAATTATTCTTCCTTCGCCTCAAGGTTTGAATATAGCAATTGTAAATAGTCTTCCTCGAATAGAAGTAGGTCAAGATGGAACTATAACACTTTATTTTTCTTGGCAATACAGTTATTCTGACTTTGACTACTTTGAGCTATATCTTGGCGATAACCCTACAAGATTTCCTTATGGATATACAATATATAAAAACGACCCAAACCTCACAGTTTCAAACGGGAGCTATACATATAAAGTTCAAAGTCTGCCAAACGGGCAAAAGATTCCAAGCGGAACAATTTTTTATGCCAAGGTAAGAAGCGTAAGAGTTTTACAGGAACAGACAGGAAGTGTTGTTTATTACTCTTCGTATTCGAATACGATTGTGTTTTTAACACCTATCTTTGTTGAATGTTATACAAACACTGAAGATGCCATTGATATAGTCTGGGACGATGTTTACTATTCTGGCAAGAGAATAGATTATGACATATATGTATCAAAGGATATAAGCTTTACAACTCCAATTAAGTATCAAATTGATGGTGACAGGATAACTTTACTCCAGAGCCAAAAACCAGGTGGAAGGGTAGAAATTCTACCAGGTAGGAAACTTAAATACACAGCAGCAGGGCTTTCACCAAGCAGTCTTTACTATGTAAAGGTTTTGCCAAGAAATTTGCCACAAGAGGTAATCTGGCGTGACCCGCAGACATATACACCGCCTAATATAAAGCTAATTGGTGAAGCTGCAACATATATTCAGGCAGAGGCTCAGAGAATTGCTGACAATGTTGTGTGGCTCAGATGGGCAAAGGTATCAATTGCTGAAAACGAGTATGAGATTTACAAAGGTAGTAAAGACCAGATACCCACTCTGATTGGTACAGTTTCAGCTAATGAGTTTTTTGCTGTTGTGAGCATAACAGACGATGTGTTTTTCAGAATACAGGTTGATGTTTTTGACAGTTTTGGTAGGAAAGTGTCTATTAGGTCAAGAGATTTGTATGTTCATCCATATACACTGCCTTTTGCACCACCTGCAGCAGAAAATTTGGTAGCTTTACCTAAGTCTCAAGATACAATCTCTTTGCGATTCAAAATACCAACAGACAAAGATGTTGTGTATGATTTTTATTACAAAAAATATTCGGATAGCAATGCTGACTTTACTTCTTTTGTATCCAATTATCAAATGAAAAGTTCTGATGAGGAAAAGGACGAGAACAATCTCCCAACAGGATTTTACAGGTTTGACATTACAGGTCTTGAAAAAAATACCGTTTATGTTTTAAAAGTTGTTGTAAAAAAGAAGTTCTACGATTATGAACAGGGAACATATATCTACAAAGAATCAACCCCTACTGTGACAATATCTTATACTCTATCTGGGGATATAACGCCACCAACAACACCAACTCTTTTATCTGTTGTTTACACGACTTACAATTCTGTAATTTTGTCATGGCAACCTATAACTATAGCTGGTGTTCAGCCACCGACAGTCGACAGGAGCATTTTCTATGAGGTTAATTTTGCAGTGTACCAAGATGGAATGGACATAATGAATCCAGAAAATCTTGACATAGCAAGTTTTCAAAAGGTAATACTTTCTGACTATCAGATAGACCAATCAGGCATTATAGTTTTCAGGGTAAGTAATCTCTTACCAAATACAAGGTATGTATTTTTTGTGAGATCGATGAGAAAGATTGACAGTAACGTTTATTATTCACTACCATCCAATATTGTAATGGCGACAACGCTAATAAAGTATGAAATACCGCTGCCTTCTACCGTTCCAGTTGTTGAAAACTTGAGCGTCGTGACAACAACGTATAACTCTGCCCTGCTTTCATGGAGCTACATTGAGAATATGTATTTTGAAATTCAGGTATCAGAAGATATCAAAAATGCAAATGCATGGCAGATTGCATCTGACAGTTTTAAACCATCTATAAAAGAGGTTGATTATACCACTGGACTTTGTTATTTCACAGTTCAAAACTTAAAGCCTGATACATTCTACTATTTTAGAGTAAGGGCATACATAATCAAAGACAATCAGAAAGTGTATTCAGAGTTTAGCAGTCCTGTTTTTGGCAGAACACAAAAGGTTCCTCCACCGAAAACTCCAGTAGCTTTTGGTATAAAAGACTATGGGAAAGACTACGCAATTTTTGTTTGGGAGATTGCTGAGACAGGGAGAAAATATGTCATAGAGATAGCTGACAATATTTCATTTTCAAGCTCTCAGAAGTACACAACCGACACAGATGCAATGGAGTATAAAGTGAGTGGTTTAAAACCCAACACAAGGTACTGGGCAAGACTTTTTGCTTTGGCTTCAGATGGTCAATTATCACAGTCGACAGAAATTATCTCTTTTGTTACCAAAAAGGATATAAGCGAGTACACAGGTGTGTTTGATAGTGTGCAAGACACAACTCAGCCGTTTATAATAGTAGAAGACCCTGCAAGTGGCAAGATGATAATAGAGATTACCTATAGATATGTCAATGAGTCTTTGGATTCAAAGCCTGTGTTAATTGACTTTACAAAAAGAACAAGCCAATCTATTTATCAATTCATAATAAAAGTGAGATACGATGTTTTAAAAGCACTTGTTAAACTCAATAAAGATTGTATTGTTACATTAGATGGAGCATCTTCACTGTTCAATTTTGCTGCGCTAAATAGCGATACTATAAATAGTTTGATGGTATCTGGCGTGTCGCCTTCAAGTATCTATACTGAGCTGACATTTTTCAAGGCTACGGATAAATACGCTGTGAAAGACGCTATTTCTGAAATTTATGATATAAGGTACACAGCTGCAAGCTCAACAAAACAAATAGGAATATCATATTTTTCAATGCCAATTAAAATTTCGCTCATAAACAGGGAACCGTGGTCTGCTGCGATACCATATGTTTTTGATTTGATCTCTCTTTCATGGAAAGAGCCAGAAAGCTCCGTGTTTACAAGAGACAACAAAAGTGTAACTTTTAATTTGCAAACACCTCAGGCAATTGTGATTGTAAGAAAAAGCTTTTACAAAGATATAATTTCAAGTAGCTATGCAACAAAGCTTTACTATCTTTTTAAGACTATTGCCAGCGATGATACAAGCGATACAATAGGAATAAAGAACAGTGTGTCAAAACAGGAGCTTGCCTCATTTTTGGTATATTTTGCAGAGAAGAAAAGACTCTACAGGTTTGAAATAATTGAAGATTATGTTAGAAAAGCATACAAAGCAGGGCTAATTGAAAATACCCAGGACAATTCTATTCTCACAAAAGAAGCCGCTGTAGATATGATGGTAAAGTTTTATGAGATTTACACTGGCAATGAAATCTCAGCAGACGATGTTGCATGGACAAAGCTTTCTGCTGATGACAGATACTTGTTGTCGTTGAAAAAAGCATACAAGATGGGTTGGCTTTTTGACTATGTTACGTTCAATCCCAAAGAGACAGCAACAAGAGAATATGTTTTAGCATTCTTCTATCATGTTGTTTCGAATATATGAAATAAATTTTGTGGGTAAGAAGGTGAGCAGAACAAGATGAAAGGTTTTCGAAAAGCTTTTATTTGCTTGATTTTAGCAGCGGTCATTTTATGGCAACAAAAAGTGTTTGCAGCAGATGTGTTTTGCAAGGTTGAATACTACGTTAATGGAACGAACAATATGCAAGTTGTGCTATATTCAAAGACTAACAAGACCTACTATGTAAAGGGATTTACAAGAGATTCAGACAGACAACTGACAGTTTATTTTTCTGACAAGAAAACTTTTTCGTCTGAATCAAATTCGGTTTTGGTTCCACAGAGTATGTTTATCCTGCCAGTTAGAGTAATTCTTATGCCTTCAGATGGTTCTTTGCTATTTAGTGACATTAAAAATTCACCGTACAAAGACCATATTCTATTTCTTGCAAGCATGGGAAAGATTGATGGGTATAAAGATGGTACTTTCAGACCGAAAAATATTGTTACCCGTCAGGAGTTTGTAAAGCTTTTTATAAATGTGTTTAATATAAAAATAGAAAACAACATCAAAAAGTATTCTTTTTCAGACATTCAAAACTGCTGGGCAAAATCTGAAATAGAAACCCTTTATAAGATGGGAATTATCACAGGGGTAAAAGATAAACAAAATAGGCTTGTTTTCAAGCCGAACGATGGGGTAACTTACGAGCAGGCATTTGCAATTTTGGCAAGGTATCTTAAGCTTAAATCTACCTCAAAAAATGATTATAAATCGTGGGCAAATCAGTATATAAATGCTTTTGTGGACAATCAACTTATAAATGCAGACGAAATAAAAGGCTTAAGATTAAATAGCTTTGCAACAAGAGAATGGACTGCATATATTTTGAGCAAGACAGTATTTAAATAGTAACAGCAGTTTTACTTAATTTCGATATTGATAAAATTCAAAATGGGTGTATAATTATTAAGGTATATTTATAAATTAAATCAACGGAAGGGGATATTTATAATGTATAAGAAGGCCATAGTGTTGGTTTTACTAATAGTACTTATTATCCCATTTTTAAGCGGATGTACTTTAAATGACCAAAACATGACAACCTTAGAAAAGATAAAAAAGACAAAAGAGTTTGTAGTTGGCATGGATAACACATTTCCGCCAATGGAGTTTACTGATGATAACAACAACACAGTGGGGTTTGATGTGGACTTAGCAAACGAAATAGCTAAAAAGCTTGGTGCAAAGCTAAAGATTGTTGCTGTTGACTGGAGTGGAATCCAGAGTGCTTTAAAGTCCAAAAAGTTTGATGCTATTATTTCGTGCTTTAGTATCACAGATGAGAGGAAAAAAGCTTTCAATTTAGCAGGGCCATACCTTTACATTCGTCAAGTTATTGCTGTAAAAAAGGGTGACAGCTCAATCAAAAGCTTTGAAGATTTAAAAGGGATTAAGATAGGTGTTCAGGCAAACACAACAGGTGACAGTGCTGTTCAAAAGATGAAGTTTATAAACTATGAAAAGGATGTTACACGATATGAAAGGATAACTGATGCTTTTAACGACCTTGACATTGGAAGAATAAAAGCAGTTGTGATTGACAGTGTTGTTGCTTACTACTATAAAAAACAAAATCCTGAAAAGTTTGATATAGCACCTGCTCAGCTCGAAAGAGAGCCTGTGGGAATAGCTCTCAGAAAAGAGGACAAGGACCTGTACAATGAAATTCAAAAGATTTTAGACCAGTTAAAGAAGGACGGGACTATTGCGAAAATATCTGAAAAATGGTTTGGTGAAGACATTACAAAGTAAATAGAGGTGGCATGAATTGACAGAAATAGTCATAATAAAATATTTTCCTGTTCTTTTGAAAGCAAGCGTTGTTACGATTGAACTTACAGCGATTGCAGTTACAATCGGGCTGGTGTTTGGACTTGTTGCAGCTCTTTTTAGAATTTCAAAAATAAAGGTTTTGAATTATATTGGAAGCTTTTATGTATGGCTTTTTAGAGGAACACCACTGCTTTTGCAGATATTCTTTATTTACTATGGTCTTCCCAAAATTATACCTGCTCTGACACTGCCAGCATTTTTGGCAGGTGCAATTGCACTTATAATTAACTCAGGTGCGTACACGGCAGAAATAATAAGGGCAGCAATTCTGTCAATTGACAAAGGGCAGTACGAAGCAGCAAAGGCTCTTGGAATGACATACCTTCAGACCATGAGATATGTAATTGTTCCTCAAACATACAAAAGATTAATACCACCAATTGGCAATGAGTTTATTGCGCTTTTGAAAGACTCTTCACTTGTATCAACAATAGGAATGGTTGAGCTTATGCGCGCTGCACAATTAAAAGCGTCTGCAACAGGTAGGGATGCAGAGATTTATATAGCTGCGCTTGTGATATATTTGGCTCTTACAACGGTTTTTTCTACAATATTCAATTGGCTTGAAAAGAGGCTGGGAAGGTATGAACAACGGTAATGGTAGGAATAATAGAAAAATAATAATTGCAAAAGACATTGTTAAATATTTCGGGCACAATCTCGTGTTGGACAAGGTGTCCTTGGAGGTAAACAGAGGAGAAGTTGTGGTTATAATAGGTCCTTCTGGATCTGGGAAAAGCACTTTCTTGCGCTGTCTTAACCATTTAGAAAGAATCAATTCAGGGTATATTGAGATAGACGGGTTTGTCATTGAAGACAAAGGATTTCACGAAAAGCATAAAAAACACAGTTCAAAAGAGATAGCAAGATTTTGTTCACAAATAGGTATGGTATTTCAAAGGTTTAATCTTTTTCCTCACATGACTGCACTTGAGAATGTGATAGTAGGACCTGTTGTTGTGAATAAAATGAAAAAGGAAGAGGCAATCGAGCTTGGAATGAATCTTCTTGAGAAGGTAGGGCTCAAGGACAAGGCAAATTCATACCCTGCACAGCTATCTGGTGGACAGCAGCAAAGAGTTGCAATTGCCAGAGCTTTGGCTATGAAACCTAAAGTAATGCTGTTTGATGAACCGACATCTGCGCTTGACCCTGAACTTGTGGGTGAGGTTTTAAACGTTATGAAAGAGCTGGCAAGGGAAGGTATGACAATGCTTGTTGTAACTCATGAGATGGGATTTGCGAGAGAGGTTGCAGACAGGGTTGTGTTTATGGACAGGGGGAAGATTGTTGAGGAAGGTCTGCCTGAAGAGATTTTCACAAATCCAAAGCAAGAGAGGACAAGACAGTTTTTGCAAAAGATATTGTAGCAATATATTTTGATAAAAAGAATAAAATTTGATGATAGTAATAGAAAGGGCTGTCTATTTTGTATTATTAATGGCAGCCCTTTTTAGCTTGACAGAGAAGATTTTTATATAAAAGGGGAGAAAAACTTGAGTGAAAAACGGAAGATTTTAGCAGATGCCATTTTGTTTTTTGTTACAATGGTATGGGGAAGTTCATTTGTACTTATGAAAAACACAGTTTTAATTATAAACCCAGTGGCATTTTTGGCTGTCAGATTTGCACTTGCCTGGCTGATAGTTTTAGTAATATTCTGGAAAAATCTAAGAGGGTTGAAATTAAGGGAAGTTCTTTATGGTAGTATCATTGGATTTTTTCTATTTAGTGGGATGCTATTGCAGGTTATAGGACTAAAATATACATACGCATCAAAATCAGCTTTTATAACTGGGTTGACTGTCATCTTGGTTCCTGTATTTGTAGCTCTGATTGAAAAAAAGATACCCAAAATTAATGTTGCTGCCGGTGTAGTTTTGGCTTTTGCTGGGCTTTGGCTTTTAAGTGGTGCAAAGTTTTCAAATTTTAATTTTGGTGATTTTCTTACCCTTCTTGCTGACCTTGGGTTTGTGTTTCAAATTATCTTTATTGACATATTTACAGGAAAAGATAATGTAAACACAACAAACGTTGCAATTTTTCAGCTGATGAGCGCAGCATTCTTATATGTGATTGTTTCAATGATATTTGGTATTAACCCCATAGATGTTAAAATAAATCTTACAGCCATTATAACTATTTTGGTAACTGGTATTTTAGGAACAGCATTGGCATTTACTGCTCAAGTTTTTGTCCAGAAATATACAACACCCACTCATACAGCACTCATTTTTTCTGCTGAGCCTGTTTTTGGTGCAATTTTTTCTGCCATAATACCGTCTGGGCCAAACAACACAACTGAGATTTTACCTTTGATTTCTTATGTGGGATGTGGTTTAATCTTAATTGGGATGATTGTAGCTGAGCTAAACCTCGATAAAAATCTTGAGATGGAGTGAAGCTTTAAAGATGGAGATTGTATTTCTTGGTGGAGCCAAAGAAGTTGGGGCCTCGTGCGTTTTAATAAAGGCTTGCGACAAAAATATACTTATTGACTCTGGTATAAGAATGAAAGAAGACAAGCTCCCAAACTTACAACTTCTTCGCGAGCTTGGCGGTGTTGATATTTGTCTTATTTCGCATGCTCATCTTGACCATATAGGAAGCCTTCCTCTTATTGCAAGAGAGTATCCGCATATTTTCTTTTATGCAAATCAACCAACAAAAGATTTGATAAAAGTACTTTTGTATGATAGCTTGAGAATAATGGAGATTGCAGAGGATGAAATACCTATCTATGCTGAAAAGAATGTAGAAGATTTGCTTGATAGAACTCTTACCTATGGATTTAACTATACATTTGAACCTATTGAAGGGATTAAGGTAACATTCTTCCCTGCAGGCCATATCCTCGGTGCTTCCATGATATTTATTCAGACTCAAGAAGGCAGCATACTTTACACAGGCGACTTTTCGGCAGACAAACAGTTGACTGTTGATAAGGCTTCGGTTCCCAAGATTAGACCTGATGTTGTTATATGTGAGTCAACATATGGCGATAGGCTTCACACAAACAGAAATTTTGAAGAAGAAAGGCTTTTTGATACAGTGGCAGAAGTTATATCACAAGGTGGAAAGGTTTTAATTCCAGCCTTTGCAATTGGAAGAGCTCAGGAGATTCTTCTTATCCTCAGAAACTATATGAGAAAAAGAAAGGTTACTTTTAATGTGTTCATTGATGGAATGGTAAGAGAAGTTATAAGAGTTTATAGAAATAACCCTACTTATTTATCTTCGCGATATTACAAGAGAGTTTTAAAAGGTGAGGAAATATTTTTAGCAGATAATATAAATGTTGTGGTTGATAAAAAACAGAGAGAGGAGATAATTTGTTCTTCAGACCCATGTGTTATAATCTCAAGTTCTGGTATGCTCACAGGAGGACCTTCTGTTTTTTATGCTGAAAAGATTGTGCAAAGTCAAAATGCGCTGATTGCAATAACAGGGTATCAGGACGAAGAAGCACCGGGAAGAAAACTTCTTGAACTTGCCGAACTTCCAGAAAACGAAAGGAAGATTGATCTAAATGGCAAAGAATATGAAGTAAAGTGCAAGGTTGAAAAGTATGGGCTTTCAGCACATAGTGACAGAGATAAAATTCTTGGATTTTTGGCAACGCTCAGACCAAGGACGGTCATTTTTGCACATGGCAGTGAAGATGCAATCTCACAAATTTCGGATATGGCAGTAAAAGAGCTTGAATCGAACATAATTGTTCCGCAAAATGGCGAGATAAATTCAATTTCAATTGAAAAACCAAGAAAGCAGTTATCATTTTTCAATGTTAGGAAACTAAGCAATCAAGACCTTTTAAGTGAAGAGAATTTGAAACTTTTGTGGCAGTATCTTGTAGATAATAAACAAGAGTCAAATCACATAACAGCTGAACATGCCATTTTGATTTGGAATGGGAAAGAATTCTTAGAAAAAGATGAAGTAAATAGGGTATTTGAACTTTTGAAAAAGTCAGTTTATTTTGAACAAAATCACAAAAAACCATACCTGTTTAGAATTTTATCTGCCCAGGAGGTTGAAGAAAGATTAAAGCCAAAGCCTATGGAGCAGAACAAAATGCGAGATCTTGCATTTGAAATGTTTAAAGAATATGGACTATACAAAGTTGGTATGGACATTGAAAACAAAGTGGTTACATTTTATTTTAATTTCCCACAGGTTGTAAAAAAGCTTGAAGAAAAAATAAGAGAATTTGAAAAGTTTACACTCTGGAAAGTTGACATAAATCCTAATATTAACCTGACGTATGCTTCAGAATATGTTAAAAATCTTCTCAAAGATTATAACGTTAAGGTTTTGAAATTTTCATATAATCCCGTAATAAATGCTATTATAATAAGGATAAAAGAAAATTTTGAGGAGATGAAAAGTGTATCTGAGAAATTTTTAGAAGAAACTGGAGTTAGTCTAATATTTGATGTAGAGAGCAAAAAGCAAGAGGAAATTGTAGATTTGCAAAAGCCCAGGATGGAGCAAAACAAAGCTCTTCTTTTGATTGACCTCTATTTTGAAAATGAAAAAGATAAGATTTATAAGAAAAGCATTAAAGAAGGAGGAAAATATATAGAACTTTCGTTTGTGACACCTTTTGTGGGTGAAAAGTATAAAGACAAGATTGAAGAAATCTCAGAGAAAACAGGATGGGATATAAAAATATCCCAGTCAATAAACCAAGTTGAGATGATAAATATACTAAAAGAAATATTATCAAAATATAAGATAGAAATCTTGAAAAATCCAAGCATCTATCCTTCAACAAGAGAGGTAAAAATAAAAGTATGTGAACAAATACATGAAGAAATTTTGGAAAAAATATCAGATGAATTTTTTAAACGAACAGGATTTTACATTAAAATTTAATTTTCAAAGTTTATTGTAAGAAAGATATAGTGAAGAACTGCATATGTTCTTTTAAACCAAACAAAAGCCAATTCCTGCTTGATGTAGGAATTGGCTAAATTTTATACTATCATTCCTCAGTAATTTCTAATAAAAATAAAGTCTCTTTCTCAAAAATAGAGCAACATTTACTAAAAGAAGCATAACTGGAACCTCAATCAGAGGACCAATAACTGTTGCAAATGCCTCACCAGATCCTAAACCAAAGGTTGCAACAGCAACTGCAATTGCAAGTTCAAAGTCATTGCTTGCTGCTGTCAGACCAACAGTGGCACTTTCAGGATAGTTGTATTTTCTTTTGTATGAAGTAAAAAATGTTATCAAAAACATTATAACAAAATACAGCGAAAGGGGTATTGCTATTCTCAATACATGAAGTGGCAAAGTGACAATATACTTTCCTTTTAACGAGAACATCACAATGACTGTAAAAAGCAGTGCAACCAAAGTTATTGGACTTATCTTGGGCACAAAATTCTTTTCGTACCATTCCCTGCCGTTTTTTCTGACCAAGAAAATTCTTGTCAATACTCCAGCTATAAAAGGAATACCAAGATAAATAAACACCGAAATTGCTATTTCTTTCATTGAAATATGCAAAGCAATTGCAGTTGTGCTTACTCCAAAAAGTGGAGGAAGTATCTTTATAAATATATATGCTAGTACAGAATATGTGAGAACCTGCCAGATAGCATTAAGAGCAACAAGCCCTGCAACAAAATCCCTGTCACCATCTGCAAGGTCATTCCACACAAGGACCATTGCAATGCATCGAGCCAAGCCTACCAATATTACTCCTATCATATAATGCGGATAATCTCTCAAAAGCAAGATGGCAAGCAAAAACATGACAATAGGTCCTATAAACCAGTTATATAAGATTGCTATTCCAAAAGGTTTTTTGCCAGTTTTTGTCTTTCCTATCTCTTCATATCTTACTTTTGCAAGAGGAGGATACATCATCAGAATTAACCCAATAGCAATTGGAATTGACGTTGTTCCAATACTAAGCCTATTTAGCACATTTGCAAAGTTTGGAAAAAAGTACCCTATCAGAACACCTACAATCATAGCAAGCAAAATCCAAACTGTCAGAAATCTATCTAAAAACGACAAGCCTTTTTTCTGCTCCATTTTTATTTTCCCTCCCCATAGTATTCTTTCTTAATTCTTTCAAGTAGCTCCAATACCTTTTTTTGTATTTCGTCTCTTACTTTTCTAAATTCTTCAATAGGCTTTCCTGCTGGGTCAGGTAGTCCCCAATCTTCTTTGACTTTGCATGGGATAAACGGACACTCAACACCACAGCCCATGGTGATTAAAAAGTCTACTTCTTTTGGGATATCAAATATTGTCTTTGGGAAATGTGAAGATATATCAATTCCAACTTCTTTCATAACCTCAATAGCAAGAGGATTTACCTCTTTTGCAATATCTGTTCCCGCACTATATACTTCAATCAAATCTTTTCCATAGTGCTTGGCAAAACCTTCTGCTATCTGGCTTCGGCATGAATTACCAACACATACAAAAGCAACTCTTGGTTTCATTTTAAATATCACTCCTTTGCACTTTTGTTAAAACATGCTCACATTCTTCTCCTTTTTCTTTCAACTCTTTTAACCGAATTAAATCCTTTCTGAAAATCTCTTGCTGGAAAAACTTTTCCTTTAAAAATTCAATTAATTTTTCATTTTCTTTTAAGAATCTTTCGTTCATACTGTAATATATCCACTGTGATTTTTTTGTAGCTGATAAAACTCCTGCCATTTTCAATTTGGTCAGATGCCTTGAAGTGTTGGACTGTGTTGTGCCCAATATTTTTTCTATGTCACACACACAAAGCCTCTGTTCCAAAAGTAGATTGATTATTCGAAGTCTACACTCATCACCAAGAATTTTTAAAATTTCAGATAAATTCATAATTACCCCCTTCATTCTATGATTATATTCAACTACACTCATATATAATACAAGATTAACACTTTTTTGTCAATAAGGTTAAAATGAAATGATGAACAATTTAATCTACACATCTTAAAAAAAAAACAAAAAGGTTGTTCCAAATACCGCCTGCTGGGGATGGAACAACCATTGGTAAGGCGGATAAGAAATACTCCAGCATTCTAAACGGGAAAAATTAAAAACCGTTTAGATGACTTAGAGGTAATGAGGTTATGAATAGCGTTTAAAGTATTAAAAACTATTTAAAATTTTGCTAAACACTATTCTTTGTTAGGCTACATTCAACCTAACTGGGTGTAACCCCACACCCTCTATCCCCTCAGCAAATGCTTCGGGGAATACTTTTCTTATAATATTATACGCACTGTTTACATCCGCATTTATTAATATCCCTTTGTTGCTCCTAAATAAGCCTCTCTTTATTCTTCGACGTGGATTATAATTTATTTCTTTGATTTCTTCTCCATCTAAAAAACTGCAGCCACTTGTGTAGCTCTCCTCTGTAATTATTACACTAATCCCTTCTTCTTCACACTTATACTTGAGCATATTTACAAACTGATTAAATGGTATAGAAACAAAATTTTGATTATTTACTTTGCCAAGCTCTATCTCCTGCTTCCAGTTTGGATTATAACCAACAACAAGGGTGTCTATTTCGTGTTGCTTACACCAGTTGACTATAAAACGGCTTGCTTTGTGCATAAAATCCTTAATTCTGTTGTTCCTCTTTAAAGTCAACTTCTCTATTCTTTTGCTACTTCCTCTATTGCCTACATAACTCATAAGCTGTGCTCTTTTCTTGTTGTAATACTGATTTATTGACTTAATAACTTTGCCATTAATAACAATAGGCTTTATGCCTATGTTATTTACTAAAGTTACAAAGTTATTAAGCCCTAAATCTATTCCTGCTATCCTCTTTGGTGGTCTTTTTACCTTGGCTATTTCTTTCTCATAAACTATTTCAACTACATAAATGCTTCCTTTTGGTATTATCCTGACTTCTTTTAATTTGTCTGTTATCCTTGTCTTTAGCTTTAATTCTGTCTTCGGAAAAGTCAAATAACCATTTTTAATCTTGCACTGCTGATTTGTAAAAATAGAAATAGCCCTGCCGTCTTTTTTCTTATACTTTGGTAATTTAGGTCTACCCAAAAATTTACTTTTATCTTTGCCCCATTCTTTCATTGCTTTAAAAAATGACTTCCAGTTTTTATCAAGAAGTCTTAGCACTTGCTGTGAAGTCTGAGCTGGCAGGCTCTTATAACTCTCATGGTCTTTTAACATTTTGTCAAGTTCTCTGTATCTTATCCACCTGCCACTTTTTATAAATTCCTGTCTTACAGTGTAGTTTGCAAAGTTGTATAAATTCTTTGCTGCAAAACACACTTTATCACAATAATTCCATAACTCATGGTTCTTGTTTATCTGTATTTGCTCTGTCCTCTTGAGTATTATCTTCAAACACCTCACTTTCTAAAAGCTTTCTTATTTTTTGAATTTTTCTTTTGCTATAAAATTTCATACTGTAACAGTAGAGCAAACTTATAATTTCTTCAATTATTTCCTGAGAATCAAGCTTCTTGCTTCCAACTTCCGATGCAACTACTATTTCAGTGCTAAATTTTCTAAATAAGCGTTTAAACAATTCAAATCCCACTCTGCTCAACCTAATCTTTATAGGCTATAACAACCCTTTGTACCTTACCTGCAAGAATATCTATCGGGCATTTTAAAAAATTCATTTCTTTTTTCAAAGCTAATTCCCCATGCTTGTTCAGAGAATACTCCGTGTATTTTATAGCCACTATTAAAACAAAACTGTTTTAATAATTCAATTTGATTTTCTAAATCCCTCTTTAGTTTTGGAGTTGAAACCCTTGCATAAATAGTTGTAATCATAAAATCCATTTGGCATAACCGTTACTCTTATTTTCCCTTCTTTTACATACTTAGTTAGGGTTGGTCTTGATATTTTTAATAATTCCAGAACTTCTTTTGCTTTCATATTTATATCACCCATAAATACTATAGCACAATTTAGAAGCCAGGCAAATATATTTTATTAAAAATTCTAATATGTTTAAAACCGTTTATTAATTTTTGCCACCATATGAGGTGGCAGGTTGATATTAATAGTGATATTGGCGAAAGTTTTGGTATTTACAAGATAGGGATGGATGAAGAGATAATTAAATATATTTCATCAGCAAACATTGCATGTGGGTTTCATGCTGGTGATCCAAGTGTAATGGCAAATACTGTTGCAAGGTGTTTTGAAAAAGGAGTAAGTATAGGTGCTCATCCAGGTTATCCTGACTTACTTGGGTTTGGTAGAAGATATTTAGATGTATCCCCCTCAGAAATAAAAAATTATATCATATATCAAATTGGTGCGTTACAATCATTTGCAAAAGTTTTTAAAACCAAGTTACAGCACGTAAAAGTCCATGGAGAATTATATAACGCAGCAGCAAGAGACGAGAAACTTGCACTGGCAATTGCCGAGGCGGTCGCTTCAGTAGATCAAAATCTTATCCTTGTTGGAATGGTAAACACAGCTATGCAAATGGTTGCTGAAAAGGTAGGTTTGAAGTTTGCTTGCGAGGTGTTTTCTGACAGACATATTAATCCGGATGGAACTTTAGTTTCCCGCAAATATCCTAATGCTATAATCCACGACCAAGATTTTGCCTGTAAAAGAGTGCTTCGAATGGTTAAAGAAGGTACATGTGAAGCAATAGATGGTAGTATTGTGAAACTCAAAGTGGATACAATATGTGTGCACGGAGACAATCCACAGGCTGTTGAACTAGCTAAGAAAATAAGAGAACTTTTGGAAAATAACGGGGTAAGGATAATGCCTATGAGCAAGTTTTTATAAAAAGGGAGCTGACTTTCAAATGTATGAAAAACCAAAAATTCTGATATGCGGTGATAAGGCTGTTACAGTTGAATTTGGAGATGAATTGAGTGAGGAATGTAACAAAAGGGTAATAATAAAGCTTTATAGGATGTTTAAGCTGAAAAAAATAGAAGGCATTATCTCGATGATTCCAACGTATAGATCATTGCTGATTAAATATGACCCCTTTAAAATTACTTACTATGAATTGATAAAATTAGTAGAATTGTACAATAATAACGATACAGAGAAAGAAGAAGTTAAAGCAAAAGTATATGAAATTCCGGTTGTATATGGTGGCGAATTTGGGCTAGATTTGGATTTCGTGGCAAGATATAACAATTTAACTGTAGAGGAGGTTATAAGTATTCATACAAAGCCATTATATAGAATATTTATGATTGGGTTTACCATGGGATTTGCATATTTGGGAGGTATGTCGGAAAAGATTGCAACTCCGCGTTTGGAAAAACCCAGAACAGAAGTAAAAGCAGGGTCTGTGGGGATTGCAGGAAACCAAACAGGCATTTATCCTATTTCAAGTCCTGGTGGCTGGAGGATAATAGGAAGAACACCAATTAAGATATACAATCCAACTGCTGAAAATCCTATTCTTCTTGAGACAGGAAATTTTATAAAGTTTGTGCGTATAACAGAAGATGAGTATCGCAAAATAGAAAAGGAAGTTCAGCTTAATCGTTATCATGTAAAGATATATGATTACAATGACTACAAATCTTGAAAATAGTTTTTTCAAGAGCGTGGTGGATTAGATGAAATGTTTTAGGGTATTAAGCCCAGGACTATTTACAACCATTCAGGATATGGGCAGGTTGGGATTTGAAAGTCAAGGTGTGCCTCCAAGTGGAGCAATGGATGAATTTGCTTTAAGAGTTGCAAATATTTTAGTAGGAAACCAAGAAAATGCACCATGCTTAGAAATTACTATGATAGGCCCTATACTTGAAGTTTTAAGTGATACCACAATTGCAGTGACCGGGGCACAGATAGAAGTCTTTGTCAATGGCTTTTCTCGCCCGGTTTGGTCGTCATTTCCTGTGCAAAAAGGAGATATTATTTCTTTTGGTGACGTTAAAGCAGGATTTCGAGCTTATTTAGCAGTTGCTGGAGGGTTTAAAGGTACCTCTGTGATGGGTAGTGTTTCTACATATGTACGAGGCAGATTAGGTGGAATAAATGGAAGGCAGCTTCAACAAAATGATATTTTGGAGAGTAATCTTGCAGAGCAGTCATTATTTTATAAAAAAGTTCGGGATGATTTTGTGCCATCTTATTCTAATGAAGAGCAGATACGAGTTATATTAGGTCCACAAGATAATTTCTTTAGTAAAGAGGTCATAGACATTTTTTTAAATTCTGTATATACAATCACAGAAGATTCAGACAGAATGGGTTATCGTCTCGAAGGACCTGAATTAAGAGCAAAAGAGAAACATGACATAATCACCGATGGGGTGGTTCCAGAGGCTATTCAAGTACCTCCTAATGGGGAACCCATTATCCTGTTAAAAGATGCACCAACAACAGGAGGTTATGTTAAAATAGCAACTGTTATTTCTCCCGACTTATCTAAACTTGCGCAACTCAAGCCTGGTGACAGGGTAAGATTTAAAGAGGTTGAACTGACTCAAGCACATAAGATCCTTGCAGAATTTGAAAGAAAAATTGATGAAATTAAAAGAAACTTGGTTATTCTCAGATATTTTAAAGTTAAAATAAATGAAAAAAATTTTGACATTGTGGTTGAAGAGCTTTAAGAATAAAGACATACATTTACAATGATTTTTCTTTACTTTAATTATTACTGTATACCATCATTTTTGCTTAGTATTATAATAAAGTAAAAGGGGCATCAATAAAGAGTTAGCATAGTGAAGAGGATAATTAATTGTAATTAATTGATAACCCGCATAGTTTACAAAAAAGGTGATTTAGATGGAACCCAAGATGCCCAGGTTTTAACCTATGCAGACTATCTTGGATTTCATGAAGACGCAAGAGTAATGCTTATTGATGGCATTATTTACAATATAAGCCCTGCATCTTCAACTATACATCAAACAAAACAATAGACCGTGCAAAGTATACACAGCTGCATTTGATGTTGTCCTTATAGTAAAAGAGCAGGATGAAAGCAAAAGTGACAAACGTTATCCAGCCTGATATATCAATCAATGAAATAAGAAAAAGCTCATTGAAAGGGGATGCGTTGGAGCTCCTGAGATGATAATTGAGGTTGTATCAGAACACAAAACTTCTCACGACTATGTAAGAAAGCTAAACCTGTATAATCAATTTAAAGTAAAAGAGTACTTGGATAAATATTCCTTTGTATGTTCATTCAGAACAGGATTCCTTACTTTTAATCTTTATTTAATGTTCAGGTGTCAAATAGCTGTCAGAATTTAACCTGGAAAAGGCTTCACAAAAGGTGAATATAAATTTTATCTGGCACGCCCGGGGGGAGTCGAACCCCCGACCACAGGATTCGAAGTCCTACGCTCTATCCTCTGAGCTACGGGCGCATACCTTTTATAACACCAATTTAAATTATAAAATCAAATCAATGAATTTGCAACCTTTTTAAATATCTTAAAATATTGATATCAATCTTAATTTGCAAAACACAAAAATCATTCAATCCAAAGAAAAGTTGTAGTATAATATGAACAAGTTCAATGTTAATGCAAATAGTAAAGCCTAAAAAAGTGATATCTGAGGGGATAATGATGTCAGAAATTTTTGAGAAATACTTTGGAAAATATAACAGCTTGTCTGAAAATACCAAGTGGGGTGAAGAAGTTTCAAATCAGAAAGCTTTTGAAGATCAAAGAAAAATTGTAGATAAATTGTCGTCGCTTCTTTACCTGAATTTAAGCCTAATATTCAAGGAAGATAAAAAGTTTGAGATTGACCATGGTGAGTTTAAAGAAGAGATTGTAGCTGGAAATTTAAATGGTGTTCAGTCAGAAGCTGTGTTTTTAAAACCAAGGGATTTGAATCCACCTTATCCTGTGTTGGTCATTTTGCATGACCATGGTGGATTTTACTATTATGGTAAAGAAAGAATATATAGGCAAGACAATACCCAGACTTATGTCAATGAATATCAGAAAAAATTTTACTCATCATTGCCATGGGCGTTAGAGTTTGTAAAAAACGGATTTGCTGTATTTTCTCCCGATGCATTTTATTTTGGAAAAAGAAGGCTTTCTGCTGAGTTAGTTGGTCTTTTAGCTGATGACAATTCAATAGATGAGCTTTTGAATTATGAAGAGGGTTCGTATGAGTACATACGGATTTTCAATAAAATATCCTCACAGCTTGAACCTATGATGTTTAAGAATATTAATCTATATGGTACAAACTGGCCAAGTATTTTGTTAAACGAAGACTTGGCATGGCTTAACTATCTCTTGAAAAGAGAGGATGTAGACAAAAATAGAATTGGTTGCATGGGATTTTCCTTAGGAGGTTTTAGGACACTTTTTTTAAGTAGCCTCAAAGATGAAATAAAATGTAGCATCATCATTGCTTTTATGTCAGAGTTTAAAAAAATGCTTGGCAAAACTGCAAGACATACTTTTATGGTTCATATTCCGGGTTTTACAAGGGTTCTTGACCTGCCTGATGTTGCAGCTTTGATTGCTCCAAGAAAACTTTTTATTATGCAGTGTGAGTATGATAGTCTCTTTCCAAAAGATGCAATGCAGTCTGCTGTAGAGAGGATAAAAAGTTACTTTGTAAATTTTGATTGTGGTGCCCAATTTGAATATAAATTTTATCCAAATGGGCATGAGTTTAATTTAAATATGCAAAAAGATGCTCTGGAGTTTATGTCAAGAAATTTATAAAATCTTCAAATTAGAGGAGGTAATTAAATTGAAACATCTGGGGAAAAAAGTTTGGGTGATACCAGATGGTTACATTCCATCAGAAGGTTCAATGTCAATTCCTGGCCACGAATGTTTGTGTATAGTAAACACAGGGGATAGCGACGCAAAAGTAAAGCTTACTGTGTTTTTTGAAGACAGAGAACCGGTAGAAAGTGACTATTTTGTTGTGAAAGCCCGAAGAACAATTCATGCATGGTTAAATAAGCCAGAGCTGATAGGAGGTCTAATTATACCAAAAGAAGTTCCATATTCTCTTGTTGTTGAGAGTGACAAAGAGATTGTTGTTCAAATGTCACGTCTTGACACAAGACTTGGCAATATGGCGCTTTTGAGTGTTATTGGTTTTCCGATTGAGCAAGGGTAAGTAGACATTATATTTTAAAAGGAGGCTTTGATAATGGGCAAAATCAAGCTGAAAAAATTTTTGTACGGTGGAGATTACAATCCTGACCAATGGACAGAGGATGTGTGGGAAAAAGACATTGAGTTTATGAAATACTATAATGTAAATGCAGTTTCTATGCCAATATTTTCATGGGCACAACTTCAGCCAAATGAAGATGAATTTACATTTGAATGGCTTGATAAAATAATTGATAAACTCTATTCAAATGGTATTCATGTCATCTTGGCAACACCAACAGCTTCTCAGCCAGCGTGGCTCTCTAAAAAGTATCCTGACGTGTTGCCTGTTGATATTCATGGAAGAAAGAGAAAACACGGGGCAAGGCAGAACTACTGCCCAAACAGTCCAAACTTCAAAAATGCAGCAAAAAGAATTGTTGAAGAGATGGCAAAAAGGTATAAAGACCATCCTGCAGTTATAATGTGGCATATCAGTAACGAGTATGGTCCTTACTGCTACTGTGAAAATTGTGCAAAAGCTTTTAGACAGTGGCTAAAAGAAAGATATAAAACATTGGATGAGCTCAACAAGAGGTGGAACACAGCTTTCTGGGGACATACATTTTATGATTGGGATGAGATAGAAGTTCCATCGTATCTGAACGAAGAATACGAATATATGCCTGGAAGGCAGAAAAGCTCATTCCAGGGACTTTCACTTGATTACAAGAGGTTTATGTCAGACAGTCTTCTAAATCTTTATAAAATGGAAGCTGAGATTATCAAAAAATATATGCCAGATATCCCTGTTACAACAAACCTGATGGGACCATTTAAGCCTCTTGACTATCACAAATGGGCAAAACATATGGACATTATATCATGGGACAATTATCCTTCGATAAAGGATGTTCCATCAACCATTGCATTCAAACATGACCTTATGAGAGGACTTAAGAGGGATCAATCATGGATTTTGATGGAACAAACACCAAGCCAGACAAACTGGCAGTGGTACAACTCTGCAAAAAGACCTGGTATGATAAGGCTTTTGAGCTATCAAGCAATTGCACACGGTGCTGATTCTGTGCTATATTTCCAGTGGAGGCAGTCGGTTGCTTCGTGCGAAAAGTTTCACTCTGCGATGGTTCCACATGTTGGACACCTTGAGACCAGAGTGAGCAAGGAACTTAAAAAGATTGGCGACGAACTTTTGCGCCAAGATGAGATTTTGGAGTCAACAACTAAGAGCGAGGTTGCACTTTTATTTGACTGGGAAAACTGGTGGGCGCTTGAAGAGAATATGGGATTTAGAAATGATATATCTTATCTTGAACATGTAGACGCGTACTACAGAGCTCTATATAAGTTGAAAACAAATGTGGATGTTGTTGACCCGAAAGAAGATTTAACAAGGTACAAGCTTGTTGTTGCACCACTTTTGTATCTTCTTGACGAAGAAAGTACAAAGAACATAGAAAACTATGTAAAAAACGGTGGAATATTTATTACAACATATCTATCAGGACTTGTTGATGAAAATGACAGAGTAATTCTTGGCGGATATCCGGGTTGGTTTAGGAAACTCTGTGGTATCTGGGTTGAGGAGATTGATGCGCTTTTCCCTGATATGAAAAATGCTATTATTCTTGAAAAACCTATAGGTATGCTTGACGGAAAATACGAGTGTGATTTTATCTGCGACGTTATTCACCTTGAAGGTGCAAGGGCGCTTGCTTACTATGAAAGGGATTATTACAAGGGAATGCCAGCAGTTGTTGAAAATGATTATGGAAATGGGAAGGCGATTTATGTTGGAACAAGACCAGAGCAAAGGTTTATAGAAGATCTTGTTAAGTTCTATGCTGAAAAGGCTGGTGTACAACCAATATTACCTGTACCAGAAGGTATTGAAGTAACAAAAAGAGAAAAGAATGGGAATGAATATGTGTTTCTTTTGAATTTCAATGATTATGATGTTAATATTGAACTTGAAGATGAATATTATGAGCTTATAACACAGAAGAATTTAAGTGGAAAATTTACTCTTGCACCTAAGGAGGTTATGATACTAAGAAGATTAAAAGGCTGAAAACTGTTGATGTTCTCATTGATAACTTATCATAGAGATATCACGTGTATGGATTGTTGCTAAAGTATTTAGAGGTTGAAGCCACAAAGAATATTAGAGGCCCTTTTCTCTCTATACCTGTAGAAAGGGGTCTCTTAATTTTTCTCTTGAAATAGAATATATATTCGGTTATTATATAGGTATAAATCAACTACACATAGTCTTTAAAAAAAGAAGTGATTTATATGGATATACTTGAAAAGCTTGAAGTACTTGGTGCTGCTGCAAAGTATGATGTTTCGTGTGCGTCAAGCGGAAGCAAAAGGGAAAAACATTTTGGAATTGGTTCAACATTTTCTGCTGGTATTTGCCACAGCTGGACAGATGATGGACGTTGTATCTCTCTTTTGAAAGTTTTATTTACAAATGAATGTATTTTTGATTGTGCTTACTGTATTAACAGAAAGAGCAATGATATAAAAAGAGCAACATTTACACCCCAGGAAATTGCTGATTTAACCATAAACTTTTATAAAAGAAACTATATAGAGGGTCTTTTTTTGAGCTCTGCTATCAAAAATTCTCCTGACTGGACAATGGAAATGCTTTTTCGAACAGTTTGGCTTTTGAGATATAAATACCAGTTCAATGGATATATTCACGTTAAAGCCATTCCCTATGCATCACTTGATTTAATAAGAAAAACTGGATTTTTGGCTGACAGAATGAGCGTCAATATTGAGCTTCCATCTGAAAAGAGCTTAAAGCTTCTCTGCCCAAATAAAACAAAGGAAAGTATATTAAAACCTATGGAGTTTATAACAAAAGTAGCTGAGGAAGAGAAAAATTTTGTGGCAGCTGGTCAGAGTACTCAGATGATAATTGGTGCAACAGATGATAGTGATTATAAAATAATCAACTTAAGCCAGCATCTTTACAAAAAGTTTAAGCTCAAAAGGGTATACTATTCAGCGTATACGCCTGTAAATAACGACCCAAGAATATTAAAAGTTGAAAGTCCACCACTTTTGCGTGAACACAGACTCTACCAGGCAGATTGGTTGATTAGAGTTTATAACTTTTCTGCTGATGAGCTTTTTAAAAGCAAGGATGAAAACCTGGACCTTGAAGTTGACCCAAAAGTGATGTGGGCGCTGAGAAATCTTGATAGGTTTCCTGTAGAGGTCAACAGAGCAAGCTATGAACAACTCATAAGAGTACCAGGAATCGGTATAAAAAGTGCAAGGAGGATAATAAAAAACAGAGTATTTCATTCTCTTGAATTTGATGATTTAAAAAAGATGGGTGTTGTTCTAAAAAGAGCAAAATATTTTATAACTTGTAACGGCAAGACATTTGAAAGGTTTTTGATTGACTTAGAACCTGAGAAAATAAAGCAAAAACTTACAGACAAAAATTCTTTGCAAAGACCTCAGCAGCTTTCGTTTTTTGATAGGGAAGTATTTACATCTGTGATAACAGGGGAGATTTAAAAGGTGTACAAAATATTTTTGTATGACGGAACATTCGAAGGTTTTATGTGTGCGGCATTTCACATAATTTCTGAAGGTATAGATAAAGATAGTACTATAATTGTTTCAAAAAATGAGTACCAACCAATGTTCATAGATAATGTAAGAGAGGTTCAAAGTGATTTAAAAACGTTTTTAGAAATTAGGAAAGAGATGATTAAAAAAGCTGATAACAGTGTTTTCAAAAGGATTTACTATGCATTTTTATCAGATACTAAGGACAAAGAGGGTTATATTTTGAGATATCTATTTTATGTACTTGTTCATGGTAAAAAGATAAAGTATCTTTACAGTGATGATATTGTAAATACAGTTGAAAAGATGGCAAAAAACGTTAGCAGGGAAATAGGAAAGTACATGGGGCTTATCAGGTTTTGTGAGACAGATAAAGGTTTTCTTTATGCCAAGTTTGAGCCCAAAAACGACATCATAAAACCAATTGCATATTTTTTTAAAAATAGACTAAATGAATTTTACTGGGTCATCCATGATGTGAAGCGAAACAAAGTTGCTATTTACGATAGAAAAAAAGTCCAGTTTTTAACTTGTGACAACCTAAAATTGAAAGTGACTCATCAAGATGAGATGTTTCAGATGCTGTGGAAGAATTATTTTAAAGCAATGGCAATTGAAGAGAGGAAGAATCTAAAACTTCAGCAGCAGAATATGCCCAAAAGATACTGGAAGTATCTTTTAGAAAAAAATTAGGTGTACATCCTTCTCTTTTGGATGTACACCTTTTTGTTTTGAAGATAAGTTTAAAATTTTATTTCTTCTTTCCTTTGTGAGGCTGCTGAGGAATCTTTTTTATTTCTATTTCTATTTTAGAGTTACCTTTGCTGGGGATTGTGATTTTCTTTTCTGGGATTGGCTGAATATACTTTTTAGGAATATTGAGAGAGTTTTTAACGATATTTTCAATTTTAGAAAGAACATCTGTGTAAAGATTTTTTATTTCAGAAATAGTATCAACTTTTGCTTGATATAATCTTACCACTTCATTCAATATGCTTACCGTTTTATTGTAGTCGCCAGTTTTGATTGTTTGGTGATATTCATAGAGTTTGATTTTTATCTGCTTATCGATAGTATTTATCTGGTACACCTTTTGATTTACTGTTGGTTGTATCTGGTCGACAAACTGTTTGATTTGATATACAGCCTGGTCAACTGCCTGTTGTTGCTGGTTTTTATAGACTTCTTCATACACTTTTAGTTCATTAAGTTTTTGATTTAGTTGATTGTTGAGTTCTGCTACCTTAGAAGATGAGAAGTTCTTTTTGTTAAGTTCCTTTTGAAGTTGAGATATTGCCTTGTTTACCTCATTAATTATCTTGTTCAATTCTTGATTAAAGAAATTCTTATCATATCTTTTTGCAGCTTGGATGTAAGCATTTATCTTTGCCCTAAGATGATTTACCTCAGCATTAATCTTGTTAAACTTCGTTTTTAGTTGATTTATTTGTAAAAGAAGATTAATAATAACCTTTTTCTGTTCTTTTGTAAGTTTCTGTGGTTCTTGAATATTCACATTGTCATTTGAAATAGGTGGAATTACTTCAGTGGTTGAATTTGTGCCATAATTTGAAGAATATGTTGTGGTTGTGGTTGTCGAATTTTGAGTATTGTATGTCTGAGAATAAGTAGTATCTTGTGTAGTTTGATAAGTTTGTGCCTGGGTTGTGCTATAGGCTGAGCTTGTCACGGTCTGGGAAGATGAAGTAGCTGATGCGTCCTGGTCAGCATATACCGGTACTAATAAGAGAAAAGTAAAAATGAATACCAAAATTGAGCTTATCAGTTTTCTTTTCATTTTATTTGCTTGCCTCCTTGTAAATTTTTTCTTCTATTTTTATATTACCTCATTTATTTAGATTTTTCATTTCTCAATTATTAAAAAAGTGTGTAAATTTTTAATAGACAAATTTTCTTATTTGGTGTAACATTTCAAAGGGAAATTTAATTTTGCAAAAAGTAAAAGGGTGAGAAAATATGAACACAAAGTATGATGTCATTATTGTTGGAGCAGGACCATGTGGGATATTTACGGCGTATGAACTTGTAAGAACTTCTTCTGCACCAAAAGTTGTGATATTCGAGAAAGGAAGAGACATAGAGTCAAGAGAATGTCCAAAAAGGTTTACAAATGTTTGTAGTGGCTGCAAACCTTGCAATATAACAACTGGATTTTCGGGTGCAGGTGCATTTTCTGATGGGAAGTTATCACTATCGCCAAACGTTGGTGGCAGAATTCAAGAATTTGTCGGACAAAGCAATGCAGTAGAACTTATAAAGTATGTAGATAGTATATACCTTGAAAACGGGGCAGACACTAAAGTATATGGTACAAATAGTCAGGTGATTGAGGAAATAAAAAGGAAGGCAACTGTTGCAAACCTTACGCTTGTTGAAAGTCCAATAAGACATCTTGGTACCGAAGAGGCAAAAAAGATATATAAAAGACTCCAAGATTTTCTTTTGTCAAATAACATTGAGATAAGGTTCAAAACCCCTGTAAAAGACTTGGTTGTGGAAGACGGAAAAGTGGTAGGGGTTGTTGCTGAAGATGGCAGTATATACTATGCAAAAAATGTTGTGATATGTGTTGGACGTGAAGGTGCAAGCTGGCTTTCGAAAATAATAGAAAAGTATAATATCCCGTGTGAGAATAACAGGGTTGACATAGGTGTGAGGGTAGAGACGCCAAATCATATATGGAAGGGGATAACAGAGCATCTTTATGAGAGCAAGTTCATATACTATACAAAAACATTTGATGACAAGGTAAGAACATTTTGCATGAACCCGGGTGGGTATGTTGCTGTTGAACACTATGACAACTTGGCAGTAGTTAACGGTCACAGCTACAAAAATATAAAAAGCGACAATACAAACTTTGCTTTGCTTGTATCAAAGCACTTTACAGACCCCTTCAAAGATAGTATAAAGTATGGCAAGTACATTGCAGAACTTGCAAACATGCTCTCAGGAGGCAAGGTACTTGTTCAAAGGTATGGTGATTTTATAAGAGGTAGAAGGTCAAACGAGGAAAGAATAAAAAGAAACTCTGTTATACCAACGCTTACAGATGCTGTTGCCGGTGATTTGAGCTTGGTTTTGCCATATAGAATAATGCTTGATATAAAAGAGATGATTGAAGCTTTGGACTATGTAGTGCAGGGAGTTGCATCGTTTGACACGCTGCTTTATGGTGTTGAGGTTAAATTTTATTCAAATGAGGTGAAAGTCAAGAATAATTTTGAGTGTTTGACAATTCAAAACCTTTATTTTGGTGGCGATGGAGCAGGAATTACAAGAGGACTTATGCAGGCGAGTGTAAATGGAGTTTTGATTGCCCGCGAGATTGCTAAGAAATTATAAGTATATTTGTTTAAGCTTTAGGGGTGGTCTTAAAAAAGAAATAGGACCACCTTTTTGTTTTGTCAAGTTTAAGATATAATAAACAATGAAAGGAAGTGCTGTTCAAAATGATTGACTTCCATGTTCACACAACATTTTCAGATGGAACGTATACCCCTCAAGAAGTTGTAAAACTTGCTAAAGAAAAAGGGCTTTTTGCTATTGCCATAACCGACCATGACACAATAGATGGTGTTACGCTTGCAATCGATGAGGGGAAAAGGCTTGGAATAAAAGTAGTCAGCGGTGTTGAGATAAGCGCTGATTTTGAGATAGAAATGCATATTTTAGGGCTTTTTGTAGACATCAACAATGAATTCTTGAAGCATAGGCTAAAAATGCTTGAAAGGTTCAGGAAGGAAAGAAACCCTAAGATTATTGAAAAACTGAGGAAAATGGGATATGAAATTTCGATTGATGAAGTAGAAAGGTTATCTTCAGGGGAAATGATAGGAAGACCTCATATTGCCCAGGTGCTTGTCAAGAAAGGATATTTTTCGAGCACAAAAGAGGTGTTTGAAAAACTTTTAGGTTTTGGAAAACCTGCTTATGTAAAAAAGGATAAGTTAAAACCTCAAGAGGCTATTGAGGCAATAAAAAAGGCAGGCGGGCTTGCTATTTTGGCACATCCTCACAAGTACTTATATCTGGAAGAGGGAACCGAAAACGTATTTTTAGAACTAAAAGAATACGGGCTTGACGGGCTTGAGGTTTTTCATTCAGACCACAGCCAAAAAGAGACAAATATGCTATTTGAGATTGCTAAAAAACTTGACCTTGCTATCAGTGGCGGAAGCGACTTTCACGGGGAAAACAAACCAGAGATTTGTATAGGGATTGGAAAGGGAAATTTAAAGGTAGATGATGAAATTTTCTACTTGTTAGAAAGCAGGGTACTAAAACAATGACAAGAAAGGCGTTATTTGTTGCCGGTTTTATGATGATAGGAATTGTTCTGGGCAGAAATATAAAAGAAATTGAGGTAGTTGTATTTTGCCTTTTGCTAATTTTAGGAACGCTGTGTGCTACCTATTATTTTCTTCCTCAGTACTTTAAAAAGGAAAAGTTTTTGTTTATTTTATGTTTTCTTTTTCTTACACTGCAGCTTTTCAGGACACACTACATTTTTTATATTCAAAAACCACAAAAAAATCTGAATGGGAAATATGTTTCTATTGTTGGGAGTGTGTGCTCATTTCCCGAGACAAGTGAAAAAAAGATTTCCTTTTACCTCAAAACAAGACTAAATTCAAAGGCTGTTGTTACTAAAGTCACAACAGAGTTTAAAAAAAGTATTTTTTATGGAGATACTATAAAAGTTTCTGGGAAACTCAAAATTCCAAAAGGGAAAACAAACAGATATGGATTTAACTACAGCGAATATTTAAAAGGTAAAGGTGCTATTTATACTCTTTACTCAAAAGACGTAGAGGTTATCACTCAAGGCAAAAATGTTCTAAGTTTTCTCAATAGATTTTCTGCAGTTCTAAATAACCTCATAGATAGCTCTTTTGAAAATGATATATCTTCGCTTTTAAAAGGTTTGATTCTTGGCAACAAATCCACAATTCCAGATGATGTGTACAAAGATTTTCAGCGAAGCGGACTTGCTCACCTTCTTGCGGTCTCTGGTGGAAATGTAGGAGTGCTTTGCGCTTTTGTTGAGATTTTGTTCAGAAGGATATTGAAGATTTATGGTAAAGGAGTAAACTTTTTAATAATCGGTATTATAATTGTTTTTGCCATTGTTACAGGGATGTCGGCATCTGTTGTTAGAGCTTCAATCATGGCTATAATATACTATGCTGGAAGGATTATTTACAGAAATCCTGATACGCTCAACAGCTTGGCAGTATCAAGCGTTTTGATGCTGCTTGTAAATCCGCTTTTTCTTTTTGACATTGGGTTTCAGCTGTCTTTTTTGAGTGTTCTTTCAATAATTCTGTTTTATAAAGGGATATATGAGTATTTTGCAAAGTTAAAGATACCAAGAAGTATATCTTCACTTATTGCAGTTTCAATTTCTGCTCAAATTTTAATATTGCCGTTGATGGCTTATTATTTTTCTGAGGTCTCAGTTATTTCTTTCCTGACAAACATAGTTGCTGTACCAGTTGCAGGTGCTGTTGTGCCGGCTGGGCTGCTGTATTGTCTATTTTTGGGTTTCAATGCGAATATACTACCACTTAAAGTCCTGTTAGAAGTCTCTGTAAAGGCGCTAATGTACCTTTCAAAGCTGTCTCATGTTGGATTTTCGCATGTAAAGGTCATTTTATGGGATGAGAAGCTAATAGTTTGTTACTATCTTGTTGTGGCATATTTACTTTTTAAAAGCTTTATAAATAGGCAACTAAAATATGTGATATATTTGAGCATTACTGCTGTATTAGCAGTATTCATTTTCCAGATTATTGTAAATTACAACAGACTTACCATAAACGTGATAGACGTGGGGCAGGGAGACAGTAGCCTTATTACATACAAGGGGTTTTCAATGCTCATTGATACTGGGCCTGAGTATGAAGATTTTAGCAGCTTGAAAAGAGTTGTTCTTCCGTATATACTCAAAAGAGGAGTATCAAAACTTGATGTTTTAGTCCTAACACACAAGCACAATGACCATATTGGAGACTTTGAGTATCTGCTTGATGAGATGAAAGTCGACAGGATTGTAACATCAAAAGAGGTCTATCTTGAAAATACTGAAAAGCTCAAAGGGCAAAAGGTTATGTTAGTGGATACCCTAAAGATTTACCGCTACAAGGATTTAAAAGCCTATTTTATCCCACCAGTAGAAGAAGATAAAAATAGTTCTGTTGTTGTAAAGCTGACCTTTGGCAATTTTAGCATGCTTTTCACAGGTGATGCTTCATATGAGTCTGAGATAGAATACATGAAAAGATATAATTTACATGCGACCGTTTTAAAGGTGGGGCACCATGGAAGCAGCACAGCAACATCTGAAGAGTTTTTGGAAAATGTAAAGCCAAGACTTGCAGTAATTTCTGTAGGGAAAGACAACATCTTTGGGCATCCTTCGAATGAGGTCTTACAAAGACTCAAAGAAAGGAATATTAAGGTTTATAGAACAGATTTAAATGGAACCATAGACATAGTGGTTGACAAAAATAAAGTGATAATAAACCCGTATATTGTGAGGTGAATATGAGTTGGCTGAAAAATCAAAAGAGATTATAAAAGAATTAAATTCGCAGCTCTTGAAAAAGGATTTCAAGAAGATTTACCTTTTTTATGGACAAGAAATATTTTTGATTGATGAATATACACGACGGTTTAGCCATGCCATAGTAGGTGGGAATTTGAACAATATAGTAAAGTTTGACGGTGAGACTGCAAATTATAACGATATAATAAACGAAATGTTTTCAATATCTTTTGATTTAGAGCCAAGAGTGCTAATCTTTAAAAACTTTTTCAAGTATGCATCTACAAACTCCAGCTTAAATCTTTCTGCTATCATAGATAATCTCAAGAATTTTAAAAGTGACAGTACTTATATAATCTTTAAAGAATACGAAGCAAAAGAAAACAAGCTATTTTCTGCCCTCAAACAAATAGCATTTTCTGCAGATCTTGTGCAGCCTTCTATGCCCGATTTGGTAAAATGGGTTCAAAATGTAATGTCTAAAGAAGGGAAAACAATCTCTGATAATATGGCACAGGAGATTATTCTTCATTACAACAAAGACATGATGCTTATTTACAACTATTTACAAGTTCTTATTTCGTATCTTGGTAAAAGGAGTAAGGTTACTCATGATGATATATTAAAGACATTAACAGACAACCCACAAGACCATATATTCCAGATGCTTGATGCTTTTGCCTCAAAAGACACAGAAGGTGGTTATAAGTATCTGAGAGAGCTATATCAGCTCAGGACAAGTGTCAGCAAGATTTTAGCTTTGATTTTGCGTCATTTTAAGATACTTGGAATGTTAAAAGAGATGCAGGAGACAAATAAGAAACAGATTGCAAAACAGCTTGGTATTCTTGAATTCTTTATTGACAAGTACAAAAAACAGGCAGAAACCTTTACCATTGACAAGATAAAATCTATAATCCAAAAAACCATAGAATATGAGTACATGATAAAAAAAGGGCAAATTGATGATGAGACAGCGCTTGAAATGCTTTTGTACCAGATAGTAAAATAAAATACAAAAAGGCTATCCATTGAAAAGAGACTGGACAGCCCTTTTTTATTATTGAGCTTTTGATTCTGGCTGTGGTGAAGATAGAGCAGCATACTTGTTGATTAGTTTCATAAGTCTTGATTTCTTTCTTGAAGCATTGTTCTTGTGTATAACACCTTTTGCAGCTGTTTGGTCAATGAGCTTTGCAGCTTTTGAGTAAAGTTCTTTTGCTTTTTCGATGTCACCGCTAAGCAATGCTTTTTTGACCTCTTTTATAGCCTTTTTCATTTTAAATTTTTGAATCTTATTTTCGATAGTTCTTCGTCTTATAACCTTTATCTTCTTTTTAGCAGACTTTGTGTTTGCCAAAATTTTTCACCTCCACTCAAAATTTAAGACTAATTGCTATTTTATCACGACAAAAGCAAAATTGCAACAGCTCAAAGTAGCAAAGAAAATAAGGCAAAAGGCAAGGTTTTTGCCTTGCCTATAGGTTTAAAGACTCTATCACACTTTTTATTACCTGAGCAGAGTTTTTAAGCTTTTCTTTTTCATCATCTGTCAGAGGAATATCAAATACTTTTACAACACCGCTTTTGTTGACAATTGCAGGAAGGGAAATTGCAACATCTTTTACACCATATACGTCATCAACTATTGATGAGACAGGCAGTATAGAATTTTCATCTCTGATTATAGCTTCAACAATTCTTCTGACAGCAAGTGCAATTGCATAATATGTTGCACCCTTTCTTTCAATTATTTCGTATGCAGCGTTTTTTACTTTGTTGAAAATTTGATCTTTTACTTCAGGTGAACAGTTTTTCCCGCATAAAAGACACTCTTGCAAAAAATTAACACCACCTATATTTGTAAGCGACCAAGCAGCAATCTCACTATCTCCATGTTCGCCCAAGATATATGCATGGACATTTCTAACGTCCACCTGGCAGTGCTGTGCCAAGAGGTATCTAAATCGCGATGAGTCTAAGACTGTTCCAGAACCTATAATCTGATTTTTTGGCAAACCTGAAACTTTATACATAACATATGTGAGAACATCAACAGGATTGGTGACCATTAAAAGTATTGCATCCTGCGTGTATTTGACAATATTTTCCACTATCGACTTTGTAATCTGCGCATTTTTATATGTCAAATCAAGCCTTGTTTCACCAGGCTTTTGGTTGGCACCAGCAGTGATTATTATTATATCAGCATCTTTGCAATCCTCATAATCACCTGCCCATATCTTGACGGGTTTTACAAAGGATATTCCGTGATTTAAATCCATTGCTTCACCTTCAGCTTTTGCATGGTTTACATCAATTAAAACAAGTTCTGTTGCAAGCCCGGCATCTACAAGAGCAAAAGCAGTTGAGGCGCCAACAAAACCTGTTCCTATTATTACAATTTTACCCGGTTTTCGCATAAAATTTTTCCTCCCAAGTCTATTTATTTTCTATCATAATTTTACCCTCAATAGAAAAGTTCAAAACACGTAAATATTTTTATGACATGTAAGAGTATAAATATTAATAATCTATAAAGTACTAAAATGAAAACTTTAAAATACAAACCTTCATTTTGAGCAATACGGCAGCCAAAAATTTGAGAAAAATTTTAATAAGTATAAACAAATACATGCATACAATTCAAACGATTGACAAAAAATTAATATTTTCAGAAAATTAAGTGCAGATAAATGTATTGATTATACAAGAACATAGTGCTATAATTATCAACGTAAATTTTGAAATAAATAATTTTATAAATATTCAAACAGTTGCATAAATGTGCAATAGATAACTTACAAACTAAATACTAAAGGAGAGATAATACGTGGCGAGATACATACTCAAGAGAATATTGTGGTCTATTGTATCGTTATTCGTAATAATTACAGTAACCTTTTTCCTCATGAGAATGATACCAGGTGGTCCATTCACAGGTGAAAAAACTTTGCCTGAACAGATTTTACAAAACCTGAACGAAAAATACGGACTTAATAAACCTCTTGCAGTGCAGTACTTTAAGTATTTGAATAGCCTTTTGCACGGTGATTTGGGAATATCAATGAGAAATCAAGGCAGAACTGTCAATGAAATTATTGCAGAGACATTTCCTGTTTCTGCAAAGGTAGGTATTTTAGCTATAATCCTAAGCCTTTTAATAGGGATACCTCTTGGTATTTGGTCAGCTGTGCATCAAGGGAAGTGGCAAGACAATTTGTCCATGGTGATAGCTACAATTTTTATTACAATACCTGGATTTGTGCTTGCGGTAATATTAATGTATATCTTTGGCGTAAAGCTTCAGCTTGTTCCTATTATGGGACTGGATGAACCAAAAAGCTATATACTTCCGGTTGTAACGCTGGCAGCTTATCCAATATCCTTTATTGCAAGGCTTATTCGAAGCAGTATGCTTGAAAGTTTATCACAGGACTATATCAGAACTGCACGAGCGAAAGGACTTTCAGATTTTATAGTCATATACAAACATGCTCTGAAAAACTCTTTGATTCCTGTTGTAACATACTTAGGTCCTTTAATTGCAGGAATACTCACTGGTAGTTTTGTTGTTGAAAAGATTTTCTCAATCCCAGGAATGGGAAGGTTCTATGTTGATAGTATATCAAATAGAGATTATTCGCTTGTTATGGGAACAACTATATTTTATGCAGTGTTTTTGATATTTATGAACTTAATTGTTGATATTATTTATGTGTTTATAGACCCGCGTATAAAACTTGAGGACTGATTTTAAGGGGGAAAAGAAGATAATGGAGAATATATCAAAAGAACTTTTTGTACCTGTGACAAGAGAAGAAAGACAGCAGGATACAATTGTAAGACCAAGTATGAGTTATTGGCAGGATGCTTGGAGAAGGCTTAAAGCTAATAAAGTAGCAATGGCATCAATGTGGACAATAGTGTTTTTTGTATTGCTTGCCATAATTGGTCCGATTGTTATGCCATACAAATATGACCAGCAAATTAGAGGGCATGAAGCTCTGCCACCATCACTTACTCATTTATTTGGAACTGACGAGCTTGGTAGAGATTTGTTTGTAAGATGCTTGTATGGTATGAGAATCTCTCTTTCCATAGGAATTGTTGCAACAATTATAAATATCGTGATTGGTGTTCTATATGGAGGAATCTCAGGTTATATAGGTGGTAAGGTAGACAACATAATGATGAGAATAGTTGATATCCTGTACAGCATACCTTTGATGATATACGTTATTCTTCTTTCAGTATCGTTAAAACCTACTTTGGAGAAACTTTTTGATAAATATTCATTTTTAAGCGGACTTCAGACAGCGGGTGCACCACTTGTTTGTATATACATTGCACTGGGATTAACGTACTGGATTTCAATGGCAAGGATTGTACGTGGCGAGATATTGAGTTTAAAACAACAAGAGTATGTCACAGCCGCAAAGACAATTGGTGCAAGTGGTTGGAGAATTTTGCTCAGGCACCTGATTCCCAATAGTATGGGGTCAATTATAGTCACTGCTACACTGCAGATTCCAAGCGCTATTTTTACTGAGTCTTTCTTGAGCTTTATTGGCCTGGGTGTTGACGCACCTGTTCCATCACTTGGTTCTTTAGCATCAGACGGTGTTAACGGTTTTATATCATACCCTTATAGGTTATTTTTTCCGTCGCTTTTGTTGTGTTTGATAATACTTGCATTCAACTTGTTTGGGGATGGGCTCAGAGATGCACTCGACCCACGAATGAGAAAGTAACTTTTTTAAGCATAATTTTTCCAGAATTTGAGGTGAAAAGAATTGGCTGAAAAATTGTTAGAAGTAAAGAACCTGAAAACATCATTTTTTACACATGTTGGAGAAGTAAAGGCAGTAAACGATGTTTCGTTTGATGTATATGAGGGGCAGACTGTAGGTATTGTAGGTGAATCTGGAAGCGGGAAAAGTGTGACCTCAATGTCCATCATGAGACTTATTGCACCGCCTGGAAAAATAGTTGACGGTCAGATTATATTTGAAGGTAAGGATATACTGAAGCTTTCTGAGAAGGAAATGAGAGATATTAGAGGAAACAAAATCAGTATGATATTCCAAGACCCGATGACCTCTTTGAATCCTGTTTTTACAATTGGAAATCAGCTAATAGAGGCAATAAAAATACACAATAAAGTCACAATAGCTCAGGCTAAAAAAAGAGCAGTTGAGATGCTAAAATTAGTTGGTATCCCAAGCCCTGAGCGAAGACTTTCGCAGTACCCTCACGAGTTTTCGGGTGGTATGCGTCAGAGAGTTATGATAGCTATGGCTCTTTCGTGCAACCCCAAGCTTTTAATTGCAGATGAGCCAACAACTGCACTTGACGTTACCATCCAGGCTCAGATATTAGACCTTTTGAAAAAACTTCAACAGCAGCTTAATATGTCAATTATACTTATTACTCATGACCTTGGTGTAGTGGCAGACATATGTCAAAAGGTAATTGTAATGTATGGTGGAATTATTGTAGAGGAAGGAACTGTTGATGATATATTTTACAACCCCAAGCATCCGTATACATGGGGGCTTTTAAGGTCTGTGCCGAAGATGCATTTAGGTCTTAAAAAAAGGCTTGTGCCAATAGAAGGACAGCCACCAGATCTTCTAAAGCCGCCAAAAGGATGTCCGTTTGCGCCAAGGTGCGAATATGCAATGAGAGTATGCTTGGAAGCAAGACCACCACTTTTCGAAGTTGGGGACGAGCACAGGTCAAGATGCTGGCTGAATCACCAGTATGCTCCACAGAGCTTGCTGGAAAAGGCAAAAGTAGCAAACGAATAAGTTTAAGTTGCAATTCAAGAGGCAGGTGGAGAAGTTGAATGAGGTTTTGATTGAAGTAAAAAATTTAAAAAAGTATTTTCCAGTAAAAATGGGACTGGGGAAAAAAGGATATATAAAAGCGGTGGATGATGTAAGCTTTTTCATAAAAAAGGGTGAGACACTGGGACTTGTTGGTGAAAGCGGCTGTGGCAAGTCTACAACAGGAAGAACTATCATAAGGCTTTATGAGCCAACAAGCGGGCAGATTATATTCAAAGGAGAAGATATAACAAAAAAAGACATGCTTCCTTATAGAAAATCCATGCAGATGATTTTCCAGGACCCATATGCCTCACTCAATCCAAGGATGACAGTTGGTGATATTATAGGTGAGCCGCTTGAGATACACAATATTGCCAAAGGGAATGAAAAAAAAGAAAGAGTTCAAGAACTCTTAAGACTTGTAGGCCTCAATAGTGAACATGCAAACAGATATCCACACGAGTTTTCTGGTGGTCAGAGGCAGAGAATAGGTATTGCAAGGGCATTGGCAGTTGAACCTGAATTTATCATCTGCGATGAGCCAATTTCAGCGCTTGATGTATCAATTCAGGCTCAGATTGTGAATATGCTGGAAGACCTGCAGCAGCAGCTTGGACTTACTTACCTTTTTATTGCTCATGACCTGTCAATGGTAAAGCATATAAGCAGCAGGGTAGGTGTAATGTATTTAGGAAAGCTTGTGGAACTTGCAGAAAGTAACGAACTTTATAGTAATCCTTTGCATCCGTACACACAAGCACTTCTTTCCGCAATACCAATACCTGACCCGAAAATCTCTAAAGAAAGGACAAGGATTATATTAGAGGGAGATGTTCCAAGCCCCCTCAATCCACCAACCGGTTGTAGGTTTAGAACAAGATGCAGGTATGCGTTTGACAGGTGCAAAGAGGAAGAGCCAGTACTTAAGGATGTAGGTTGTGGTCATTACGTAGCCTGCCATTTGATGGACAGAAAATAAGGCAGGCTGCGTGAAGATAAAAAAATAAAAATTTTGATGTGAGGAGGAGAGTGTTTATGAAGAAACGTATTATTGCTGCCTTTATTTTGGTTGTGTTCCTTGTGACAGGTTTATTTTTAAGCTCAAATTACAAGGGAGCAGTAGCTGCTTCATCAAAACAGGTTTTTACGTACATCAATGGTGCTGAACCAAGATATTTAGATCCAGCACTCAACACTGCTGCTGATGCTGCAAACATTATAATCAACGTTTTTGAAGGTTTGACAAGAGTAAATGTAAAAGGCGAAACTGTTCCAGGTATGGCTGAAAAATGGACAGTTTCAAAAGACGGGCTTACTTACACATTCTATATAAGAAAGAATGCAAAGTGGTCGGATGGAAAACCTGTTACAGCATACGATTTTGAGTATGCATGGAAAAGAGCGTTAGACCCAAAAACAGCGTCTGAGTATGCATATCAGCTTTTCTACATCAAAAATGGTCAAAAATTCAATGAAGGTAAAGCAAAAGCATCTGATGTTGGTGTGAAGGCGTTAAATGATACAACTTTACAGGTTACATTGGAAGCACCTACACCATACTTCTTAGAACTTACAAACTTCCCAACATACTTCCCAGTAAGAAAAGATATAGTAGAAAAGTATGGTGACAAATGGGCAACTGATCCAAAGACATATATTGGCAATGGTCCGTTTATCATGACAAAATGGGTACACAACTCATATATTGAGTTTAAGAAGAATCCAAAATATTGGGATGCAAAATCTATAACACTTGAAAAGATTGTTTACAAGCTTTCGGAAGACGACAAAGCAAACCTTATGGCATATGAAGCAGGTCAGGTTGACGGTGCAGAGTCTGTGCCAACTGACGAGATTCCAAGATTAATCAAAGAAAAGAAAATGAAGATATGGCCACTTCTTGGCACATACTACTATGATGTAAACTGCAAGGTAAAACCATTTAATGACAAGAGAGTAAGACAAGCTCTTTCGCTTGCAATTGACAGAACATATATCGTGGAAAATATTGGTAAGCTTGGACAAAAGCCAGCAACAGGCTTTGTACCATACGGTATAAAAGGTATTTCTAAAGATTTCAGAGACGAATCAGGACACTTTCTACCAGTAAAAGCTGATTTAGCAAAAGCGAAAAAGCTTTTAGCAGAAGCTGGATATCCAAACGGAAAGGGCTTCCCAGAAATAGAGATTATATATAACACAAGTGAAGGACATAAGAAGATTGCAGAAGCTATCCAAAACATGTGGCAACAGCTTGGTATAAAAGTAAAACTTTCTAACATGGACTGGAAGGTTCTGCTAGAAAGAAGACATAAAAAGGATTACATGGTTGCAAGAGACGGCTGGCTTGGCGACTATGTTGATCCAATGACATTCTTGGACTTATTCACATCATACAGCGATAACAACAACACTAACTGGAGCAATCCAAAATATGATGAGCTTGTAATAAAAGCAAAGAAGACCTCAGATAGAAAGCAGAGAATGCAGTATATGATGGAGGCAGAAAAGATTTTGATGCAAGACTATGCAATAATTCCAATTTACTTCTATGTAAAAGGTCATGTACTCAGAGACTATGTAAAGAACTATTACATTTCGCCGCTTGGATTTAACTACTTCATGTATGCTAAGATTGTAAAGTAAATTGTAATGGAGTAAAATAATAAGGGAAGGGCAAAAGAAGAATTTTTTGCTCTTCCCTTTTTTGCTTTAGAATCGAAAAAATCTTACTTTTGGGCAGGTGAGATGGGCAATGGAATTTGCTTTAAAATTTAGGAAAGTTTTGCTAATACTTACTCTTGCAAGTTTCTTGATGCTTATTGTGACAGGGTGTTCAAGCAGTCAAGACGATATAAACAAAAAGGTTAGGATTGTGCTTGTTGGCAATTTCATTGGTGATGAAAACGCTCAAAAGCTGATTTCAGAGCTTGAGAAAAAATCAGGTGATCAAGTTTTCATTGATCAGATACTTTACACTGGCGGCACTCCTAAATCCGAGCAGGAGTTTGCGTTTATGCAAAAACTTATGGTGATGCTTGCTGCGGGCGAGGGAGATATTTATATCCTTGACAAAAAACTATTTACAAACTATGCCCAAAATGGAGCGTTTTATTCTCTAAAGTCTTTTGTGAGAAAAAATAAACTGGATGAATTTGTAGACGATACATGCTATGTTAAAATGAAAGACAAATCAACAAAAGATTTGTATGGTGTTAAGGCAGACAAAGTTTTATTGCTTAAAAAATACGGATTTAATACAGAGAATAAATATATAGCCATTTATGTCAGAAGCAACAAGTTCTCACGTGCACAAAAAGTCCTGTTAGCTCTTCTGAAGGCTAAGTAAATACCCTGCCAAAAGAAATATACCGTAAAAGATACTGTTTTCTGATGCATCAAAATATGGTGAGTGCAAAGGATTTTCTCCTTTGCCTTTTTCTTTTATGCCGAGCCTGAAATAAACCGAAGGAATTATTTGACAGTAAAATGCAAAGTCTTCTGCTGTAAAGCTTGGGATTGCCTTTTTTACATTTTTAGGACCAAGAAGTTTTTTTGCTACATCAAGAAACTCTTCAGTAGCTTGATAGCTATTTATCAAAGGTGGATATTGAAAATAATAATTTATATTCACATGGCAATCATATTTTTGGGCAGAAAGTTTTGCAAGTTTTTTTATGTTTTTATAGATAAATTCTTGCATACTGCTATCAAACGTTCTTACAGTTCCTTTTATTTTACACGTTTCAGAGATGACGTTAAATGTTTCTCCACTGTTTATCGAAGAAAAAGAGATGTGAAAAGAATATAACTTATTGGAAAATGCGCTGAAAAAGTTATTACTACTTTGAATAAAATCGGTGGCAGGATAAATTGGATTTTTGGTTGCTTCTGGCATTGCAGCATGCCCACCTTTTCCAATAAACTCAATCTCAAAATCATCCACGCTTGCCATGATAGCTCCACTTGAAACCTCAATTGTTCCAACATCAACACCTGGCCATACGTGAAATCCCAAAAGCTTTGTCACCTTTGGGTTTTCAAGTCCGCCTTCTTCGATTACTCTTTTTGCGCCTCCTGGCCCTTCCTCAGCAGGCTGAAATATAAACTTGACACATCCTTCAAAGCCCATGTCAACAAGAACCTTTGCTGTCCCCAGTACCACTGCCATATGAAAGTCGTGACCACAGCAGTGTCTTGGTTGACCTTCCACCAAAATAGCGTCCATGTCGCTTCTTATTCCAATACATTCTTCAGACCTATTTATAATTCCAATAACGCCTGTTTTTGCTATTGGAAAGTTTTCAATGCCCCACTCTGAAAGTCTTTCTGTGATATATTTTTGTGTCTTATACTCTTCGTACGAAAGTTCGGCGAGTCTATTTAAATCTCTTCTGATGCTAATGAAAAGCTCCATATTTTTTCTGATAGTATCTTTAAGTTTTTCAGCACAAAACTCCACTTTTCATACCTCCTCTTTTTGGTAAGCTGAATTCAAAACCTTTTGAATTTTCTGCATGGCTATTTGAAGCTCATCTTCTTTACAATCTAAAAAACTTATTCTGAAAAAGTTTGTAGAGGCAGGTTTGTGATAAAAACATGTATGGGGCTGCACTAAAACCCTTTGTGTTTTGAGTTTGTTATAAATAGTAGCAGATGATATCGTTGGTGGAAGGTAGAAAGAAACAAATATTCCCTGAACATCTTGAGTAAACAGCCTGTCGTCTATTTGCAGGTCTTTCGCCAATCTTAAAAATAGCTTTTGTCTTTGGTTTATGTATGCTTTCAAGTTTTCTATGTGCTTGTCAAAGAAGTTTTTCAAAAAATAATAAAAAGATACCTGTATCAAAAGCGATGTTGAGATATCTGCCATTGACTTGTAGTATGCAACCTCTTCGGAAAGATGCCTTGGTGCGACAACAAATCCAATCCTCAGTGCAGGCATTGTAACGGTTGAAAAGCTCTTTATGTAAAACACCCTGTCGTATTTGTCATATGCTTTGATTGGTAAAATTCCTTCATCCACACCTATATCACTTAAAAAATCATCTTCAATGATGTAAAAATCATATTTTTGTGAAATCTCACACAGATACTCCTTGTACTCTTTGCTGTATGAAACCCCGGTTGGATTTTGCGAAAAAGGAATAATGTATATGGCCTTTGGTGAAAACTTTTTAATGTAATCTTCTATATTTTGCATCTGGTCAATGTCAATACTAACAATGTTCAGGTGCATATTGCTAAATATATGGTATGCACCAAGGTACGATGGATTTTCCAAAAATATTGTATCGCCAGGCTTTAAAAAACTTTTTGTTGTAATCTCAATTCCCTGCTGAGCACCTGATACAACTGTGAGCTCTTGAGGGCTTGTAACAATCCCAAGCTTTTTAAGATATGTCTCTACCAAGTACTCCTTTAGAGGATTTTTAAAATGTTCGATATAATCGAAAATCTGCGGTGAATACTCTTCAATTGCGCAGTTTAAAGAATTTTTGAACCATTCGATGGGGTATAGGCTATATGGAAGCTTTGATGAAGCCAAATTGATGTAACCTTGAGCATCTATAAGGTTTTCTTCCTCAAAAATGATTTTATCCTGATACTCACTGTATACAACGTAATAGCCACTTCCAGGGGTTGCTTTGATATAGCCTTCATTTTCAAGCTTGCTCAGCGCCTTTGTCACAGTGGAAAGATTCACATTTAACATCTTGCAAAGATTTCTCACAGACGGAAGCCTCTGCATATAACTAATCTCACCTGACAAGATCTTTTGCTTTATATCTTCATAAAGCTGAAGGTAAAGAGGCTTTTTTGAATTCTTGTCAATCTGTATCGATACACTCATAATTCATCCCGTCTTTACACACAGTTTATTTTAATTATAATAAAGTGGACAAAAGACTTCAACAAATTATATCGATACGGAGGTGCTAAATTATGAGCGAGATTGTAAATGAAAGATATGAGCTCAATAAAAATCTTGCACAGATGTTAAAAGGCGGTGTCATCATGGATGTGACATCTCCAAAAGAGGCTGAAATTGCAGAAAAAGCAGGTGCTGTTGCTGTTATGGCTCTCCAAAAAGTTCCGGCAGACCTGCGCAAAGAAGGCAAGGTTGCGAGGATGGCTGACCCGAAAATTATATTGGAAATTAAAAGTGCTGTTTCAATACCTGTTATGGCAAAGGTAAGAATCGGACATTTTGTTGAGGCTCAGATTTTAGAAGCACTTGGCATCGACTATATTGATGAGAGCGAGGTCTTGACGCCTGCTGATGAGGAGCATCACATTGATAAGTGGAAGTTCAAAGCTGCGTTCGTGTGCGGTGCAAGAGATTTGGGTGAGGCTTTGAGAAGAATTCAAGAAGGTGCTTCCATGATAAGAACAAAAGGTGAGGCTGGGACAGGAAATGTTGTTGAGGCGGTAAGACACCTTCGCAGAATAAACAAGCAAATTAGCTATGCTGCATCGCTAAATAGTGATGAGCTTTATGCATATGCAAAGGAACTTGGAGTGTCTTATGAACTTTTGAAAAAAACAGCCGAGCTCAAACGTCTTCCCGTTGTCAACTTTGCGGCGGGCGGAATTGCAACACCAGCTGATGCAGCTTTAATGATGCAGCTTGGAGCAGATGGTGTGTTTGTTGGTTCTGGTATTTTCAAGAGCAAAAATCCTGAGAAAAGAGCAAGGGCAATTGTGATGGCAACCACATATTACAATGACCCCAAAATACTGGCAGAAATATCATATGACCTTGGAGAAGAGATGGAAGGTATAGATTTGAGAAATCTTTCTGAGCATGAACTTTTGCAGTTTAGGGGGAATTAAAAATTGAAGACAATAGGAGTTCTGGCGTTTCAAGGCGGAGTTATAGAACATGTGAAAAAGATAGAAGAGCTTGGGGCAAAGCCTCAGCTTGTCAAGAAAAAAGAGGACTTAAAAAGCCTTGACGGCTTAATTTTGCCTGGGGGAGAAAGCACTACAATTGGAAAATTTTTGATTGAAACAGGTTTAAAAGATCAGATTTTAAGCTTGATATATGAAGGCATGCCAGTTTGGGGAACATGTGCCGGTGCAATTTTGCTTTCTAAAAATATCAAAAACCAGGGAAGTGGTGTTCTTCCCGTTCTTAACATAGTGATAGAAAGAAATGCCTATGGAAGCCAGCTTGACAGTTTCAAAAAAGAAGTTTTTGTCCCAAGATTCAACATAGCCACAGAGTGCATTTTTATAAGAGCGCCGAGGATTGTTGAGGTAGCAGAAGGTGTTGAGGTTTTAGCAGAGCTTGAAACTCCAATTGCAGTTTTGCAAAAAAATATCTTAGCTACAACATTTCATCCAGAGCTTACATCTCAAAATTATTGGCATTCTTTCTTTGTGGAGAATGTGGTAAAATAAATTCTAAAGGTTTTCTTTTTCTTTCTCTTTTTTTCCCTTAACACTTTCTCCTGGTTCAAAAAACAGGCAAAAATCAGTACAGTATTTTGAGGGTGGACAAACGTGGGTTTTTAAGCAGTATCCATCTTTTTGATATTTGCAGGGATACCAGCAGCTTATAAAACTCATGTTTAGTCCCTCCTTTCATTTATATTTTTTGCTGTTTTTCAAGCAAAAATTATGCAATATTTAACTCAGAAGGAGAAAATAGTTTATGATATTTAATATTGGAATTGATATTGTTGAAGTGGACAGATTCAAAGATATGAAAAGATTTGATGAATTTTTAAAAAGGGTGTTTACTTCCTGTGAGCTTGAATATATAAAACAGAAAAGATATAATCCTGAGACAATAGCAGGGTATTTTGCTGCAAAAGAAGCAGTTGCCAAAGCACTTTCAACAGGAGTTGTTTTTTGCTTTAAAGACATAGAAATACAAAAGGGGAAAACTGGCTGTCCAATGGTGAAGCTTTATAACAGGGCAGAGGCTCTTTGTTTTGAGCTTGGAATTAAAAATATTGTGGTGAGTATATCTCACCAAAAATCGGTTGCAGTTGCAGTTGCCATTGCTGAAAAATAAAAAAAAAAAAGAAGGGATGATAAATGTTTGTTTTGACCTCATCCCAGATGAGGGAAATTGACAGGAAAGCTTCGCAGGAAATAGGGATACCTGAAGTTGTGCTGATGGAGAATGCTGGTTTTTGTGTTTTTGAAGAGATAAGAAAGGATTTTGAAACTCTTGATGACAAAAACATTGCAGTTTTTTGCGGAAAAGGCAACAATGGCGGCGATGGATTTGTTGTTGCAAGGTATCTTGCCCAGGTTTGTCCAAATGTAAAGGTATTCTTATTCGATGAGAATGTGACTTTGATATCCAAAGTTTTCCTTGATATATTGAAAAGGCTGGAAGTCGATGTTAGCATTTTGTCAGAAGAACTATTATTATCCCTCAAAACCCAGAGATTTGACATAATAGTTGACGCAATCTTTGGGATAGGTCTTTCAAAAGACATTGATGGGCTTTATAAAAAGGCAATTGAGTATATAAATGGTAGCGGCGCTTATGTATATTCAGTTGACATTCCAAGTGGAATTTGCTCTGATTCAGCTTCTGTGAGAGGCTGTGCTGTTAAGGCTAACAAGACAGTAACGTTTGTTTACCCTAAGATAGGGAATATTTTGTACCCAGGTAGTTATTATTGTGGAAAGGTAATTGTTAAAGATATAGGTATCCCTGAAAAGATTATCAAAGATATCAAGGTAAAGATTCTAACAGCCGAGGATTTAGATATATCCAAATTTTACAGGTTTCCCGACTCTCACAAAGGCGATTATGGCAAGGTGGGAATAGTTGCCGGGTCAAAGTATTATCCTGGTGCGGCGGTTCTGTGCAGCAATGCTGCAGTACAAAGTGGCTGTGGACTTTGCTACTTAATAACACCCCAAGAAGCGCTTTATTTTCAGAATTTAAGAAAACCGGAGATAGTAGTGCTGCCTCTTGAGGGCAAAGAAGGTGTTATATCTTTTGATGGTTTTGTAAAATTTGACGAATACCTTGCCAAGTTTGATGTTTTGGGATTTGGCTGTGGGCTTACGAAGAATGAAGAAGTTGAAAAGATATTGATTCATATTTTAGAAAATTTCCAAATACCTATTGTAATAGATGCAGATGGACTAAATACTCTGTCATCAAGCCAAAAAGCAAAAAAACTCTTGGCAAACTATAAATCTCAAAAAGTTTTAACCCCACATTATATGGAAGCTGCAAGGATTCTTGGCGTTGATGTAAAAGATGTTGCTAAAAGTCCAATTGATGCTGCCACAAAGATTGCAAGTGAATTTAGAGCTATATGCGTACTAAAAGGTTCAAGAACAATAATAACAGACGGAGATGAGGTTTTTATAAATGTTCTTGGCAATCCTGGCATGGCAAAAGGCGGAAGCGGAGATGTTCTCACGGGTATTATTTTGTCTATGATTGCTCAAGGGTATTCTGCTTTTGAGGCGGCAAAACTGTCGGTATATCTTCATTCTCTTTCGGCAGATATCTTGCTTGAAAAAAAGGCAATGCAGACAATTTTGCCCTCAGATATTATAGAGGGGTTGGACAGTGCTATTAGGAGACTAATTGAAGGTTAAATATAAAAAATGAGGTTTTTGTCTAAAAAACTCTGGCTGTGTATAGTAGTTATGCTGCTTTTTGAACTTCCCGGATGCAAAAATACTGTTCAACGTCCTGCTTTAAAAATTTTTCCTGACTATATTGCAAGAGGTTATGTGGAAATTTCTTCAAAAGATGGTGTTTCGAAGTACTCGTTTTTAGAAAAGAGAATTGATGGGAGGGTTGAGGCGGAGTTTGTAAAAGGCACAAGAAAAATAAAGCTGACAAAAGAGGACGGAAATGTTTTGATGGATGGCAAAAACATTAAAAGTATTGCCCAGGACATATTTTTGGACTACTATATAGATAAGCTAATAAATGCAGAAAAATACTCAATTGTAGTTCAAGAAAATCAAACAATTATTACGTTAGAGCTTAAAGATGATATAAGGTATCTTCATTTCTACTTTGTGGACGGCAAACTGGATAAAATAGGAGTAATATATCAGGATAAAAGATTTGTAAAAACAATCTACTTGACAGAATACAAAAAATACAGAGAGGGATGAGCAAAGTGTCGCTCTACAACAGAGTTTGGGCAGAGATTGATCTTGATAATTTGGTATACAATCTTGAAAATATCAAGAAAAAGATTTTACCTCAAACAAGAATAATGGCAGTGGTGAAGGCTGATGCATATGGGCACGGAGCGGTTGAAATTTCAAGAGTACTTGTAAAAAATGGTGTTAGTATGCTCGCTGTGGCAATAATTGACGAAGCTTTACAACTGAGACATTTCAATTTTGATGTTCCAATTTTAATTTTAGGTTTTACTCCTTTTGAACTTTCTGAGCAGGTTGTTGAAAACGAGATAAGCCAAACAGTTTACACGTATGAGCAGGCATATTATCTTAGCCAGGCAGCGCAAAAGATAGGTAAAAAAGCCAAGATACATATCAAAGTTGATACTGGAATGGGAAGAATTGGATTTTTGTGCTGTGAACAGAGCGTAAACACCATATTAAATATTGCTAAGCTGCCGAACATCGAACTTGAAGGAATATTCTCTCATTTTTCATCTGCAGACGATCCAGATTCGGACGATTTTACGCATGAACAGTTTATAAAATTTGAAAACTTTGTGAAAGAACTCAATAAAAATGGGGTATACTTTAAATATAAGCACATTGCAAATAGCAGTGCGGCAATCCGTTTCCCCCAGTATCAACTTGATATTGCAAGACTTGGCCTTATTCTATATGGGCTTTATCCAAATAGTAGCTTGAAAGAGCATATAAGTATCAAGCCTGTGATGTCTGTCAAGGCAAGAGTTATAAATGTGAAGGAGGTGCCAGAAGGCTTCCCAATAAGCTACAACAGAAAGTATATAACTACACGCAAAAGCAAAATTGCCACTATACCTATCGGTTATGCAGATGGGTTTACACGCGTTGGGAGCAGCCAAAGACATGTTCTCATAAAAGGTGAGTTTGCTAAGGTTGTTGGGAGTATATGTATGGACCAGTGCATGGTAGATGTGACCGATATTGAAGATGTGAAGATTGGTGATGAAGTTGTCATTATAGGAAAACAAGGAAAAAATGAGATTTTGGCTGACCATTTGGCTGATCAGATTGGCACTATAAACTATGAGGTTGTGTGTTCGTTTAGCAAGCGAATTCCACGGGTTTATATAAAGGATGGGCGAGTTGTCAAAATATTAAACTATATCTTATGAAAAATTTACATTGATTTATTCTTTTCAAAAACCGTATAATGATAATAAGCTCATCCGCTTATTCCTACATGTTTTTTATATTTTGTTTTGCAAGGGGGAAATGAGATGCCGCAAATACGATTTGTGAAATTCCTTTTGCAGTATAAAAGTAATTCTTATGATGATAGTTTTATGAGGACAGCTATTGAAAAAAGAAAGCTGAAAAAGATTGAAAGAGAACTTGAAAGTTGTTATAAAAAGTATGCAGAGCTAAATAGAAATATTGCAAACGAATGGGTTGCACTTGACTTTGAAGGACTTTTAAAATATGAGAATATAATTTATGATGATTTTGGGTATGATTTTTATAGAATAGAAGAAAGTAGGGTAGCGGAGAGTGGAGAAAGTGATACAGCAAAATCAAAATCAACCACCACTTGAAATCAAAAGGGGAGACATATTTTATGCTGACCTTGCTCCACATGTTGGTTCTGAGCAGGGCGGCATAAGACCAGTTCTGGTAATTCAAAATGATATAGGGAACAAATACAGCCCAACTGTGATTGTGGCTGCGATAACTTCACAGATTGGCAAAGCTAAATTTCCAACGCATGTTGAGATTCGTGCGGGTGAGTTTGGTCTCAGCCGTGACTCTGTCATTTTACTTGAGCAGATCAGAACAATTGACAAAGTGCGACTCAAAAATAAGGTTGGCAAACTTTCTGATGAGGTCATGGAAAAGGTAAACCAGGCAATTCTGATAAGCCTTGGGCTAATAGAATGGACAGCGGAGGGATATGATTGGAAAAAGAAAGAAGGCGCAGGGTTAAAAAAGGCGTAAATTTTTTGATACTTGTTCTGGTGGCAGGAGTGCTAAGTATGGGAGTTATATTTGCATTTTCTCAGTCAATTGACAGCAACGCACTTGTCACATACGGTTTTTTGAAAAAACAGGTTGACCAGTTAAAGTCGTACATAGACAATAAAATAAATGAATTAGATAAGAAAATAATGGATACAAATATTTCCTCAGGGCAAGTACAAGATATTCCGAAGTTGCAAAGCCAGCTTGCCAATTTATCTTCCGAGATTGAAAAACTAAAGGAGCAAACTAAGCAGCTTGATGCCAAACTTAAAAACGTCTCAGGCGCTTTAGTAACAAAAAAGAGCGATTTTGTATACACTAAAGGTTACGAGGTTATTAAGGTACCAAAAAGCAAGACCATCTTATTTGATGCATCAACAGAGTTTGTGGTACGAGTTGGAAAAGCTATTTCTGTGGTGCCCAAAGGGGCAACAATCATTGATTTGACAAGTGCAAAAGATGTGGGTTCAAACCAGCAACTTTTATTTAACCATTTTTATTTAGTGGCAAGAAGTGATGGTAGAGGATTTAAAGCTCTGGATGACGTGTGGGTAATTGTAAATGGTGGGTACAAAATCAAATAACAAAGGGGAAGAATATCATGAAAATAGATATTTTAGCGGCAGCGACAGCTGGTTTTTTGTCTTTTTTTTCTCCGTGTATTTTGCCGCTTATACCGGTGTATGTTCTATATCTTTTTTCTCAAAAAGGTAACAGGTTAAAAAATAGCTTTTTGTTTGTTCTGGGATTTTCAATTGTCTTTGTTGCACTTGGAGTGCTTGCTGCAGTGGTAGGCAGTGTTTTTTCTGGGTACAGTTTTGTGCTAAAAAAGATAGCAGCAATAGTTATTGTTTTGATGGGTCTGGTGATGCTTGACTTGTCACCAGATTTTTTAAAAAGGATTTTTATACCTATACAGGGTAAAGGTAATTTGGATATTAATGCTTCACCGTTGATTTTAGGAATGGTTTTGAGCATAAGCTGGACACCCTGTGTAGGACCAATTTTGGCCTCTATTTTGAGCATGGCGGCTATTTCAAAGACTCTTTTAAAAGGAGCGATGCTGCTTTTTATTTATTCGATAGGTTTTGCTGTACCGTTTTTGATCTCAAGCTTTTTAATAGACAGGCTAAAAGCTTTTTTTGGCATGTTGAATAGGTACAGCAGTGCAATAGAGTATTTTACAGGTGCGCTTTTGATTGCATTTGGTATGCTTGCATTCTTTGATAAGATAAATTTCTTCAGGTAGAAATTTGAAAAATTAAAAAAGAGGTGAATATTTCATGTTGAATATTAGAATCAAAAGTGTTATCTTTATATTGATAAGCGCCATTTTGATTGGGATTTTAGTATACCAGATTATGTCGCGCTCAAAAGAGAATACGGCTGCCGAAGGTATAGTTAATTTCAAACTTGTATCAGTGGATGGCAAAGAGTATTCACTGTTGGATTTTAGGGGCAGAAAGGTTGTACTCAACTTTTTTGCAACATGGTGTCCACCATGCAGGGCTGAAATACCCGATTTTGAAAGATTCCATCGAGAAAACAAAGATGTTGTCTTGATTGGCATTAATATTCAAGAAGATAAAGCAACAGTTGAGGAATTCTTAAATTCAATGGGAGTTTCATACCCAGTGCTTCTTGACAAAGATGGAAAGGTTTCTGCACAATTTGGGATTGAAGGAATACCCACAACATTTTTGATTGACGAAAATGGAAGGATAATAGCGAAAAACGTTGGTATGATGACTTACGAGCAGCTTAAAAATTTTACTGATAAATAAAAATACTTCGAAAAAAGGGAATGAAAAAGGATGCTGTATGGTGAGAGGCTTCTTTTTGGGGATATGTGGGTTGAAGTTAATGGTTCGATTGCTTCGGTAGGTATTACCAAAAATTTGGAGATAGAGCTTGGTGACATTGTGATGTTTGAGTTTTTCAAGACGTCAGGGTATATTCAAGAAGGAGAGGAGTTTGCAAGAATTGAGTCAATCTACAAGACGTACACCTTGAAATCACCAGTGAGTGGTTATATAAGGTGGGCAAACCGTGATCTTCTTTTTGATCCTACTTTATTAAATTTATTACCAGAAGAAACAGAAATAATTAGTATAGACATCCAGCAACTTGTGTGATATAATAATGCAAGCAAATTATTACATACAAAGGGGTTGAATATGCCGATGAAGTTCTCTAAAAAACTAGTTGCAATAGTTGTTTTAATTGCATTTGCGCTAGCTTTAATTCCATTTTATTCTCATGCTGCCGACTTTCCTGTCACAGTCAAGGATGGAAAAGGATATAGCATAACTGTAAAACAGAAACCTCAAAGGATTTTGTCGCTTGCGCTTCAGACAGATGAGATTTTGCTCAATATGGTATCAAGTAACAGAATTGTTGGGCTTTCTATATTTGCTGATGATAATAACAATTCTAATGTTGTGAATCTTGCTAAGAATGTGAAAGGAAGATACTCAAGCAATGATATTGAGAAGATAATTGCTGCAAAACCTGACCTTGTTATAGTACCTTATTACATTGACAAGTCAAAGTATGACCTTTTGAAGAAAGGTCTTAAGTGTCCAATATATGTCAGTTTAAATCCAAATTCAATTGCAAATATTAAGCAGGAAATAATAAATCTTTCAAAATTAACTGGTGAAACACAAAAGGGCCAACTTCTTATAAAGTACATGGATGATAAAATTGATTTTGTGCAAAAGAAAGTAAAATACTTGAGAAAAAAGAAGTATGTGCTTTTTTACACATACTATTTCAACTCAACATATGGTAAAAATACAACACAGCATGAAATAGCAAAGTATGCAGGGGTTATAAATATAGCAGCTGTTGCTGGATTGAAAGGCTGGCCAACTATCTCAAAAGAACAGATTTTGGAGTGGGACCCAGACATCATTGTTATTCCATCTGCGTCGTACAATCCAAAAAAGACTTCTCAGCAGTACGTAGAGGAGTTCAAAAAAGACCCTGCTTTCAAAAACCTGAAAGCTGTGAAGAACAACAGCGTAATTATTCTTGATGATAGGCACGTTCAAACAGTTTCGCACTATATTGTTGAAGGTATTTATGACTTGGCAAAAGCTGCATATCCGTATCTTTTCAAATAAGGCTTTTATAAGTGGTGGTACAGTTGAAAAAGGTTTTGATTATTTTAGCTCTTCTGCTTTTGACAGTATTTATAATATCCATAGGGGTGGGAAGTGTTTTTATCCCTCCCCTTCGTGTTTTAAAGGCACTTTTATCGCTCATAGGTATAAGTTTTGGTCCAACGAATGATATGGATTTGACAATTGTCGGACAAATAAGACTTCCAAGAATAATAATTGCCATGATTGTTGGGATGAGCTTAAGCATAGCAGGTGCGCTTGTTCAAGGACTTTACAGAAATCCCATGGCAGACCCAGGAATTATTGGAACATCAAGCGGTGCAAGTTTTGGTGCTATTGTTTGTATAGCCTTTTCGCTCAACACCATAAACATATTTTATTTACCATTGTTTGCTTTTGCAGGTGCGCTTTTGATTTCGTTTTTAGTGTATAGGCTTTCAACCAAGAACAACAAAACGCCCATTACAAACCTCATTTTAATTGGTATTGCAGTTTCAACCTTTGTGTCTTCAATAAACTCTTTGATTCTTTCAAACATAAATCAGTATCAGGTAAGCGAATATATATTTTGGATGCTTGGAAGCTTGGACGGTCGCAGCTGGGTACATGTGAAGATTAGCTTTATTCCTCTTTGTATATTAATGTTATTTTCTTTGCTGTTTGCAAAGAGGATAAACATTTTGATACTTGGAGAGGAAGAAAGCTTTACAATTGGAGTAAATCCAGAAAAGCTGAAAAAAACCTTGCTTGTTCTTGTTTCGCTCATAACAGGGATAGCGGTTTCTGTCTCAGGACCAATCAGCTTTGTTGGGCTAATTGTCCCCCACATGCTCAGACTCATTGTTGGAAGCGATTATAGAAGGCTGATACCTGCTTCAATTTTAAGTGGTGGAATATTTTTGATTGTGTGTGATACAATTGCAAGAGTATTGTTTTCACCGGTTGAAGTAAAGGTGGGGATTATAACCTCTTTAGTGGGGGTTCCGTACTTTCTGTACCTTCTGAAAAAGCGTGAAAATGAGGTGAGTGTATAGAATAATGCCTCTTTTTGTTGAGAACCTTAAATGCGGCTACTCTTATCCCATTGTTGAGATAAATGGAAGACTTAAGTTCGAAGAAGGGAAAGTCTATGGATTTGTTGGACCAAACGGAAGTGGTAAAAGTACACTAATAAAGGCTTTAGCAGGGCTTGTCAAAATTTTTGAAGGCAGGATTTGTTTTGGTGATGTGCAGATAAGCAAGCTTTCCGACATAGAAAGAGCAAAGCTTATTTCGTACATGCCACAGCACATCTTTTCAAGCTTTCCATTTACAGTGCTTGATGTTGTGATGATGGGAAGATTTCCTTATGAAAAGAGCAGGTTCTTTGCTACCTACGAGAGCAAAAAAATCGCGGAGGAGAAAATAGAACAGGTTGATCTTTCCAGCAAAAAACTTTTGAGCATATTAAAGATTTCTGGTGGTGAGAGGCAAAGAACTTCCTTTGCACGTGTGCTTGCTCAAAGTAGCAAAGTTTTGCTTTTAGATGAGCCAAATTCAAACTTGGATATTTCCCATCAAGAAAAAATTTTAAGAATTGCAAAAAAGGAAGCGCTTGATGGCAAGATTGTCATAATGGCAATTCATAATCTGAAAATTGCAGCCAAAGTGTGCGATTGCGTGATTATAATGAAAGATGGTAAAATTGTAGATATTGGAAGACCAGATGAGGTTCTAAACCAACAGAACATCAAAAAGGTGTACAATGTTGACGCAGTTGTTTACAAAAATCCATTTGGGATATTTGATATAGAACTTATCCAGAGAGAAGACCCAAAAGCTGTGCACGTTCATGTTGTTGCAGGAGGTGGGAGCGCACAGCTTCTTTTCAGGATGCTCGTTGAAATGGGGTGTAAAGTCACAACAGGTGTACTTTCCACAAACGATACAGACTTTGAAACAGCTCAGCTTTTTTCCATCTATACAGTTTTTACGAAACCTTTTATGCCAATTGGAGAAAAAGAGTATATTGAAAATATTCAGCTAATCAGCAAGGCAGACCTGTGCGTGCTTTGCAGTATTCCGTTTGGTGTTCAGAACCTGAAAAACTTAGAGGCGCTAAGGTATGCTAATAAGCTTTGCATAATTGAAGAGGAGGATATTTCAAAACGCGATTTTACAGGCGGTTTTGCAACAAATCTTTACAATTGCTTGAGAGAAAAAGCCTTAGTTGTTTCAAACAGTGAGAGTTTGAAAGATTATATCTTAAGAGAAACAAATGTAAAAGATGTAAAGGAGTGATTTAAAATGAATCAAAATAAGGCATGGTGGTTGGATACAAACTTTGAAACTGTAAAGAAAAACTTGGAGGCAAGAAACTTTGAATGTTTTGTTGTTGAAAAAAAAGAAGATGTTGTACCTCTTTTAGAAAAACTCATTTCAAAAGGCAGCATGGTATCATGCGGTGGGTCAATGACACTTTTTGAATGTGGTGTGATAGATTTTCTGAGAAATGGCAATTACAACTTTTTGGACAGATACAAAGAAGGAATAACACCTGAGGAGCTTGGTGAGATTTACAGAAAATCTTTCTGGGCTGACTACTATCTTATGTCAACAAACGCAATAACACTTGACGGAAAACTCATAAACATAGATGGGAATGGCAACAGGCTTGCAGCGCTTCTTTTCGGTCCTAAAAATGTAATAGTGATTGCCGGAAAGAACAAGCTTGTTTTAAACGAGGAACAAGGTTTGCTGAGAGTAAGGAACATAGCATCTCCTATGAACTCAAAAAGACTTTCTCGAAACACACCCTGTACCCAGGACGGAAAATGCCATGATTGTTTAAGTTTTGAGTGCATCTGCAGCCATATTGTTGTAACAAGAAGGTCTCCTGCAAAGGGAAGAATCAAGGTTGTGCTGGTCAAAGAAGACTTGGGCTTTTAGAGATGGGGTTGTAATATTTCAGAAATATTTGCGTAACAATTCTGTAAAAAAGGGTTGACAGAATAAAGTGACTTGTAATAAAATAATAACATCAAAATAATAAACTTCATAGGCTGAATGTCTGAGCAAATTGTAAAAATTGCTCAGACAGCGGGAGACCCAAAGTAAGTCAGGGGTGAATCGGCAAAAGTGTTGCCGTAGGGATAGCCTTCTTGTCCCGAACCCGTCAGCTAATCCCGTAAGCCTCAAGAAGGGAGTTTTTGCATGAATCTCAGAAGTTTAATGGCTATACTTCTTGTAATTTTTTTGATGTTTTTTTCTGCAAAGGCCTTTGCCCAGTCAGCCCAGGCAAAATCCACAATAAATATAAGAAGTGCACCTTCAACAAGTAGTAAGATTTTAGGAGTTTTCCCCAAAGGGTTTAAAGCACAAGTTTTGTCAAATACAGGTGGATGGGTAAAGATTTCGTATGATGGAATTGTTGGGTATGTAAAGTCTGATTACATAGCTATTACGAATGAAAAAATGAGCGCAGTTTTAAATAATTCAAGAGCAAGTGTAGCAAAAACGGCTGATATAATTGCGCAAGCCACAGTTTTAAAAGACAATGCACGCCTGAGAAGTGATATGTCAACTTCATCAAAGGTGCTGAAGACATTAAAAAATGGTAGCAAGGTGTATGTCCTGTCAAAAGAACAAAATGGCTGGGTGAAGGTAAAGACGCTTGATGGCGCAGTAGGATATATGGCTTATTACCTTTTGAAGATGCCATCGCAGCTTGTATCAAAAACAGTGTCACGTGGTGGGTTTGAAAGAAGTCAAGCAGAAACTTTTATAAATCTTAGCTTGGCACAGAGAATTTTGGAGTTTGCTCAAAGATTTCGTGGCATAAGATACTCATACGGTGGAACATCGCCATCAACTGGTTTTGACTGTTCAGGATTTGTTCAGTTTGTGTTTAGAAACTTTGGAATAAATTTAGAAAGAACAGCAGCTGACATGGCAAGGGCAAATGGTGTGAGAATTTCGTATAGTGAAATTCAACCGGGAGATTTGCTTTTCTTTGATACAGATGGTGGGAAAAATTATATAAATCATGTTGGCATATATTTAGGTGGTGGCAAGTTCATTCATGCGTCAAGTGCAAGGGGACGTGTAACAGAAACTGACCTAAATTCATATTATGGAAGATTTTTTATGATGGCAAAAAGGGTCATAAGATGAAAGTAAAAAGGGGCTTTTTCCTGAAAATCAGAAAGGGAAAAGCCCCTTTTATGTTTGAAAATGTTTTTTACTTTTTTATCAAAGGCAAAATTAGGTTTTTGACATCTTCCTCGTTTTCAATAGTAGCGTCAACCTTATTGAGCTGCCAAACCTCAAGATGAGAAATCTCTTCGCCCGGTGCCACAAGGTAAAGTGGACTTAGAGTTTCCATCTCAAGCATGAAATCGGTTGTATATGTTTCGTAAGAACATCCAAAGTCAGGGTACTGGGCACCATCTATGTGTTTATATTGTTTTATAAACAAGTTTCCATCGATTAAATAGCAAGCCCAGCCATCTAAATTTGGATATCCAATCTTAAACGGTGGTTTGCAGTTTTTATCCTGTTTTAGAATAATAAAATTCTCTCCCCACAAGACTCTGTGGTCGTTAAGTTTTGTGTATGGCCACATAACCAAAGGATAGCTTGGTAAAAGTCCTGTATCAATCTTTGGAATTGGCATGACTTCAACTCCACCAGGAGCCATTACAGAAAGAGCCCAAATTGCAAACTTAACTTCAAAAAGACCATTGTTTTTGATTTTATACGTTACATAAACTTCTGGTTCAGTTGGGTGAAACTTCAGTTCAATTGTTTTTTGCAAGAAAGTTGTGGTTTCCATAGGTTGTTTTAGTACAATGCCATTTTCTACAATTTCAAAGTCTATTTTGTGATTATCAGGGAAATATGTGCGCTCAATAGCTTCCGGGCTGTGCCACAGTCTTGTGCCGCCGTATATTCTCCACTCATCACCGCCAACTTTTCCTGCCTGGTCTTTTACCACGCAAAAAACGTTCTTACCACCTTCAAATCCAAAATGAATTATTCTTGGTCCCACGTCTGTTGTGACAACTGCTTCGATTTTTCCATTAGAGATTTTATAGCAGTTTTCCCAGCCCATATACTCAACTTTTTTTACCTCAACCATTTTTAAGCTTTTTCCCCCTTCTCAATTTATTTTGAAAATTATAAAGGCTTAGAATATAATTAAATTATACCTTATCAGGTTGTATTTTCACAAATCAAAAAACAAAAAAGTTGTGTAGATTCATTTTTTCTTTGACAATTTTTAGATGGTAAAAGGGAGAGAAAGGGCAGAGAAGATGCTAAAAAAATTTAAGCCTGACATGATATGCAAAAGTATATTGGATGTTGACCTTGAAACTCTTATAAAAAGAGGAATAAACTATCTCATTATCGACATAGACAACACCATAGTTGCGTGGGGTGAATTTGATGTAAGAGACGAGATTATTGAGTGGCTTGAAAAGGCTCAAAAGATGGGATTTAAAATTTGCCTTGTTTCGAACAACCAGAAGGATAGAGTCAAAAAAATAGAAAGTATGCTTGGCATTCCTGCCATCTATAATGCAAAAAAGCCTTTGAAATCTGGATTTTTAAAAGCATCAATACTGCTTCATCAGGGCAAGAAAAATCATCAAACAGCTGTGATAGGTGACCAGTTTTTTACAGATGTCATAGGTGCAAAAAGGTTAAAACTCTTTGTGATATTGGTCCGACCATTAAAAGAAAAGGAGTTTTTTGTAACAAGGATAAACAGGATTTTTGAGAAGAAAATTCTAAAATATTACGAAAAGGATGAGAGAAAATGAAAAAGCTTTTTTTGATTGGAAAGAGCTTAAAACACTCAATTTCACCTTTTATTCATAACAGGATTCTATCTGAGTTTGAGATTGATGCAATTTATTCAAATTTAGAACTCTCTGATACTGAAGAGCTAAAAGAATTTGTTGAGATGGTAAAAAAAGACAAGGATGTTGTTGGGTTTAACATAACAATACCATACAAGGAAGATATTTTAAAGTTTTGTGATGAAGTCTCAGAAGATGTCAGAATAATAAAAGCGGCAAATACTGTGAAAAAAGAAGATGGGAAGCTTTTGGCTTACAATACAGACTGGATAGGTTTTAAAAAAAGCTTAGAGGATAGGGGGGTTGATGTAAAAGACAAAAAGATATTGGTACTTGGTAGCGGTGGTGCGGCAAAAGCTTGTATCTACGGACTTTACAGGATGGGTGCAAAAGAAGTGTTTGTTGCAAACAGGACATATGAGAAGGCAGAAAGGTTAAAAGAGGTTCTTCAAGACATTTTAAAGATACTTCCAATAGAATGGCTAAGAAGATATGAGTTTAAATACGATATAATTATTAACACAACATCTGTGGGAATGTTTCCGAATATTGAAAACAATCCTTTTGACTTTGAAATTTATGAGCAGAGCCCGCCAGTTTTTGTATATGATATGATATACAATCCTCTTAAGACCGCCTTTTTGAAGGAAGCTGAAAAGAGAGGGATAAAGACTGAAAACGGACTTAAGATGCTTGTGTACCAAGCAGTTGAAGCTGAAAAGATTTGGTTTGGTGACATTGATATTGTCTCAAATTTGATTGCTGAAATACTAAATCAATGTGAGAGGAAAGTAGCCCAATTTGAATAAGTATTTTTGTAATTTTCCCAAAAATTTTTTTACTTTATGTTATTTTGTGGTATAATTTATATAAGGACATAAATCGAGGGGTGTATCAAAAATGAAAATTATGATAGTTGATGATGCTGTATTTATAAGAAAGGTGTTAAAGGGTATTTTAATTGAGCTTGGGTACAATGTTGTAGCAGAAGCCTCAACAGGGAAAGACGCAATAGAACAAGCTTCTAAAGTAAAGCCAGATATTATTACACTTGATATAACCCTTCCTGACATGAGTGGGATTGATGTTTTAAAAGAGATAAAGAAAATAAATCCAGCCATTCAAATAATAATGGTTTCTGCGCTTTCAGGACAGGAAGCTGTAATGCAGGCTTTAAGGGAAGGTGCAGTTAATTATATTACAAAACCGTTCTCAAAAGAAAAAATAGAAAGTGTATTAAAAAGTGTTTGTGAAAGCATAGAACTTAAGAAAGATGAAGAAAGCAAGAGTGAAAAGAAAGAAAAAGAGGTTATAGGACTTCAAATAGTTAACTCTGAAGAAACTTCAGAAGGACCAAATTTAGAAGGAGCTATAACACCTGACTTTGAAATAAGTAATTTAGATGAGAAGTTACCAGTAGAAGAATTAGCAGAAGAAAACACGAAAAATGAGCCATTTTATGAGAACACAAATGTAGAAGAAAATAGAAAAATTGAAAAAGAAGAGATACATATTGATTTTAAGTCAGATTTGCAGGAAGAAAATAGTAAAGCGAGACTTGAAGATATAAGGGTATTCGAAAAAGACGAAGGATATGTTTTGTCCCTTTATTTTAATGAACCTGTAACATACAATTTTGGTAAAATGAAGATTGGTAATGGTTTTATACTTAACGTTGAAGATTGTAAAGTCGACCCAAATGTTAAAGAGACCATAAAGGTTTCTGATGAGGGTTTAAGAGAGATAAAAGTAGAAGAGATTTCAGGCAATGTTTACATTGCAATTAAAACTGATATACGAAAGTTCAACATACAAGAAAACGATAGGATAATTGAGATATTATTACAAAAAGAGACTGCTCGTCTATCCTACAATCCTTTGACAAAACTTTTGCTAATAGAAGGAATATCTTCAAGAAACATAGAAGTAGAAAAAGCTGAAAACAACTTAAAAATTAATATCCTGAGCAAAGAGTCAGCATTAAAAGAGGAAGTAATGGAAATTAATGATGGTTTGGTTGAAATAATTGAAGTGCTCAAGACTTTCAAAGGTTTTGTAGTTCTAGTTAAAAGTTCAAAATTCTTAGAATTTGAAAAGATTGAAGGAAGATCTTCGTTTGGAATCAGGTTAAAAGAAGCAAATTTAATCAGGAAATGGAATGTATTTACTAAAGAGGATATGACAATAGTTGAAATAATTTCATCGACTGGGGATGCACAGGTCCAAATGGAACACGATAAAGAAAATAATAAGTTATATGTATATTTTATAGATTTAGAAGTGCCAGATGAACTTCTGAACAAGCGATATGAATACGAAGAAGGTTTTATTGAATGGATAGAATTTAAAAAAGATTATGCAAATAAAGCAAAGAGCTACATGATTATATCCACTCCAGTAAGTAAAGTGAGTGTATCTAAAGAAAATAGCAGAATACTTATTTTATGCAGATCGCAAAGAGCATTTTTGCTTTATGATAACTTGCAAACAAGACTTATTTTCCAGAATATTAAGCCTTCTGAGATAGAACTTGAGCTTGTTGAAGACAAGAAATTAAGATTTAGTATACTCAATAGATTTGTAAATCTAATAAAAGATTCTATGGTGGAAGAAAATCAGTTTATTGAAAAAGTAGATATTGAAAGAGTTAGAAATGGTTATGAGGGTCTAATATATCTTAAAAAAAGATGCAGTTTTTATTCTCTTTTGGCTAAAGATAAGGTATCTACAGATGTTTACCTAACACCTTTGAAAGCACAGAACAAAATCAACTTTTATGAGTACGAAGAAAAAGATAATAAAGCTATTTTGCATATAAGAGGAGAGGGAGAGTTAAATAAAGAGATTAAAAAAGAAAATGGGGTTATCAGAATTGAAATTCATGATGCTCAATTGGAGAACATATCCACATTACCTGTTGAGCTTGAGAGCTGTTGTGTTGAAAAAATTGTTTTTAAAGAAGAGGAGAATAATAAAGTTTTAATAGACATTTATTCTTTTAAGGATGATTTTATTGTAAATAATCACGAAAAGGGTTTTGATTTAGAATTTGTTCTGGATGTTATAGAAATTCAAGCTTTTGAGAATTTTATTCAGTTCATTGGACTTAATAAAAATGATTTTATTTTAAAAGAAGTAAGAGAAAACAATCAATTTGAATTAGAAATTAAGAAAAAAGGTATCTTTATTTCCACGGGACTATTCAAAGTTGAAGACAGCCTTATCAAGAGCTATCAGGTTTATAAGTCTAATGGAAGTTATGGCATTGTAATAAAAACTAATAAAAAGTCAACTGCTATTATAAGTTCTGATGAAGAAAGAACTGTTAAAATTATAATGAAAAAACTACCTGAACTTGTAGTATGTGAAGTTGTTGTAAATAGTGAAAATGAAGCATATCTGAAACTTAGTTTTGACTGTGAGCTATTTAAAGAGCCAGAGATAGAACAAATTGGCAAAGGTATGTTAGAAGTCAAGCTGTCAAAAATTGTATATGACCAGATTGAATTGACTTCTCAGTATTATGAGAAAGGAATAATAAAACTTATAGAGTTTATACCTGCTGAGGAAAATTTAAGTATAAGAACAAGCTTTAACCGTGCACAGTGGGAAATAGAATCTAACTTATCACAAGTTCTTTTAAAGTTTGAAAAAGCAACTTCAAAAGTTGAAATTGATGAAGCTGGTGTTTTAGTAAAGTATATAGATGCAGAGGATATATCATACAGGGTTTTTGATGAAAACGGCGTTGTAATATTAGAGGTACCTTCTTATGCAGGTGATTTTGTTAATACTGTTCCAGTTATAAAAAGTGAAAAGACGGTAAAATTTGTCAGCATAGAAAAGATGGAATCTGGGTGGAGAATATATTTGATTACAGTATTAGGTATTAAGTATAACTTAGTAAAAAAACAAGATGAAATGAAGATAGAATTTTTGGAAGAAAAATGTGGTTTGAGTGAGATTGCTGGCTAAGTTTTTAAGAAGAGATAAGTTGGTAAAGACCAAAAGAAGGTGAATTCAGTTGCCAGTAAATGAAAAGAGAAAAATTGGTGAGCTTTTATTAGAGGCAGGAATTATTACAAGACAGCAACTTGAGGAAGCGCTTCAGATTCAGAAAAAAACAGGTAAAAAAATAGGCGAAATTCTTGTTGAAAAGGGTTATATTACAGAAGATGAAATTTTAGAAGTTCTGGAATTCCAGCTGGGAATTCCACATGTTAAGCTTGACCAGTATGTAATTGACCCTGAGGTTGTGAACTTAGTTTCAGAGAGTATAGCAAGAAGGCATACTTTAATTCCAATTCAGCTAAAGGATGATAAACTTGTTGTTGCTATGGCAGATCCGCTGAATATATTTGCTATTGAAGATGTTTCGATATACTCAGGCAAAAATGTCCAGCCGGTGATTGCTAAAGCATCTGAAATAAAAAGACAAATAGAAAGATTTTACGGTAAGCAAGAAGCTCTAAAAGCTATTGAAGAGCTAAAAAAAGAAGGCTCATCTCAAAGAAAAATCCAAACAACAAGAATGCAAATAAGTTCAGAAGATGACGTGGAAGGGCCTGTTGTCAAGCTTGTAAATTCTATATTTGAGCAAGCAATAACATCACGTGCAAGTGATATTCACATTGAACCTTTTGAAAATGAAATTAGAGTTAGGTTTAGAATTGACGGTATACTTTATGATATACTTCAACTTGAGATTGAAACGTTACCATCTCTTGTTGCAAGGATAAAGGTTATAGGTAACATGGACATTGCTGAAAAAAGAGTGCCTCAGGATGGTAGAACTACTTTCTTGTTTGCTGACAAGGTATATGACATGAGAATTTCTTCACTTCCAACTGTCTACGGTGAGAAGATAGTTATAAGAATTGCTGACAAAGGAGCATTTATTAAATCGAAAACAGATCTTGGTTTTACAGAAGATGACTTGGAAAAGTATAACAGAATTATATCAGCACCCCATGGTATTATTCTTGTGTGTGGTCCAACTGGAAGTGGAAAGACCACTACCTTGTACACAATTCTTAATGAGCTTAACACAGGGTTAAAAAACATCATAACAGTAGAAGATCCTGTTGAGAGTACAATATATGGTATAAATCAGGTTGAAGTAAACCCAAAAGCAGGGCTTACATTTGCAGCAGCCCTGCGTTCTATCTTAAGGCAGGACCCTGACATCATAATGATAGGTGAGATTAGAGATAAAGAAACTGCTGATATGGCAGTAAGAGCTGCTATCACAGGGCATTTGGTACTTTCCACAATCCATACCAACGATGCACCGTCTGCTGTCACGCGGCTTGTTGATATGGGTATTGAAAACTTTTTGATAAGTTCGTCACTTGTTGGTGTTATATCTCAAAGACTTATTCGAAAAATTTGCCCATATTGTAAGGAAGAGTACACTCCTACCGAAGCAGAACTAAAGGCTCTTGACATAGAAGAAAATTACAATGTAAAATTATACAGAGGAAGAGGTTGTGCACTTTGTAACAATAAAGGATATTACGGCAGGTCTGGGATATATGAAATAATGATAGTAACAAATCAGATAAAAAGATTAATTGTGAAAAAAGATGTAAGCAGTGATGAAATAAAACAACTTGCTATAAAAGAAGGAATGAAAACATTGAAAGATGCTTGTAAAGAGAGGGTTTTAAGCGGGATAACTACAGTTGAAGAATTTTTAAGAGTTACATTTTCACTTGAGTGATTTTAAATGTTCGAGGGGTTTAATTAAAAAGAGTTGAGGATAGAGGAAGGAGGAAAGGCCTAAATGGATATAAACGAGATTTTAAAAGAAGCATTTTTAAAAGGCGCTTCTGATATACATATCACAGCAGGTTCACCCCCTATCATGAGGGTGCACGGCGTACTTACACGTATGAGCGATTTGAGTCTCACACCAGAGATAACTGAAAGGTTTGTAAAAGAAATTACAAATGAATACCAGTACAAACGATTGCAAGAAGCTGGTGAAGTTGATTTTTCTTACAGCATAAGAGGTCTTAGCAGGTTTAGAGTAAATGCTTTCAAACAAAGAGGATCCTATGCAATTGCGTTTAGGGTTATATCACAGGATATACCTAAATTTGAAACGTTAGGGCTTCCATCAATTTTAAAAGATTTTACAAGGCTCAACAAAGGACTTGTGCTTGTTACTGGTCCGACAGGTTCAGGAAAATCAACTACCTTAGCGTCGCTAATAGACATAATAAACAGTGAAAGAAACTTACACATTATTACATTGGAAGACCCTATTGAATATCTTCACAGACACAAAAAGAGTATTGTTAACCAAAGAGAAATAGGGAATGATACTCAAAGTTTTGCGGCAGCCCTGAGAGCTGCTCTTCGTGAGGACCCTGATGTAATTCTGGTTGGCGAGATGAGAGATTTAGAGACAATTTCCATAGCACTTACCGCTGCAGAAACCGGGCACTTGGTTTTTTCAACACTTCACACCGTTGGTGCAGCAAAAACAATTGATAGAATCATCGATGTTTTTCCACCGTATCAACAGCAGCAGATACGTGTTCAGCTTTCAACTGTGCTTCAGGCAGTTGTCTCGCAACAGCTTTTAACACGTCGAGATGGAAAAGGCAGGGTTGTAGCTGTTGAAGTTATGATAGCAAATGCGGCGATAAGAAATTTAATAAGAGAAGCAAAAACGTATCAAATACAGTCAATTATTCAGACGCATACTAAAAATGGTATGGTAACAATGGAACAATCTCTTGTTGATTTGTATAAAAGAGGGCTTATAACAAGAGAAGATGCAATAATGTATGCATCTGACCAGGAACTTATAAACAAGCTTTTGATATTCTAAAGGGGTAGGAAGAATTAAGATGGCAGAGTATGTATACAGTGCAATGGACTCTTCCGGTAAAAAGGTTAGTGGTACAGTAATTGCGGAGGATGAGCAATCGGCGATTGAGATTTTAAAAGCAAGAAACGTGTTTGTGTTAGAAATAAAAGAAAAAGGAACACTTCAGAGAGAGATAAAACTTCCGTTTGGGCAGAGATCAACAGTGAAAGACCTTTCAATCTTTTGCAGACAGTTTGCGACAATGCTCTCAGCAGGTATTTCAATTTTAAGCTGTTTGGACGTTTTGCGCCAGCAATACAGAGGACGACCGTTTGGAAAAGTTATTAGTGATATTTATGAAAAGGTTGAAAGAGGAACACTTTTGTCAAGTGCTATGAGAGAACATCCAAGGTTCTTTCCACCAATTTTAGTGAACATGGTTGAAGCAGGAGAGGTTGCAGGGTCGATTGACAAGTCTATGGACAAGATGGCTACACACTTTGAAAAGGAGCTTAAACTCAGGCAAAAGATAGTAAATGCTCTCATGTATCCTGCAATTGTTATAAGTGTAGCGGTAATAGTGCTAATAATTCTTTTGACGTACGTTATTCCAACCTTTGTTGGACTTTTTGAAGAGCTCAATGTTGAACTTCCTGCAACAACAAGGTTTGTGATAAATTCAAGCAAATTCATGCAGCAAAACGGGATTTATCTTCTGTTTGCGATTGTAGCATTGGTATTTGGATATAAAGTATTTAAATCAACACCAACAGGTGGGGTTATTGTTGGCAAAATAAAAATAAAAATGCCAGTTATAGGAAGGATAATGTTAGGCCAGGTAACCAGCCGTTTCACAAGGACGCTGGCAACACTTTTGAATGCTGGTGTTTCCTTGATAACGGCTTTGGATACAACAAAAAATATCTTGTCAAACGCCTACATAGAAAAGGAATTTGACAAGGTAATTGAGAGAGTGAAAGGTGGTGAGGGGCTTTCTTATCCGATTGAGGATATGGGGATTTTTCCAAAGCTTATGAATATTATGTTAAAAACTGGCGAGGAGACAGGACAGCTTGAGTACATGCTTGAAAAAGCAGCAGATTACTATGAAAATGAAGTAGAAAATCAGGTCACAAGACTTACATCTCTTTTTGAACCAGTGATGATTGTGCTGCTTGCTTTGATGGTTGGATTTTTGCTTGCGTCAATCATCATGCCGATGTTCAAGCTCTATGGCAGCATCGGCACATAAAAAAGGGCGGTGGCTTATGAAAAGAAAGTTTTGTGGGTTTACTTTAATTGAACTTGTTGTAGTGATTGCAATAATTGGAGTAATTGTTGCAATTGCAACACCACAGGTTTTAAGGACAATCCAGAATGCTCAAAAAAGAGCAGACAGCCAAACAGCCCGCCACATTGCGTACGCATTTTTGATGTGGCAGGAAGAAAGCGGGAAGAGCTTGAGTGAAATTATTCCAGATGCTAATTTCCACAAAATTGATTCAGACCAAATTGGTGGCGCAAGCGGGTTTAGATTAAGTAAATATATTACAGGAAGCCTGCCAAGGCCAAGGATAAATAAAAATTATTACTTTTATTACAAATATGAGTCGTCAGTTTTAAAGATTTATGCGGGTGATGACTCAAATAAGTGGGAACTTTTTCCTGAGTTTGATGGAAATTATAAATAAAAAAAATAGGAGGTAGATGTTAACATGATGGCTTGGCTTGTAAAGCAGGTTAATAATAAGAATAAAGGTTTTACATTGATTGAAATGGTTGTTGTTTTGGCAATAATTGCGGTACTGATTGCAATTGCTGTTCCACAGGTGTTGAAACAGATTAACAATGCAAAGAAAAACGCAGATATTGCTAATGCAAAAGCAATTGCTACGGCTATCATGCAATGGGTAGGTGAAGGAAATTCTATAGGAGCAGATGTAAGTGGTGCTCAAGTTGATGATACAAACGGGACAGTGACATTGAACGGGCAACTTGTAGATTTGAAAAAATATATGAATGCAGGTTCATACAAACCAAAGTATAATACAAATTATAAATTCTTTGTTGACTATACCTTGTCTGACGACAAATTGGTAGTAAAAGCTGGTCAAGCTGCTAGTTCAGCAAAAGAACTTTATCCTAATCCAGACTCAACTTATGGGCAATAATTTTAATGTAGAGACAGTGATATGTGTATTTCTTTCCCTCACCCTTGGCAGCTTCCTGAATGTCTGTATATACAGAATTCCTCGGGGGGAGTCGATTGTGTTCCCCCCGAGCCACTGCCCAAAATGTAAAAAGAGAATAAAGTGGTATGATTTGATGCCCGTTATAAGCTATATAATCTTAAGAGGAAGGTGCAGGTTCTGCAAAGAGAAAATTTCTATAAGATATCCCATTGTTGAGCTTTTAACAGCAGCAGGTGGGCTTTTGTGCTACCACAAGTATGGTTTTACGACAGAGATGTTTGTTGCTTTTTTCATTTACTGCATTCTTCTTTATATCTCAGCAGTTGACATTGACACCATGGAGATTTCAACAAAGAGCGTACTTTTGTTGTTTGCTGCAAGATGTTTGCAGATATTTTTTGAAAGAGGAGTTAGCATAAAGACTGCTTTGAGCATTTTTTCAGGAATGATTTTCTCAATGCTTTTAATTTTAATAATTTACATTCTGTCTAAAGGCAGGGCAATGGGATTTGGAGATGTACTTTTGATTGCGGCGGGCGGAGCAGGATTTACAGCAGGAGAAGCTATTTTAGCAAATTTTCTTGCATTTGTTCTGGGAGCTGTGTTTGCAGCATTTGTATTGGTAAAGAAGAATAAGAGTTTGAAGAGCGAAGTCCCGTTTGGACCGTTTATATCCGCTGCACTGATTGTCACAATACTATATGGTGATACTATTTTAAAGATGTATTTAGAGTACATAAAATAGCCTAAAAAAAAATTGAAACAATAGCAAGGGGGCAAAAGTGGTGTATACAATAAAAAACTATATGGAAGAAGCAGTAGGAAACATGATAGATAAAGTTCTTGAAAACATTGATGTTTGCAAGTGTCCAAAGTGCAAACTTGATATTATGGCTTTAGCACTCAACAGACTTCCACCAAGGTATTTTGTCACAAAAGAAGGAGAGCTTTTTGAAAGACTTTCAGAACTTCAAGAACAATTTACAGTGGACATTACAGCTGCAATTGCAGCAGCAGCTTTCATTGTAAAAAGCAATCCAAAACATGATTAAAGCTTTTAGGAATAGAAGAGGGATAAGATGAAAAGGTTTAAAGGCTTTACCCTGCAGGAAATGGCAATTGTTTTGGCGATTTTGGCAATCCTTTTAGCAATTGCAGTTCCAAATTATATAGCGATGAAAAAAAGAGCTGATGTAAACAGTGTTGCAACCCAGTTTGCTGCAATGATAAGAGAGCTTTATGAAAAGATTGATTCTGAGATGGAATATGACACATATACATCCGCGCCGGGTGGGCATATATCGAAGTATTACATAAAGATTGACAACTACTACATTCCTGACCCTGTAACGGGTGAGAGGTCTTTAAAAATCCAGTTGATAAAATTCGATGCAAGTTTTACTCCACAAGAAACTGTGTTAAAAGATATAAAGTCAAAGACAGTAAAACTTCAAAATGCTTTGGGTTCATCAATATTGATGGACAGTGCCGGTGCTGTTGCAACTTATATTACATTCAAACCTAATGGAGAGATAGTAAGATTTACAGGCTCTGTACTTGCAAGAGGAAATGTTAGCACTTTTTCTGCACAGAACAAAATTGAGGTAATTCCCGTGTCAGGTCATGGCTACAAAAGGGTAGTAGTGCTAAATAGCGTACCACCAGGGAGCGTTGAAGTGCAATGAAGAGAGTTTTAAAAGGTTTCACACTTATTGAAATAATAGCTGTTGTTGCAATTGTTGGGATAATCGTGGTTGCTCTGTACAGCTTTTTTATCAACAATTTTAAGGTAGTTCAAGAAGAGGCAAAAATTGCTCAAATTGAGTCCCAGGCAAAAAGACTTGAGGATACAATAAAACAGTGGCTGCAGATGGCAGACCAACAGAATATATTGGTATATCCTCTTTCTAAAAGAATTGATATGATTGTGTATGAAGATAACTCTGCAGTTTCTGGCATAGCTATCTCTATAACGTTTGAACCCTCTACAAAGGGAATTAGGATAACAAAAAATGGTAATATCACTTCTTTCTTAGATGGAAAAATAATAAACTTTGATGTTGAAGATGTCACACCGCAAATAAAAATTCAATATACAGTTGATTTGGGAATTCGAGGAAAGACAAGGACATATAAAATTGTATATACCAGACGATATGACTGGTAGAAATCTTATTTTGAGGGGAAAAAGAAGAATATGAGTACAAAGGTTGTTATAGAACTTGGCAAAAACTATATTAAGATTGCAGAAGGGAATTTTTCAGGTAATATTCATATAAACAAACTTGCAGAAGAGCAATTAAAGGATAATCTCATTATAAATGATATGAAGTTTGAGCCTAATCTTTTTTACGAAACTCTTGGAAATATTTTTTTGAAAAATAACTTTCCAAAAAATAATATAACCTTTGTTTTGTCAGGCATTTCAAATATGATAATAAGAGAATTGGTAGTGCCATGCCTGAATGAAGAAAAAACTTTTAACCTTATCACATTTGAAGCAAGACAATATTTTCCTACAAGTATAGAAAATTATGTTATTGATTATAAGCAATTAAAGGTTTTCAATGAAGGAAAAACAAAAAAGCAGAAAATTTTACTTGTTGCACTTGCTAAGAGTCTTATTGAAGATATTGTTACAGTTTCAAACAAGCTGGGGCTCAAAATAAAAAAGATTGATATTGAACCAAACACAATATCAAAGCTTGTTGATTTAGAAAGAAAAGTTAGGAAAGAAGCAGAAAAAGAGCTTATAATGCTTGTAAACATTGTACGTTCTTTCATTACTATTGTAATAATAAATCAGGGGGAAATTGTTCTTTCCAAGTCTTTTCCCAATTATGATTTAGAAAGAATGTTCAATGAGGAAGAAGACTCAGAAGCTTTCATAGAATACTTTTATACATATACTATAAATGAGATTGTTGAGAATATTTCAAAATTCTACGAGTTTTATAGAAACAGAGAACAGGATAGCAAAGAACTTTCAAAGGTATATTTAATGGGGGAAGTTTGCCAGCATATAGATATAAGCGATATGCTAAAAACTAAGATAAACGCACAAATGGTATTGCTTACAGATCTTATATCAATTGACAAAAAAATATTACTTACAAAAAGTGAAGTTTGTAACTATTTTACAACAATTAGTGGAATCCTATAGCACTTTAGTTTTCATATTACTGAGGAGAGATAATGAATGGCAAAAAAACTGAAAGATATAAATCTTTTGTTGGCATATGAAAGAGGGATAAAAAAGAAAGATGCAACGCTTAGAGTATATTTTTTGGTGTTTATATTGGAGATATGCTTATTTGCGTTAATTGCTTCTATTTATTTGACTAAAATAATGACTACGAATAATGATATCAAAAGATTGAGTGACGAAATAAGAATAAAGCAGCAACAAATGGTAGAAGCACAAAGACTTGTTGAGAAAAAAACACTGGATACACAAAAGAGAGCTTTACTTGAATATGTATCAAAAAACCACATAAAGTATTTAGAAATTTTGGACAAGCTTGAGGCATTAGCACCTATAAATCTAAAGTTTGAAAGCTTGAATCTTTCAACTGAAAAAATTACATGTACAGTGAAGGCAGATACACTTGAAACAGTGACACAGTTTGTTTACAACCTTCAAACAAGTAATTACTTTATGAACGTAAATTTTAGTAGTGTAACTGGAGATGAAAGTTCAAAAACTTCAACAATATCAGCAGACATAGCAAGGAAGTGAGAAAAAGTGCAAATCACAGACAGAGATAAAAAACTTTTAGTAATTCTTGGTATGGTTATTATTGGATTTTTGTTTTATAACTTTTTCTATACTCCTTATTCTCAAAAGCTTAGTAATTTAATTTCAGAAAAGCAACAGTTAGAAAGTAAGCTAAGTGAAATAGATCAGAAGATTGCTATTTATAATCTTCAAAAACAAAAGTTAAAAGAAGTTGAAAAAGACTATATGTCTATAAGTCAAAAAATTCCGCCCAATCAAGACGAAAAATTTTCAATGCTTGATTTGCAAAGGCTTGCTCAGATGGTTGGGAGTAAAACCTCAGACTTTACATTTTCGCAAAGACAGAGCCTAAATGTTACTTATAACAATATTAATATTGCAAAAGCATACTTTTATTCATCTAAACAAAACTGGCAAATGACATATGCTAACTTCAAAAAATTATTGTTTTTGCAAAAGGAATTTGAACCTTTGTATTCTGTCGATTCAATCTCGTTGTCAGGCGGGAATAACAACATGATAACAGCAAGTTTTGAAATTAAATTTTATGGTTTTGAAGATACGCTTGCTCCTGAAAGGAAATGGCAAAACTTTGCAATTTCATATGGTAAAGGCGATTTGTTCAGTGGTGGATCTGGGCAAAAGGCCAAGTTTATCTATACTCAAGAAGATTTAAAAAAAAATGAAATTACAAAACAGTCATCAGCCTTAAAAGTGGAAAGAACAGATAATATGTCTTTAACAAATGCAGAAACCAGTTTTAAGTTACCACAAAACAATAAAAATATCACTTTTAACGAAAAAAGTGCAAGCACTAAAGACCAAAGTCAATTATCAGAAGAGAAAGTAGATTTTAATAAAGCAGATTTTGTTGTAACAGTATCAACTTTATATTCTCCTACAACCAATGTAACTATTGAAAAAACTCAAAAAGGTTCAATATTTGGTGCTAAAAAGAAAAGTGAAAATGCTTTTATAACAATTAAAAAAGAAGGTGACAAGTATTATTACAGGATTGGTACTCAGGCAAGCGAATATCCCCAAGCTAATAAATTTGACATTTTGGATTTGCAGGATAAAAGCCAGATTTTAATTGTGGTATTTTCAACCCCAAGAAAATACAAAGATGATGAGAATGTAGTAACTCTTAAAGTAACTAATAGTTCTGATAAACCAGTAAAAATTTATATTTCAGGTGATGATAAGCAAAAACCAAGAGTGAACATTGCACCAAGTGGATTTGATATTAGCGTTGTGAGAAAATAAAGTGGGGTGACGAGCAAGCATGAAACAATTAAAAGGGTTTACTCTTGTTGAGGTTATTGTGACAGTTGCAGTATTTGCACTGTTTGTCACCCCCATAGTGTTACTTATTCAGCAGTCGTTGAAGGTAAACATTAGTGCAAAGACAAATCTTGAAGTTGCTGAAGTTATAAATCAAGCTGTTGAAAATCTTGTATATCAAAATGTTTATGGCACAGGTTCTTTGAATATAAATGGATATACAGTAAACTACGAGATTGACGATTCATTTAAAACGGGAACTATTCAAAATATTGAAAACAGCCAAATAGATTTTAGAATATATTTAGATGCGACAGGTAAACTGACAATCGAGGATTTGGCAACTCATAATACCTATGAAAGACAAATATCTTCTAGTACATTTGACAAACTTAGAATACAGATAAGATATGACGAAGCAACCAAGAGGGCGACATATACTTTTGTCCTAAATGGTTCACCAATTATAACTTTTTTAAGTGGAAACAGTACAGAACCTGCCAAACTTGGAGCAGAGTTTGTATGTGACACTTTATCACATTTTCTCTATGTAGTAATTGATGGTGTGTATGACCTCTCAAATAAACTTACTACTACTATGTTCAATCTTTGGCTGACGAATGTTAACAATAATATCAAAATCCTTGCAACAACTCCATTCATTGTCTATGATAATTCTCCGAGACATTCTGTTCTTACAGGCGTAGAAAGGGTAAGGCAGATTTCTTTAAAAATTTATGATTTAAATGGTCAGTTTATTAAAGAATATACAACATATTATACTCACAGGGTGAAGTAGATATGAAAATTGAAAGCAAACATAAAGGTTCGACGTTGGTACTTACAATAATCTTCATAGCGGTTATGTTTGTTATGTCCGTTGCTTTGATTGAAGCAGCAATATCATCACTAAAAATTAGTAAAGGCTACTATGCAAAAAACAGAGCATATTACGATGCAGAAAGTGTTTTTGAAAGAATTATATATTATCTTGACATGGTCGCAGACAAAGCACGAAAAATGGCAGATAATTATGTTTTTATGGAAAGTGGTGTTCTTAACACTCAAAATCCAGATATTGCAAATATCTTAAAAGACTATCAGCAAAAGGAGAGCCAGTATTATCTGCAGTACATGAATGGTCTTATATCCAAGACTGATTATGACAATGCACTTGTTCAAATTAATAAGGAGTACCAAGATAAAGTGAGAAAAAAATTTTTGGAAAAGTTTAAAGAGTATATGAACAATTTTTTTACAAATTCAGGTACGTTTTCTGAGAGACCTGCAATTGAGTTTACTGTTTCTGGCACCATTTATACAATTGATAACTGGAGAGGAACTTCAAATGATTTATATTCATTTATGAAAATGGTAGATTTTAATAATCCGGAAGTTGATGTTGAAATAAGATTTGACCCTGCAACTGATATGAACCTGCACATGTCAAGTACTGATATAGAAAATCCAATTGATATTAAGATGGAAGTTGTTGTAAATTTACTAAAAGAAAAAACTAAAAGAGTTTTAAGAGCAGATTTTAGTATTTTCCCATATAAAAGTAATGCTTTGAATTTTTCTACGAGGACAATAAAGAGAAGTTTTAACCATATACTTGACTATGCAATTTTTGCAGGTAGGAACTTGATTGTTCTAAATGGTTTAAATTTGTTCAAAATAAAAGGTGGAAAGGTCTATGTGAATGGAACTGCAAATGATGTGAGATATTCAAATCCGTCTGAATATTTTGGTGGAATTTTGGCAGGCTTGACACAAACTCAGCTTGATAATTTATCTTCTGATTCAAGAGTTAATAAAATAGATTCAATGACTAAAAATAGAATTGAAAACATCTTGAGTGGTTCGGGAGTTATAAGTGGAAATATAAGAATTGAAAATGCACCTGTATTTGTTGGATATACTGATTTGAATCCCGAAGCACCTTCCAATCCAGTGAGGCTTATGGATAAATATTCGCTATACGGTGGGTTTGTTAAAACTTGTGCTCCTAATTCACAGATAACCATTACAGATGATGTTTATTGTCACAGTATTGTTACAGAAAATGCATCGGATAATTCTTCAATTACAATAGGCAAAAATGCATATATCATGGACAACATCTCAATGTACGCTCAAAATAGCAACATTAATATTTCAGGCTCGCTAATTGGTCTTGGCACAGCAGATGTTCCTTACAATTACAACATGAGTTCTTCAATAGCGATAAATGAAGATACAGCAAGATTAAATATAGGAAAAAATATTGTGCTAATGGGAGTTGTATTTGTTGATGAAATACATAGAACTGATGAAAATGGTAAGGAAAAACTTTTCAGAATGCCAGAGAGTTCTTCGCTAATGCCTAATTTTACTATCTACCAATATTTTAATCTTCCTATAGCAGAACTTTCTGATCTTCTTAATACTCTTGGATTAAATGGAAGTATTGGTTCTTTTACAACACTGGATTTATTTGCTTCTGATTACTTTAAACCATTTAAAGTGAAGGTAAGTCCAACAGAGGAAGTAGAAGCAAGCTTCTATGATATGGATGTTGAAACAGTGGGTGGTTTTCCAATTTCGTCAGTAGAAAGATCAATAAACTTTGTACTTCACTATCTCACCGCGCACATAAAAGACCCTACTGATTTTGATACACAGTATAATACCGGTTCCACTAATATAACTGTTGGTGGAGGAAATATACATTTTGACCCATCAAACCCTTATGATACAAGTTACTTTCATTATTTTTTAAATGCAAATGGTAAACTTTACTTGGCAAGAAGAATTATCAATTTTTTAAATGAACCGACTATTAATTCGACTATTGGCTCGGCAGGTACTGGTGAGTTTGTCAACTTGGGCCAGACCGTATCATCTTCAGATATATTAAGACAGTCTATAATAGACAATGTGATAGATCCAACAAAAGAAAATTATTTCAAAGAATTAAATCTTGTTGACAAAGGGTTATTAGATAACACAAAAGATAAATTTGACTTATTTGATTTTGTCGATTTTAATCAGATTGGATCTGACCGACTTATAATAAATGATGACAAAAATCTTATTGTTATCAGCAAAAATGACGTGGAAGAAATTGATTTTGGACTTCCAAGCTATAATGGGGTTTCACTTTTAGACATAGAAAATGTTTTGATTGTGACAAAAGGCAGTGTTATTCTAAGAAACAGTAGTACACAAGAAAAAACTCTAAAAGGAAATATAATAGCAGGAGGGGATATTGTAGTTTGTGGAAATGGTAATCTTACAATTGAATATAGTAAAGGCATTTCAAGCCAGCTTATGTATTACTTTAACTATGCAAACTTTAACAGCATATCAGACAGGTTGGGTCAGCTTTACAACTTCTTTATAAAGGGCATTGATACAAATGACATTATTGAAATACCATTTGTTAGTACATTTTATGAAACAACAGTAAAAACAAATATTAAGGTTAAAAGTAAAAGACAGGTTGTTAGTGATTGATGAAAGTGGTATAATTTATATTAGAAGATATTTGAAATGGAAAAGTAATTTGTATAAGTTTAATTATAAGTGTTGGATACATTAAAAAAAAGGAGGGATTTTAATGAAACGGAGATTTATGGCATGGATTGGTGTATTACTAATTTTTATGACAATTTGTAGCGGGTTTTATTACTTTTCTACAAAAGCAAAGGCAGCGGATACGTCTTCTGTGAGTATTGGATTTAATGGAGGTGTAGTTAAATCTAAAGGCTATGTAGGAAATGACATTGAAGTAAAACTCAGGCTAACACCGACAGGTTCTATAAACGTGACAAGGTCACCTGTTTCGGTAGTACTTGTTGTTGATTCTTCTGGTTCGATGAGTAGCAATGGTAAGATGACGGCGGCAAAAAATGCCGCAAAGAATCTAATTGACAGTTTTAAAAATTCTGCAAAGTCTGGTGACAAGCTTGGGATTGTTGACTTTGATACTTTTATAAATGATAATTCCACTTTTTATATTAAAGGATTTTATTATCAAAATGGAACATGGAACAAAGGAAATTCATCTTCTATATATGGACCTTATTCATTACCGAATAATTGCACACAGAATCTCATAGATTTAACAAGCTCTTCTGCTGTAAATAACGCAAAGACATACATTGACAATATGGTTGCATCTGGCGGAACTAACATGGAAGCTGCGCTTAATAAAGCAAAAGCACTTCTTGACTCGTCACCCTCTGGAAATGACAAATATGTTGTATTTATTACAGATGGTATGCCAACATTTTATATAAATGGTACAAAAAATGGGTATCCACTTGTTGATGGACCTGGTTCTCAGCCAGATAATACTACAAAGTCAGAGACCCTTTCTGCTGTTCAAACACTTGCGCAAAGTGGAGCGAAGGTATTTGTAGTTGGAGTTGATACAACTGGTGCGGATGTTGACAAAACATTTATCGATTTGATGGCAAGTACTGCAAGCGGAAAGTCTTATTATATCTCAAACCCAAGTGCGTTAAATTCTATTTTGCAGGAGATATTTAGAATAATAAACTTGGCAGTAACATATGATAATCTGACTGTTGAATACCCAATTCCCTCAGGGCTTACAATAACTTCAATGCCTGCTGGCTGGAGAGTTGAAAATGGGAAATTAATAGGTACATTTAATCCTGTCACATTTGAAAATGGTGGCACAACTCCTGCTTCGCAAGAGGTATCTTTTAAGATAACATCTAACTCAGAAGGAATATATAATCTTGGGAAGGCAACACTTACATTCAGAAGATATGATACTTTAAACGGTGAAACCACAGGAAGCGTGGAGGCAAATCTTGGGCAGGTTGAATTTGTCAGAATGCCAGGAATTAGTGCTACATTTCAAATAGTAGGTAGTGGTAATATATATGTGCCAAATACTCAATATGATGCAAAGCTTATAATTAGCGCATTTGGTAAGTCACTTGATATTCCAACAGTCATTAATAATTTTGCTTTAGCAGTAAATGATTCATACATTGCACTGCAGAAGATTACAACCACAAATCCTTCATTTAACTACGCAGTTGATTTAGGGCCAACACCTACGAGTTTGACTATCGATTATAAGATTACATTTTTAAGAGAAGGTACATTTAATTTTACCCCAATATTGTCTTACAGCATAAATAGTGCACCTAATTCTATGAACTTAACACCTATTAATTTATTTGTTATTGATGCTACAAATATGATAAAAAGTTTTTCAATTACTAAAAAAATAATTTCAGATAATTCAAGCGCAAATATATCTATAAAAGTTGATGATTTGGGACTATTTAGTTATGATTCTTCGGCTAAAATAAAGGTATATATCGAAATGAATCCTTCTGACAAACTTAATACAAACGTAACATTTCCAATCCAGCTTGTAGTTGACAGTACTACAAGACAGCAAAATGGTTTGAGAGTATTATCAAAGACTATTACATTTAAATTAAAACCAAGTTTCACATCAGCAACTGTGAGTTTTAATATCTCACAAATTGATATTATTAGTGGTGGTGTAACATATACCACTGCGTATGAGAAGAAGATTAATAATGTTGTTGTTAAAAAAGCTATCCTCAGATAAAAAGTATCAAGATTTAAAAGAGGCTGACTTTTTCAAATAAATAGAAGTCAGCCTCTTTTGCTTTGTTTCAAAAGAGTATCAATTAATGATTTTATATTATGTTCACTATCAATCTTTTCAGCCCAGAAATGTGCTAATTTTATTGTTTCATCAAACTCTTTTTCGTTTCCTAAAACAATATAAGTGTTTGCAATATCATAATATATCTTTGCAAGTTCTAAAGATGACTCTATTTGATTTGCAAGTTTCTCACAAACTTTAAGGTTTTTAAGAGCGCTTATATATTCTCCCTTGTGTCTTAGAACGGTTGAGTACATTCTCAAAGTTTTTATTTTATGTAATGGATTTTTTAATTGTTCGGTTATTGCAATTGCTTTTTCAATAACCAAAATAGCATTATCGACCTTATTTTTTAAGAGGTCTAGTTTAGTTTTGGCAAGAATATACTCAAGCTCAATCCTATTTTCTTTGCTATCAGATATAATTTTTGCAACTTCATTTAGCAGGTCATTTGCAGCGGAGAGATTACCTTTTTCAAGCATTACTTTTGCAAGTCCGATTAAAGATAAAGCTTTTTCTGAGATAAAATTGAATTTATTTGCTAGGTCTAAACTCTGTGAAAAGGAGTTATAACTTTCTATGATATCTCCTTTTTCAAGATACAATTCACCAAGATTAAGATAAGACACACATTCTTCATAAAAGAGTTTCCATTCATCCGCATATGATAAAGCTTTTAAGAATGATTCTAAGGCTTTTCCCAAAACTCCTTTTTCGAAATTTATTATTCCAATATTGTTTAACAAAATCAACTGAAGGTGACGGTTAGATAAAATCTTAGAAAGCTCAAATGCATCAAACATATATTTTATTGCTTCTGATGATTTGCCTTCTTCATAGTAAAGTGTTCCAATATTTGTAAGGATTTTTGCTTTAAGCAATAAGTTTTTTGACTTATTTGCATAGTTTAAAGCCTTTTTAAGATAAAGAAATGCCTTTTTTGACTCACCAGTAAATGCATAGACAGAATAAGAGACAATATTTAAAATCTGTGCAAGTTGTTCAAAATCATCATTTTCCTTTAATGTTATTTCAAGCTGGTTTATATAATATTGCAAATCAGGTTCGCCAATGTAGCTTTTATAAAGACATAAAAGGTATAATATTCTACTTTTCTTAATGTTTCCTTCAAAAACATAGTTTTCTTTTAATTTGTTTAAATAGGTTTTTGCTTTTTCAAAGTTACTTTGGAGGATATAACATTCACAAATTTCAGCTTCTAATAAAAATTTTTCTTCATCTGTTTTGTAAAGATTAAGAAGTTTAGTATAGTGCGAAATGGCTGCTTCATAATTTCCTAAGTTTTTTTCTGAACTTGCAAGTTGTTCTATAATGGAAGTATAAAGAGTTATTGCATCTTCAACATTAATGTTTTTAATCTCGTCAAGTAACTTATAGAGGTATTTTAAAGCATAATTTATTAGCTGTCTTTTTTTGTACTGCATTGCAAGCTCAAAAAGGTAATTTGCACCTTTAAGAAAATTTCCTGCTTCTTTGTAATGATAAAACAATGTCTCATAATAAATTGCTAAGTCTTCCTTAGACACTATTTTTTCGATGGTGGTCGCAATTTTCAGGTGCAAGTTTTTCCTAATGTGTAATGGAATCAACTCAAGAAGTATTTTTACAATTTCTGGTTCAACAAATTGGTATATTTTGTCTGGAAAATTGGAGTTATATACACTATCTACAAATTTGATGAGATTTAACTTTTGTGCTTGAGTTATTAAATATGAAGGTTCCTTTGAAGGTTGAAGTATATTAAATATTATCCTGCTACTGAATCTGAAACCATAAACGGCTGCAATTTTTAAAAAATCCAATATTTCGTTTTCAACGTGAAAAATCTTGTTGAGAATAATATTAGTCTTAATGCTTTCTATATTTTTTTCGGAAAGAACAATTTTAAAAATATCATTCAATACTATATAAAATTTGTTTACTTCTAACCATTTCAATGTTTCTAAGAGATAGTCTAATTTGCCTTCAGATATATCTATGAGTAATCTCAATGATTCATTATCAACTTCTTTTGTATTAAAATAAATTTGAACTGCCTTTTTGATATTTTCAATTGACAATTCATTGACTCTGATGTAGTAATTTTCTGGAAAATTTCTTAATTCAGTGTTTGTTGAGAAGATAAAAAATGGCTTACTTTGTTGTTGTGATATAAAACTAACGATAAAATCTAATGATTCTTTATCTGCCAGATTTAGATTTTCAATTATAACAACAGAAAACTCTGTTTCAAAAACCTTTTTTAAAAAAAAGGTAATAACTTCAAAAAGTTCAAACATAATATCCTCTGGTGTCATATAAGAAATGAATTCTTTAAAATCACTACTGAGATCTAAGTGAAGAATAAGTGAAAGATAGTTATAACATTTTTCGGCCATCTTGAGATTTTCTTTAAATAAATACTCTGCAAATGATATAAGCCTATTTTTCTTTATAATTAGAGAATCTTCATAATTTACATTTAGTATTTTTAAAATTAATAACGATAAAAGATAAAAAGGTTTCTGCGCATATCTTTCTGATAAACTGATATAATAGTACCTTATATTACTTTTATCTAAATGTCTCATTATAATATTGATAATAAAATGCTTTCCACAGTTATCAGAAGATAATAATACTAAAAAATCAGAATCTTTTGAAATAATTCTGTCAATAACATTTGATGTGTAGTTGTGCAACAATACCTCAATGATGTGGTTATATTCAACTTGTTCATTAACTTTTTTAGGAATATAACATTTCACAACTTTAGATTTGTTTTTTAAATTTAGCTCAATTGGGCCAGAATATTCTATATTTTCATATGTTTCTCTATAAATACTCTCTGATACATAAATTGTATTTGGTGGAGCAGCAGTTTGAAGTCTCTGAGCAGTATTCACAACGTCACCTAAAACAGTATAGTCCTTTTCAAAAAATCCGCCAATCTTTCCCACCATAACAAAACCATAATTTATTCCAACAGAAAGAAAAAGATTAATATTTTTAGTTTTTGAAAATTCTTGTGATAACTTTATCATTTCAAGCGCACACTGGACACTTTTTAATGGTGCGTCAATTGGAGAATCTTTTAGTCCAAAAATAATGAGGGCACAATCACCTATAAATTTATCTACAATTCCATTAAAATTGTAAACCGGTCTTAAAATATATTCAAAAAATTCATTTATCAAGTTTCTAAGTTCATCAGGAGAAAACTTTTCAGAAAGTTTTGTGAAATCCGAAACATCAGCAAACATTATAGCTAATTTTTTAAGTTCTTCTGTTTTAGAATATTCCTGTGATTTTGAAATAAAACTGCCACAGTTTGGGCAAAAATTAGCAAAAGAAGGGACTGGATAATTACAATTTGCACAGTACTTGTCAAATTTTATACCACATACAATGCAACTGCTAACGAATTTTTCTTGTAACTTGTTTCCACAGTTAAAACAGAACAATTTTATCACACCTTTAATTAGCATATATGGAAATAATAAATATTGAAAAAAGAAGACTGTTGTGAGATAATAAAAACAAACGATAAATAGTAATTTAATTATATCAAAATAAATACGATAAAAATAGTAGCATATGTCGAAAAGGGCAAACCTGTCGAAAGGCAGGGACGCAAAGCCATGGGCCTGTCGGAAGGAAGCTTCCTATGGTCGCCAGGCTGCCGAAACATATGCTAAAGATATTTTTCTTTAGCATTAAGGCACCTGGCAAAGTCAGGTGCCTTTTAGATTTTTGTGGTAATTATTTTGGGTGCTATATTGATAGTGCCCGATAAAAGGAGGGTAGAGATTATGAGTTCTCCAAAACTTAAGAAAATTTCTTTAGCAGTGTTTGTATTGATGTTGTGTTGGACAATAGCTACTTCTGTTGTTATTGCTGAAAATGAGAATCCTGTGTTGTTCAATGGTAGCTTTACAGTTACAAACGAAGGAGGAAAATTCCAGGTAGGTTTTGTTGAGATTGATTTCAAAAAAAATTCTCTACCTGATGGCATAGACTCAATTACATTTAATGCTCAAATATATGCGGAAAATGGTAATATATACATTGATTTTTCTCCTGATGCTCAATTTAAAAAAGATGTTCATCTAAGGTGCTTAGGATATGAAGGCTACATTTATGACAGGTCTGCGGGGATTAATATTTTTGTTAAGCTTAAAAAACAGCAGCTTAAAACAGATCATTTTTCGCGTTTTATTTGGGCAAGATAATCCCTCTATCCTCATAACCCCTCGAACTCCTAAAAAATAGATTTTTGCCCCTCTGGCTTATTAAGAGGGGCATCTTTTTTATTTTTTAATTTATACTTCTATTTGTTCTGGGATATTAAAGCCCATGCTTAAAGCAAGATTAAAATTGAAATTTGCGTCGATATGGATACAATAAACCTTATTCCTTTTTTCAGGTGGAACAATGTTAGCAAGTTCATTTAATGAAAGATGGGGATTGTCTTCGTGTTGATTTTCAGAACATGTATCTTGATATAAAAAATCAATTTCTCCATTTAAAAATTTACTAAGGATTAGTTTATTTATTGTTTTAGCGTCTCCGCTATAAAAAAAACAACTTTCTTTTGTTTTAATTAGATAGCCAAAGCAAGGAATTTCATCAACATGTTGTTGTTTTATTGTTATTATCGTAAGTTTTTCATTGTATATGAAGATATCATCTAATTTTACTAATTCATAGATATTCTTTTTTATACCCATATTACTTAGTAAAGAAAGGATTAAAGATTCTTCTGGGAAAAAAATCTTAACTTTTTTACCTAACTCATAAAAACAATAAAAAATTAAGTGTCCTAAAGTTGCGGTATGGTCAGAATGTGTGTGTGTAATAAGAACATTAATTGTTTGATATTTTTCTGGCAATTTAAGTTTATACAAACTTGAAAAAATACCTTCACCACAATCAAATATGAATAATTCATTATCAAACTCGAAATAGGCAGAAGTGTTTTTTAAATAAGGATTGAAAGCACTTCCTATACCCAAAAATTTCAACAAAGGTGTTTTCATTTCAGATTTCACCTTCATTTTCTTTAGCTATTTTTTTGCAAATAATTGATAACTTCTTCAATACTTTTTTCTTCATCAGGTTTTAGTTCATAAAAGTTCCAGGAAAACATTGGTTGAGAATTTTTGACATCATCTGTTTGAATTTTTTCAATAAATTTTCGTTCTATTCTTTTTGCAATCATTCGAGCTTTTATTAAATCTACATTGTGAAGAAAAATTATATATTCGTAATCATTAATTTTTACAGGAATATCATAAAGTCTTATTTCGGTAGAAAAAATTTCATGCAGAATATCTAAAGATTTCATATCTAAATTTTTAACTACTAAATAAACAATTGTTGTAAGAATTTCAGTTACTTTTGAAAGATCATATTGTTTTTTAAAGAGTTCTATGCCTTCTTTTAAGTTTAAGAGTTTTTCTTTTTTTTCTGGTTGCAAGGATTCAATAAACTTCTGCTGACCACTTACAAGAATATCATTTAAAACAGAAATGGATTTTTTTACTGATTCAAACATGTTAGAAAGTAGTCTTTGAGTGGTTATAACAGATAAATCATTTTTTTCGTAAGCTTTAATTCTGTCAATAAGTATTCCTACAAAAGAAGAGATAGCCAAGATTATTTTTATATCTGTTTCTGTATAACTTATGGTATATAATGAGGCGTTGGTTTCATCTAATTTTAAATTTGATTTTGCTTTTTTATTTATTACTTGCAAAACTCCCAGAAGCCTATTTCGAAAGTCAAATATAGGGGCAGTAACAATGTTTATAGTAACATAATGTAAACTTTTGTCAAAAAATTTGAACTGTTTAAATTCATGATTATCAGGTAAGTTTAATGTATCATTGATAACAATAGGTTTTTGAGTTATTGCGACATAACCAGCCATGCTTATAGGTGATATAGGCAAAGTATAACCTAAATAAAATTCAAAATTTACAGAGAGATTTTTAGTAGCTTTTATTACAAGTTTATCTTCTTGCTCTACAGTTTCTTTTAAATAAATGGTTGCACCATCGCTTCCTGTAAGTTCTAAACAGGTGTCGATTGTCATTGATAGGATTTCGTTAATATCTTTTTCTGCAGAAGAATTAATTATAAAACTACTAAAACGCTCAATAATATATTTAAGTTTTGTAATCTGTTCATATGCTTCAAGCATGTTAGAGTCACCATTGATGTAATTGTTTATTAAGATTATCTCAAAAATTTGGAGCTGTTTCAATGTATAAAGTGGAAATAAAATTTACATAGATTTGTAATAATATCATAAAATGAATCACATAAATATTGGATATAATGTTATTGTATAAAAAATCAACTTATTTTAGAAAGGAGTTGGAGGAGTATGAGATGGTATTATAAAAAGCTGTTGACAGGTTTTTTTGCAATAGTTTTTATGGTTTCTATTTTTAGCATAGTTTCATTTTCTCAAGAACAATCAAACTCAATCTTTTCCGACCTTTCTCAAAATCATTGGGCATATAACGCTGTAAAATTTATGGTAGAAAGAGGAATAATAACAGGCTATCCGGACAACACTTTCAGACCAGACAATCCAGTCACAAGGGCTGAATTTGCAAGGATTATGGTAATTAGCTTGAATCTTCCAATCAGAGTGACAGATAATCCATCCTTTAAAGACGTTCCAAAATACCACTGGGCATATCCATATGTAGAGACTGCAAAATATTATTTGACAGGTTTTAGAAGTCAAAATGGCGACTACTTTAAACCATCTGATTATGCGGTAAGAGAGGATATGGCAGTTGCACTTGTAAAAGCAAAGGGACTACAGAATGAAAATGTTGACATGAGTATTTTAAGTGACTACATTGATAAAGACCAGATATCAAAGAATCTTGTTAAATATGTCGCAATTGCCATTGCAAAAGGTATTATGGTAGGAAGCCCAGTTTCAAATTCTAATCAGTATAAATTTGAGCCACAAGGAATTCTTACCCGTGCTCAGGCAGCGGTACTGTTGTACAACGTTATTAATGCTCAATCAACTGAAGAAAAAGTTACCTATGACGATAATTCTTCATCAGGTTCTAATCAGAGATATACTTATCCTATACCCAATGTCACTGCCTATACAAAGGGAGACAAAGTTGTCCTGATATGGAATAGAATAAGTGATAAAAAACTGAAAGGATACGCAGTTGTTATCTCAAAGAACAATAGCCAGCCGGGATATCCGCAAGATGGATATCTGACCATATTGTCTGACAGAAATGCTAATTATATAGAGATTGGAGTGAATTCAAAGTATAATGGTGGTGACTTTGGAGTTTATGTAAAAAGCGGAGAAGAATATTATTTCAGTGTTACAGCAATCTATGAGGGAAATGTCTACGTAAAAGGCAATGCTGTGAAAATGAGAATGCCAGTTATACAAAATTATTTTGAAAAGCCGTCTGTAAAATATGAATATAAAGACAATAAATTTGTTTTAAGCTGGCAAAAGATAGACGATTCCCGACTTATAGGATATTGGATTGTGATATCCAAAAAAAGTAAAGAACCTAAATATCCGGACAATGGTTATCTTGTGTTTATCAATGACAAAAATACAGCTCAGATTGTTATTGACAACACAATTCCTTACAAAGGTGGAGATTTCGGTGAGTATTTAAAAGATGGTAAAGAATATTATTTTAGTGTAACAGCTCAGTATCAAGATAGACTTATCCCTGGGAATAGCATCAAGGCCGTTTATTATTCTAATTTGGAGATTGCAAAATTAAGACCAAAGTTTCAGGCAAAAATAGTAAGATGGTGGGGACAGTCGTATATCAACTTAAGGTGGAACAAAATTGATAACGATAAGCTTCAAGGGTATAGAGTTATTGTATCTGATACTAACTCATCACCTGACTTCAATAAAGATGGCTTGTTGGCAGTAGTATCAGATAAAAATATTACTTCAATAAATGTCAAAGCAAAGGATAAGTATTTGATCAATGGAGAATATAAGGAACTTAAGAGAGGCCATTACTATTACATTACGGTTTATGCCATTTACTCAGATAGAATATTGGGCGGTAATGTAATTAGAATAAAGATACCATAAGAAGATAGAAGGGGCACACTACATTTGTAGTATGCCCTTATTTATATTTTTTTCTAGCAACTATTTTATTTTCTCCAGCTTCTCCTTTACACTTTTTAAATCTCTGTAAAAATCCTCTCTTTTGCCTGGGTCTCTTAAAAGTGCTGCTGGATGGTATGTAGCCATAATCAAAAAACCACCTTTTTCAAACCATTTTCCTCTGTCTTGAGTGATTTTAAGGTCTTTGCCAAGAATATATTTCATGGCAGTTGCACCGAGGCAGACAATTATTTTTGGAGAGATAAGTTTTATCTGAGCTCTCAAAAAAGGCAAGCAGTTTTGAGCCTCCACTTCTGTTGGGACGCGATTGTTTGGTGGTCTACACTTTAAAATGTTGCAGATATAAAAATCTTTTTCTCTTGAAAGCTCCAGAGAAGTCAAAGCCAAGTCCAAAAACTTTCCTGCTCTTCCTACAAACGGTTTCCCTTGCTTGTCTTCTTCTTCACCAGGAGCTTCGCCAACAAATACAAGCTTTGCATTTTTGTTTCCATCACCCACCACAACGTTTGTGCGATTTTTAGAAATAGGGCATTTTTCACATGAAAGACATGCATTTTCAAGTTCTTCCCATGTTAGCATAACTTTTCACCACGTCTTTGAAAATTTCCATAGCTTTATCTATGTGAGTTTTTTGAACAATCAAAGGTGGAGCAAATCTTATAACGTTTCCACCTCCGCAGCTGCTTGTCAAAAGTCCGGCTAAAGCAAGCTTTCTTACAAGCTCTTTCACAGGGAAAGAAAATTCAACACCTATTAAAAGTCCCAAACCTCTGACATCCACAATAAAGTCGAATTGTTCTTTTAGCTCAAAAAGCTTTTGCTTTAAATAATCCCCCATTTTGTTCACATTTTCAATTATATTTTCTTCTTCAATTATTCTCAACACCTCTAAAGCTGCTCTTGTTGCAAGCAAATTTCCACCAAAAGTTGAGCCGTGTTCCCCTGGTTCAAATGTAGCAATTTCTTTTTTGCAAAGCATAGCTCCAATCGGCACACCATTTCCAAGCCCTTTTGCAAGAGTAATTATGTTAGGTGTTATATCATACTGCTCAAAACAAAAAAGACTGCCACACCTTCCAATTCCTGTTTGAACCTCGTCAATTACAAGCAAAAGGTCCTCTTGTTTGCAAAGATTATAAAGCTTTTGTACAAACTCTTTTGAAAGCACATTTATTCCGCCTTCTGCCTGAACAAGTTCAATCATAACCGCAGCTGTTTTGTCATCTATAGCATTTTTTATCTTTTCAATGTCTGCCTCAACGTTTATAAATCCTTCTGGCATTGGTTCAAATGGCTTTTGATACTTTTTTTGACCTGTTGCAGCAGTTGTTGCAAGTGTTCTTCCATGGAAGGAATTTTCAAGTGTGATGATTTTGTATTTTGAAAGACCTTTTTTGAAAAAGTAGTTTCTCACAAGCTTTATTGCAGCCTCGTTCGCCTCAGCTCCAGAGTTACAAAAAAATACTTTGTCAAATTTAGAAACTTCAGCAAGTTTTTTTGCCAAAAGTGCTTGAGGTTCAATGTAAAACAGACTTGATGTGTGTATGAGCTTTTCAATCTGGTCTTTCAAGGCAGCAACAAATTTTGGATGGCTGTGCCCCAAATTGCACACAGAAATTCCAGAGATAAAATCAAGGTATTCTTTGTTTTCGCTGTCATAAAGAATGCATCCTTCTCCTCTTACAAATGCAAGTGGTATTCGATTTCCAAACACGTTTACATAATACTGTAAATCATAAGAGATTATATCATCTAACTTCATTGTTTTGGCCCCTCACTCAAAAGTTTTTAATAATTATACATCAACATTTATATTTATTCAACATCAGCTGACTTTTTCCCTTTGAAAATTTTATAGACAATATAACCTACAATCGCAACAATTATTAAGGCTAATATAAAATAATCAAAACCTTTTAAATGTTCTTCAATTGACTTCCAATTGTCTCCAAGTTTTTTACCAAGGTACACAAAAAGTAAACACCATGGGAATGAACCAAGGGTTGTATAAAAGCAAAATTTTAAAAAATTCATCTTTGCGATACCAGCAGGTAGCGAGATAAATGTTCTTATAACAGGCAGAAGTCTGCTCAAAAATATAGTAATTTCCCCTTTTTTTTGAAAGAATTCTTCTGCCTTTTCAAAATCGTGTTTTGATATAAAAAAATATTTACCGTATTTGAGTATAAATGGCCTTCCGCCGAAGTACCCTACTACATAGGCTATTACAGAGCCAGCTAAACAACCCAAGGTTGCAACAATGGTCATGGACAGTACAGTTCCAATTCCTTTATATACGAGGTACCCACCAAGTGGCAGGATGACCTCAGAGGGTATTGGAATACAGGCAGACTCAAGCGTCATTCCTATAAATACACCTAAATGACCAAACTGGGATAGGTATTCGGCAATTGAGATAAATATTTGTTTTAAAAGTTCCATTACTTATTCCTCCAGAATTCTTTCATATAATGTTGTAAATTTAAATATCATGTAATTTGAGAAAATGCAAACGTAGCAGGAGAACAACCCAGTATGGAAAAAATTTTTGCAATTGTTTCTACAATTTTAGGATCAATAATAGGTGCTGGTTTTTCCACTGGTCAAGAGATTTTCTACTTTTTCTCTCAATTCAAAGAAAAAAGTTTTTTGTATATAGGCTTTTCTTCCATTCTTATATTTTTAATATTATTTTACCTTGTGAACATCAGAATCAAAAATATAATAATTTTAGTGATATTCAAATCTTACATTTTGGTCTTTTCTGTAATAACATTAACAGTTATGTTTTCAGCATTTGGTCAACTAGGAAAAGAACTTTTTGGTATTAATAAATATGTGTTTACTTTACTTTGTGTTGTCTTGAGCTTTGCAATATATAAGCATGGCTTGCTAACAATTATTAATTTAAACAAGGTTGTAGTAAGCATTTTAATTATGACAATTGCATTTATTTTTTCAAAATTTATACACAAAAATACTATATTATTTCAATTTAAAAATTTAAATTTTCATTTATCAAAGGATATTTTTCATAATCTTATATTTCCTCTTCTTTACGCTACTTACAACTCGTTACTTGCCTTTCCTGTAATAAATAATCTTGAAGAAAGATTTTGTAAGCAAGAGATTAAAATATCAATTGCCATTTCTGCTGTTCTAACTTTTTTACTGATATTAATTATCAATATTCTATTACTTTCAGAAAACTGGATTCAGACTTCCCAAATGCCTCTTTTGAAAATTGAGAAGAATCCTGTTTTGCAGTTTGTCCTTGTAACCTGTACATTTTTAGAAATACTTACAACTATTCTCGCAAACTATATGGGTCTTTCTTATTCTATCAAAAATCATAAAATTAAGTTTGTGATTATCATCGTTTCGCTTATTTTAGGTTTTAATGAGTTTCAGGAACTTCTAAGAAAGCTGTACTCTCTCATGGGGTACATCGGTCTTGGCATTATAATAATGATCCTATTATCTACACTAATCTTAAAAGATAAAAAACTAAAATAACTGCGGCTAAGAAAAATCTATAATATGCAAAGATTTTAAAACCACTTTTCTTGACAATACCAAGCAAAAAATGGATTGCGAGAAAACCTACAACTGCCGATGTAAAAAATCCAATTGCAAAGCTGTAAAATTCTGTAAATACATAATTTATATTTTTTAAAAGCGAAACAAATCCTGCACCAAGTATAATAGGTGCTGACATCAAGAACGAAAATTTAGCTGCAGCTTCTTTTTTAAGACCAAGCAAAAGTCCTGTTGTCATTGTAATGCCAGATCGCGAAATTCCAGGGAAAAGAGCAAACGCCTGTGAAATGCCAATTAAAGCTGCTTGCAACACATTCATCTTTGAAAGTTCCACTTTGTTTTTTGCGATTGAATCTACATAGTATAGTATGAATCCAAATACTGCAAGCACAATTGCAATTAAAAGATATTGTTTTCTAAAAACTTCTTCTACAATATTTTCAAAAAAGTATCCAAAAAGTGCACCCGGAATTGTTGCAACTATTATGAACCAAAGCAATTTTCCTTTTTCTGACTTTGGCTTTGCAATTCCTTGTACCATGAGATCTAAGTAGTCCTTCCAAAAATATACAAGTACCGCTAAGAGTGTTCCAAGATGCAGAGCAACATCGAATACAAGAGAGTGTTCTTTCCAGCCAAAAAGCCATGGGAAGATTATCAGGTGTGCAGAGCTTGAAATTGGCAAAAATTCTCCAAGCCCCTGTAGTGTTCCTAGAAAAATTGCTTGGAATGCTGTCAAAACAATACCCTCCTCTGCTTAAAAAGTTTTGGACTAATCTATTATATCAAAAATGTGTAATAGGAAAAATTAAAATTGTATAAGAATTTGGTATAATAAAGAAGTGTTAAACTTTATTTTATTAAGGAGCTGAGATTTAAAAGATGCTTGTACTTGGAATTGAAACATCATGTGATGAAACTTCTGCTGCAATCGTAGAAGATGGAAGAAGAGTTTTGTCAAATGTGATATATTCTCAGACTGACATACACCATCAATTTGGTGGTGTTGTGCCAGAGATAGCTTCTCGCAAACATGTTGAGAAGATTTCATATGTTGTTGATATGGCGTTCAAACAGGCAGGTTTGGCTATACACGATATCGATGGTATTGCTGCAACGTACGGACCTGGGCTTGTAGGTTCGCTTCTTGTGGGGCTTTCGTTCGCAAAAGCACTAAGCTATGCCAGAAAACTTCCGTTTGTTGCTGTGAATCATATAGAAGGACATATTTATGCAAATTTTATAACATACCCTCAACTTACACCTCCATTGATTGTTCTAGTAGTTTCTGGAGGACATACCAATCTAATTATTTTAAAAGACTTTGATGTGTATGAGGTGGTTGGGAAAACAAGAGATGATGCGGCAGGTGAGGCTTTTGATAAGATTGCAAGATACTTGGGGCTTGGATATCCAGGCGGTCCGGCCATAGACAAAATCGCAAAACATGGTGATGAAGACAAATACAAATATCCTGTGGCTGGTGTTGATGGATACAATTTTAGTTTCAGTGGGATAAAATCTGCCGTGATAAACCATGTTCATGGACTTTGGCAAAAAAAAGAAGAATTTAGAATAGAAGATGTAGCTGCATCATTCCAAAAAACAGTTGTGAGTATGCTCGTGGAAAAGACAATCAGTCTTTCACTTGAGACAAATATCAGAAAAATAGCGGTTGCCGGTGGTGTTGCTGCAAACTCAAGGCTAAGAAGCGAATTTTATAAAAAGTGTGCTGAACACAATATTGAATTTTTTGTACCAGAATTAATATATTGTACAGACAATGCAGCTATGATTGCTTCATGTGGCTACTTTAAGCTGCAAAAAGGAATAGTATCATCTTACTGTGAAAATGCCGTTCCATATATAAATTTTGTAAGCAAAAAAAGTTAATAGTTAATTACATCAATAATTTCCCTTTTATAATCTTGTGAAAGGTCCACAAAATAAGGAATAAGTACAGGTGGACCTTCTTTTTTTGCAACAACTTTAACTATTGGTCTTGTCTTATTGAAAGGATTTTCTTCATATACAATTGCAATTTCACCAGTATTCAAAACAACAAAGCAACCCACCGGATACTTTACTACCATTTTCAAGAATTTTTGGACAATATCTTTATCAAAATAAATACCCGAATATTTTGTAAGATAATCTGCCGCCTTTGTTGGTACTATTTTCTTTTTATATACTCTGTCTGCTGTAAGAGCATCGTAGACATCCGCAACTGCCACTATTTTTGCGAACAAAGGGATTTTATCACCTTTGAGCTTGAGAGGATAACCCGACCCATCAAGTCTTTCGTGATGTAAAAGTGCTACTTCTGCAATCTTTTCAGAAACATCATCCATGTTTTTTACAATTTGATACCCATATATAGTATGTTTTTTCATCTCTTCAAACTCTTCATCAGTAAGCTTTGCTGGCTTATTCAATATTTCATGAGGGATTTTCATCTTGCCAAAATCATGCAGAAGTGCTGCCAAAGCCAGCTCTTCTATCTGTTTTCTATCAAGTTCCAAAAGCTTTCCAATTATAGCAGCAAAAATACTCACATCTACAGAGTGAAAATATGTATAGTTGTCAACATCTCTAAACCCAACTATTCGTAAAAACACGTCTTCTTCTTCAATTATTTGCCCAACAATATCATTTACTATTTCTTTAGCAACAAATGGGTCAACAATTTCTCCTGCCTTTGCAGACAGCATTAAATCCTGAATAGCAACAAAAGTTTCATGATAAATGACCTCTTCTTTCACATAACTTTCTGTTTTTTCATCTTCCACGTAGACACTCTCAATATTGTGTTCTCTGAGCTTTTGAATAAATGAGGGTTTGATGATAAATCCCTCTGGGAGCAAAAGTTTGCCGTTTTCAGTAAACACATCCCGCGCAAGTTTCATACCTTCTTCGAGCTGGTCAACCGTCACTTTTTTCATGAGATTTTAAAACCCCTTTATTTTTAAAATCAGATTAAAGATTCTTCTGTATAAAATTTTACAGCAACATTTTTTACCACGTCAATAAGATTTATATATTCTAACACAATTTAAATTCTATCAAAGTGATATTCTTTTAAATTTTTTCTGAAAGGATTAACAAATTAGCAAAAGGATTTTTAATATCAGTGTAGAATATTTTATTTATCGCATACAAATTTAAATCTTTTAAGTTACAAGGGGGAATGCCTATATGAAAGACTATGCTCCGCAGTATATAAAGAATGTGGTTTTACTTGGTCACGGAGGGGATGGGAAAACAGTTCTCACAGAAAGTATGTTATTTGCCGCAAAATGTATTGACAGAATGGGAAGGATAGAAGATGGTACAACAACCTCAGACTTTGACCCTGAAGAAATAAAAAGACGAATCTCAATTTCAATGACAGTAGAACCACTTGAGTGGCAAAACTGTAAGATAAATATTCTTGACACGCCAGGATACTTTGACTTTGTTGGTGAGGTATGCGAAGCGTTGCATATAGCTGACTCTGCAGTGTTGGTAATCGGTGCAAAAACAGGTGTGCAGGTTGGCACTGAAAAATCATGGGAACTTGCACAGAAGTATAATCTTCCAGTGCTTATATATGTCAACAAAATGGACGAGGAAAACGCTAATTTTGACAAAGTAGTAAATAAAATCAAACAGATTTTAACACAAAAGGCAATTCCGATTCAGTATCCAATAATGGAAGATGGGAAGTTTATTGGCTTTGTTGATGTGATTTCAAAAAGAGCTTACAGGTATGAAGATAACACCGCAAAGGAAATAGAAATTCCGAGCGGGTTGAGTGATAAAATTGAAGAGATAAGAAATAGTCTTATTGAAGATTCGGTCGAAAATGATGAAAATCTGATGGAAAAATATTTTGCAGGTGAAGAAATCTCTGATGATGAAATCTACAAAGGACTTGGTGAAGGGGTAAGACAAAGGTCAGTTTTTCCAATACTGTGCGGATGTGCTACAAAGGGTATTGGAGTTAAAGAGCTTTTAGATACTATCATAAAACTTTTGCCGGCAGCTGGTGAAAAACAGTACAAAGCAATGGATATAAAAAATGGAAATGAATTAGATATAAAAGTCGATAAGAACACTCCTGTATGTGCTTTTGTATTCAAAACAGTTGCTGACCCGTTTGTTGGCAGGATTTCATACCTAAAAGTAGTGAGCGGTATTCTAAAACCAGAAATGACCTTATTTAATACCATGTCAGAAAAACTTGAAAAAATCTCACAAATCTTCATGATAAGAGGTAAAAAGCAAATCCCTGTATCTGAGCTTGTTGCAGGTGACATCGGTATTGTGACAAAGTTACAATCTACTCTAACAAATTCCACCCTGTGCGAGCAGTCAAGACCAATAAAGCTTCAAGAAATTGATTTTCCCCGTCCGTGGCTAATGCTTGCCATTGAGCCAAAGACAAAAGGTGATGAAGAAAAAATTTCAAACGGTCTTCACAAGCTTATGGAGGAGGACCTTACTTTCAGGATAGAAAAGAACAATGAAACTGGGCAAAACATCATCTATGGTATTGGTGAGATGCACATAGATGTGATTGTCAGCAAGCTTAAAAACAAGTTTGGTGTCTCAGTAGTTTTATCTGACCCAAAAGTCCCTTATAGAGAAACTATCAGAAAGAAGGTAAAGAGTGAAGGAAAGTACAAGAAACAAACAGGAGGACATGGCCAGTATGGACATGTTTTTATTGAATTTGAACCAGGTCCAGAAGAAGATTTAGTTTTTGAAGAGAAGATATTTGGTGGTGCGGTACCAAAACAATATATTCCAGCTGTTGAAAAGGGATTGAGAGAGTGTATTAAAAAGGGTGTGCTTGCAGGCTATCCTGTTATGAATTTGAAAGCTACATTGGTTGATGGGTCGTATCATCCAGTTGACTCATCAGAACTTGCGTTCAAAGTTGCAACATCTTTAGCCTTCAAAAAAGGTCTTGCACAAGCCAATCCGGTGCTTTTAGAACCAATTATGAGTGTGAAAGTTGTAGTTCCACAGAACTATACAGGTGATATTATGGGTGATTTGAACAGACGAAGAGGAAGAGTTTTAGGAATGCAGCCGCTTGACAGTCACTTAGAAGAGATTTTAGCAGAAGTTCCTCTTGCTGAGATGTTCAAATACGCAACAGACCTCAGGTCAATGACACAGGGAAGAGGATATTTTTCCATGGAGTTTGCAAGGTATGAGGAAGTTCCAAGCCATATTGCCCAAAAAATAATTGAGGCAGCTAAGAGTACACTTCAAGAGGAAGAAGAGGAGTAAAAAAATTTTAATTTGCTATTTACAAAATGCTAAAATGGGGTTATAATTAAAAAGACGTTGGTTGTTCGGCAAATGAACAATGGGCGTCAGAAAAATTTAAATCCATGAAGTGAGGGGAATTTTAGAATGTATCAAGACAAGGTTTTAGTTTGCAAGGATTGCGGAAGAGAGTTTGTTTTCACAGCAGGTGAACAGGAATTCTACGCACAGAAAGGGTTCAAGAATGAACCAACAAGATGCAAAGAGTGCAGAGACCAGAGAAAGGCCATGCAAAGAAGAGATTCCAGACAGGGTCAAAGACGTGAACTTTACGACGCAGTTTGCAGTGCTTGTGGGAAAGAGACAAAGGTTCCGTTCAGACCAAGAAACGACAGACCCATATACTGCAGTGATTGTTTCTCCAAGATAAAAGCAGCAAGATAACCACTGCAGGTTTAAATAAAATGGGGAAGTTAAAAGCCGCATCAATGTGATGCGGCTTTTGTTTTAAACTGAATGGGTTTTTGTATCTTGTCAATTGTTTCAAATTTATATCCCTGTTTTTTAAAAGCTTTGATTATACTTGGCAGAGCTTCTATCACATTCTTTTTAGAAAAGCTGTCATGCATTAAAAGTACAACTCTATTTTTCTTATTAGCTGTTGAAAAAGTAATTTTTAAGATTTGTTCTGGTGTAAGATTTTCATGATTTTTCATTGAGTCACCAGTAATTGCGTTCCAGTCAATATATATTATGCCATTTGTATCAAGAAATTTTTTAATTTGAGGAGAAACTCTGCTCAATGATCCGCCAGGAAATCTGTAGTATTTAGGTTTTATCCCTATAATTTTGTAAATAGTATCTTGAGCTTTTTTGAAATCTTCAACAAAATGATTAAAATCTTTATATATGCTATTATACTTGTGAGAATATGAATGATTACCTATCAAATGTCCTTTCTGATAAATTTCTTTTAGATACTTTGGATATTTGATACAGTTTACACCTACAACAAAAAATGTAGCTTTAACTTTTTCATTTTCCAAAATTTCGAGTATGGAAGGAGTTACAGGAGACGGTCCATCATCGATAGTTAGATAAATAATTTTATCATTTTTTTCTTGTTTTTCAACTTCCACATTCTTGTTTTGACTATCGGGAAGATATTTGGGCTTGTCATATTTACTTAAGCTGACTTTAGCTGGATTTTGTTTATGTGAAGGTTTTGGTTTGTCAGAAATCCTAAGCCTCTCTTCTTGAAAGTAAGAATAATTTTGTTTTAAAATTATGGTAGAGAAAAAATTTTTGCTGATGATCATAGATACAAAGAAAAAAAATAACGCTAAAATTGCGGTAAAAGCTATATATAACAACTTTTTCAGTTTCAACCTTTTTTCTTACCTTTCCAGAAAGCATTTTATACAAATTATTATAATATATTTGTTACATCTTAACAACAAGAAATATATTGCATTTTAAAGAAAAATGTTTTAAAATATATTTGCAAGGTCAAAGATAGTCAAAGTCAGCTAAGTTTGAAGCGGGGTGGAATTTTTATGCCAAGGCTTTCTGACATCATTGAGGAGTTTATAAAACAACTCATTGAAAAAAAAGATGGTGAGGTTGAAATTCAGAGGAATGAGCTTGCAAACTTTTTCAACTGTGCACCATCTCAGATAAATTATGTACTTTCCACCAGATTTACTATCGAAAGAGGGTATTATATTGAAAGCAAACGTGGTGGAGGGGGTTCTATTAGAATTGTAAAAGTCAAGTTTGAAAATTCTTCTAATCTGCTTGAAAATATTTTGAACAATATAAGCTCACCTGTAAGTCAGCATCAAGCAAATGAAATTGTGGAGTGTCTGCTTGAAAATGGTGTTATATCAAAAAGAGAAGCTAATATAATGAAAGCTGCGCTTAATGACAAAACATTACCTGTAAACCAGCCGTTGAAAGATTCTCTCAGAATGTTAATTCTAAAAGCAATGATAATTTCCCTTATGAATGGGTAATATTTAAATGAGAGTAGAAGCTTTTTTTATAAAGGACGGTGAGATATTATGCTTTGCGAAAATTGTGGGAAAAGACCGGCAACTGTTCATTATACTCAGATTATAAACGGAGTTAAGACAGAGATGCATCTTTGCGAAATATGCGCAAAACAGAAAGGTAGTATAGAATTTGATGCACCGTTTTCTGTAACAAACTTTTTGGCAGGGATACTTGAACCAGCTTTTGGGGCACAAGTGTTAAAACCTTCTTTAGAGATTGCTCTTACATGCAAGGGGTGCGGTATGACATTTGATGAGTTCAGAAGGGCTGGAAGGTTTGGTTGTGCTATGTGTTATAGCTCATTTTCAGAAAAACTTTATCCCATTTTTCGCAGGATTCATGGAAATACTAAGCATGTAGGTAAAATTCCTACCAAGATGGGCGAAGACATAGCAATAAAAAGAGAAATAGATAGGCTCAAAATAGAGCTCAATGTGGCTATAAAGAATGAGGAATATGAAAAAGCTGCACAGATTAGAGATAAGATAAGAGATCTTGAAAAAAAGCTTTCACGGGAGTGATTTTTCAAGATGAATGATATTGTTGTAACAAGCAGGATAAGGCTTGCAAGGAATCTTTCTGATGTGCCTTTTACCATAAAGATGAATGACTATGATGCTTCAAATGTTATAGATAGGGTAAAAAATGTAATTTTGAAAAACAAGCAGTATCACTTTGACTTTTTCGAGATAAAAAAACTGCCTCTTCTAAAACGCCAAGTGCTTATAGAAAAACATTTGATATCACCTGCACTTGCATCATCAAAAATAAAAAGTGCTGTAGCAATTGACCAAAATGAGAATATCAGCATTATGATAAATGAAGAAGACCATTTAAGAATTCAGGTTCTTTACAGGGGGCAGGAAATACAAAAAGCATGGGAAGATGCAAACAAAATTGATGATTTTTTGGAACAACATCTTCCTTATGCCTATGACGAAACATGGGGGTATCTCACTTCGTGTCCCACAAATGTAGGAACAGGTTTGAGAGCATCATTTATGGTCCATCTTCCTGCCTTAACACTTCTGGGGTATATGAAAGGAATAATTGATACAATAACAAAGCTGGGGATTGCAGTACGTGGATTTTATGGTGAGGGGAGTGAGGCTGCAGGGAACCTTTACCAAATTTCCAATCAGATAACATTGGGTCAGCCTGAAGAAGATATTATAGCAAATGTGGTCTCAATAACCAATCAGATAATAGAGCAGGAACAGCAGGCAAGGTTGAAACTTTTGAGTGAAAACAGAGCTTTTGTTGAAGACAAAGTCTACAGATCATATGGAATTTTAAAATATGCAAGGAATATCTCTTCAAACGAAGCTTTAAGACTTATATCTGATGTTAGAATGGGCATAAGTATGGGTATAATTAAGGAGACAACAATCGACAAGCTGGATGTGCTTTTGAATTTAATTCAGCCAGCTATTATCCAAGACTATTTTGGCAGAGAAATGACACCAGAGGAAAGAGATATAAAAAGAGCAGAACTTATAAGAAAAATTTTAGGATAGGGAGGGAAAACTAATATGTTTCAAGGGAGATTTACAGAAAGAGCTGAAAAAGCAATAATGCTTGCGCAGCAGGCTGCTGCCGAGCTTGGGCATAACTATGTTGGTACAGAGCACTTACTTTTGGGACTTATAAGAGAAGGTGGTGGTATTGCTGCAAGAGTTTTGCAAAATCAGGGCGTTACTGAAGAAAAGGTGATTGATGAGATTGAAGAGTTGATTGGAAGAGGCGACTATCAACTTCCGCAGCCACCAACAGGTTTTACTCCAAGAACAAAAAGAGTGTTTGAGATTGCTTTTATGGAAGCACGAAGACTTGGCAGCAGCTATATCAGCACAGAACATATCCTTCTTGCTATAATGAGAGAGGGAGAAAGTGTAGCTGTGAGAATTTTAATGGACCTTGGGGTTGACCCGCAAAGACTTTTTGAAGAGATAATGAAGCTTTTGAACGAAGATGCAAAAAATGTTGGTGGGGTATCTCCACAACAGCAGATTAATTTCCAAACACAAAACACTCCAACATTAAATCAGTTTAGTAGAGACCTTACACAACTTGCACTTGAAGGCAAAATTGACCCTGTGATTGGTCGTGAAAAGGAAATAGAAAGAGTCATTCAAATTTTGTCAAGAAGAACAAAGAACAACCCGTGCTTGATTGGTGAGCCAGGTGTTGGTAAGACTGCTATTGTTGAAGGACTTGCACAGAAGATTGTTGAGGGCAATGTTCCTGAACTTTTAAGAAATAAAAGGGTTGTGGCTTTAGACCTTTCGGCTATGGTTGCAGGGTCAAAGTTCAGAGGAGAGTTTGAAGAAAGGCTCAAAAAAGCTATGGAAGAGGTTAGAAAAGCAGGAAATGTAATTCTGTTTATTGATGAGATGCACACCATAATTGGTGCTGGTGCAGCCGAAGGTGCAATTGATGCGTCAAACATCTTAAAACCTGCTCTTGCACGTGGTGAGATTCAGGTGATTGGTGCAACAACTCTTGATGAGTACAGAAAACATATAGAAAAAGATGCTGCACTTGAGCGAAGATTCCAGCCAATTTTAGTTGGTGAACCAACACCTGAAGAAGCTATACAGATTTTAAAAGGTCTTAGAGACAAATACGAAGCTCATCATGGTGTAAAAATAACAGATGAAGCTATAAAAGTTGCAGTTGAGCTTTCTACCAAATATATTACAGATAGATATCTACCTGATAAAGCAATTGACCTTATTGATGAGGCAGCATCAAGAGTAAGACTTAGAATGTACACTTTACCCCCACATGTGAAAGAATTTGAAGAGAAGATTGAGAAACTTGAAAAAGAAAAAGAGGAAGCTATAAGGCTTCAGGAATATGAAAAAGCTGCAAAAATAAGAGATGAAATAATGAAGCTTCGTCAGGAACTTGAAAAGATAAAAAATTCATGGACAAATGACCAACAAAAGACCCAGCCAATTGTTACAGAAGATGATATAGCATACATTGTATCAAGCTGGACAGGAATTCCAGTAAATAAACTTACCGAAGATGAGTCTGAAAGACTTTTAAAGCTTGAAGAGGTTTTGCACAGACGAGTTGTTGGTCAGGATGAGGCTGTCAGGGCTGTTGCAAGGGCTATACGACGAGGGAGAGTTGGGCTCAAAGACCCGAAAAGGCCAATTGGTTCGTTTATCTTCCTTGGACCTACTGGTGTAGGAAAAACAGAGCTTGCACGAGCTTTGGCAGAAGCACTGTTTGGTACAGAGGATGCGATGATAAGAATTGATATGTCGGAGTATATGGAAAAGTTCAACGTGTCAAAACTAATTGGTTCACCTCCGGGCTATGTTGGGTATGAAGAAGGTGGCCAGCTTACCGAAAAGGTCAGAAGAAGACCTTACTCTGTTGTGCTGTTTGATGAAATAGAAAAAGCACATCCTGATGTTTTCAACCTGCTTTTGCAGATACTTGATGATGGAAGGCTCACAGATTCGCAGGGAAGAACGGTCAGTTTCCGAAACACTGTTATCATCATGACATCTAATATAGGAGCAAACCTTATCACAAACCCTAAAAAGTTAGGATTTTCAACTTCAGAAGATGAAAAGCAAAGGACATATGAGAGAATAAAAGAAAATGTCATGAGTGAGCTAAAGAAAACTTTCAGACCAGAGTTTTTGAACAGGATTGATGAAATTATAGTCTTTCATCCGCTTGACGAAGATGATGTCAAAAAGATTGTAGAGATAATGCTCAAAAACTTGCAGGAGAGGATAAAAGCAAGTGACTACTATGCAGAGTTTACCCCCTCCTTGGTTGAAGCAATTGCTAAAAAAGGATTTGACCCTGTGTTCGGTGCAAGACCACTAAAACGAGCTATCCAGAGCATGGTAGAAGATAAGATTTCCGAAGCTATCTTGGAGGGTAAGATAAAGCAGGGTGACGAATTTATAGTAGACTTTGTTGACGGAAGTACAGAAATAGTAAAAAAAGAAAAAACATCTACATCTTCATCTGAGATGGCTCAGTCACAGTAAAAATTAAAGCGGGAGCAAATTTTTGGTTTTAAGCTCCCGCTTTTTTGTGAGTTTATACAACCTTCTTTGGCACCATTATCTTTCTGAGCTTTGCATATCGAGGAAGACCTCTTTCGTACTTGACTTCAACTTCACCTTCAATTAGCGGCTGGATATAGTTAAGAGCGTCTTCTTTTACATAATTGCCATCATGAGAGATCCATGCAAGTGGAACAAGCTTTTCTGCGTTTGCAACCTTGTTCAGCTCAACAAGTTCTGTTGAACTTGAATAAGGATTATCGCTGTCGCGTTTTATTGCAACCATATATCCGCAAGCACCTTCAACAGCGTACCTTACTGCCATGCGTCCAACCATATATGCTTCCTCAACGTCAGTTTTGGACATGATATGAGCAGCACTTCGTTGTAGTACGTTGAATTGGATTGATTTTACTCTCTTTTCCACTTCTTCGCGGATGATGTTCTCTAAAACAAACGCTGCTCCGCCAAGCTGTACATGACCAAATGCGTCTATTCCGAACTTGTGACTCATATCAGCAATATATTTGCCTTCTTTATCTTTAATACCTTCTGATACAACAATAGTAATCTTTCCGGTTTTTTTATGGATATTTCTTACATCATCCAAAAATTTATCAATCGAAAATGGAACCTCAGGAAGGTATATTAAATCTGGGGCACCTATATCTTTTGATGCCAGTGCAGATGCTGCTGCAAGCCAGCCAGCGTTTCTTCCCATCACTTCAATTATAGTAACAATGTTTGTTGGGTACACCACAGCATCTCTTGCAATTTCCATCACAGATGTTGCAATGTACTTTGCTGCACTTCCAAAACCCGGGCAATGGTCTGTCATCACAAGGTCATTGTCAATTGTCTTTGGAATACCGATTATGCAGATATCATACCCAATCTTTTGCGCGTATCGTGTTAATTTATCAGCTGTATCCATAGAGTCGTTTCCGCCTATATAGAAAAAATAACGGATGTTGTGTGCTTCAAATACATTGAAAATCTTAATATAGTCCTTTTCGTCATGTTCAAAAGGCTTGAGCTGATACCTGCAAGAACCTAAGGCAGATGATGGAGTTGTCTTTAAAAGTTTTAGCTCTTCAGGATCTTCCATTCTGAGGTCGTAAAGCTCTTCGTCAATTAAACCGATGATTCCATTTTTAGCACCATAAATGGCACGGATAGGATGTTGTTTCATAGCCTCTTCAATAACACCCAAAAGCGAAGCGTTGATAACAGCAGTTGGCCCCCCTGATTGCGCGACCACGCAGTTACCCTCTTTTGGCATTCAAAATCCCTCCCGTCTATATTTTTAGTTTATCTAAATAGTTAAACATAGAAGCCATTACTCAACTTTGTTAAAGTTATCAATGTTTTCAGGTGAATCAACAATGATAGTCTTGAAATTATCGTATATAACAAAACCTGGCTTGGATTTAGGTGGTTTTTTTACATACTTTACAAACGTATAGTCAACCGGCACTTTTGTTGAATGCTTAGCTTTACTAAAGTAGCTTGCAAGGAGTGCAGCTTCGACTAAGGTTGTTTGTGGAACTTCTTTATTGTTTGTACGAATTATAACATGAGATCCAGGGATCTTTTGGGTGTGAAGCCAGATGTCATGGCTTGATGCAAATCTTAGGGTGAGAAAATCGTTCTGCAGGTTGTTTCTACCCACATATATGTCAAATCCGTCTGAGCTGATAAAATGGTGAGGTTTTGATTTTTGATTTTCTTTTTTCTTTTGCTGACCTGCGTTTTCTGCCTGAGTTTTGATATAGCCTTCTTTTTCCAACTCTTCTTCAATACTCAAAAGGTCTTCTATCTCTTGGCTTTTTTCAAGCAATGCTTCTAAACTTTGCAAAAATTCAAGTTCTTTTTCAATTTCAATAATCTCACTTTTTGCATATTCTTCAGCTTTTTTGAGCTTATTGTAAAGCTTATAGTACCTCTCGGCATTCTGTTTCAAATCTTTATCTTTTTCAATTGGAATTTTTATGACAGACAAATCTTCGCTGTAATAATCAATAACTTCAATAAAATCTCGGTTTGTTTCTTTTGTCTGAAAAAGATTTGCTAAAATTAGGTCTCCATATTTTTTGTAAACCTCGGCATTTTTAGCTTCTTGGATTTTTTGAATGTTCTGTTCATATTTTTGGCTTAGCTTTTTTATATTTTGTTCTATAGTTTTCTGAAGATATTGGCGTTTTTCAATAAATAGTGTGTATTGTTCTTTTTTAAAATAGTACTCGTCTATACACGAATTTAAATTTTCAAAATGTTTCTTAGAGTAATTAGTGTAACACTTCAAGTCGACAGCATAAAAATCTACAACATTTCCTTTTTCAGTATATAGCGTTGGAAGTATTTCCCCTTTTTCGACTATATAATATAATAATTCTTTTAAAGTATCAAAAATCCTTTTAATTGTATTCGCATTTTCAAAACTTTTTTCAAAAACTTGTGCACGCAAGATAACTTCAATTGCAAATTGTTTGCTAATTCCTGAAAGATTATCGGTCAGAATATTTTCTGGACTTTTGTTTGAGGATTTGAAAAAAGAGACAAATTCATCAAACGAGATTTCAGTAGGATTTTTCTTTGTCAAAACTGGTGGTAAAGAATATTTAACTCCAGGTAGAATTGGTCTTGGTGAGTCTTCAAATGACAGCCTTTTTATTGCATCAATAATTTTGTAATTGGAGTCTATCAAAAATATATTGCTGTGCCTTCCCATCATTTCGAATACGATATACTTTACTTCTGTGTCACCCAGCTCACTCTTTGTCTCAAACTCTATCTTCAAAATTCTTTCTAACCCTTCCTGATAAATTCCGATAATCCTTGCTCCAAGTAAATTCTTGCGCAAAATCATGCAGAAATTTGGAGCAACGTCTGGGTTTTTCTTTTGCCTTTCTGTGAAGTATATCCTTGGGAGAGAAGGATTTGCAGAGATAATAAGTTTTTTTGTTTTTCCAAGCTTGTAAATATAAAGGTTTACTTCAAACTGATTTGGCTGATATATCCTTTCAACTTTACCATCTACAAGCTCCAAAATTAATTCTTTTTTAAGCACACTTAGAACAACTCCGTCAAATGGCATCTTTTAGCTTCCTCCATTATTGTAAATGTCGTTTTGTTCAAAAAATCGGTTTTTGTCTTCTGCTGATTTGAGAGCAAATAAAAATCCCAAAAACAGCCAGAAATATGTTGTCATCATAGGAACTTCAAAGATGTTTTCAACGATATTGTGCAGCAAGACTGTTGCAAGACCTATGAGTACTCCGCTTGCTATATTCTTCAGTTCTTTCGAGTGCAGATGTTTTACAGTTCTTGCAGCAAGCAAAAGCCCTACTATAAACACTAAAATCATAATGCCTACTCCAATAATTCCCATTTCAACAGCACTTTTCAGATAAAAATTATCTACGTAAAACGCATTGGCTATATTTCTCTTTGCAACCGCACCGCCAAATCTTCCAAATCCAACCCCAAAGAGAGGATGCTGCATTAATATTTCGTATGCTTTTGTCCAGCGGGCAATTCTTCCTGCCCTTGCACTGCTTTTGGCGTACTCAGAGCTTAGCATATAAAGCACTCTCATTACAATTGAAGGTGCTAAAATAGGGACTGATATAAAGATGGCAAAGAGAATACCCAAAACTCTTTTGTCTATGAAAAAACCAAAAAGAAGCATTGAAAACAAAAATGCAAGCCATGCACCTCTTGAAAACGTAAACCCAAGGCAGGCAATCATTGAAATCAACACAACCGCATAATAAATTCTCTTTTTAATATTTTTCTCATAAAGCACATACGGAAGTACAAACGGGATTGACATTGCCAATAAACTTCCAAGGACATTTGGACTTCCTATAATTGAAAACACCCTTGTTCTTATATATGTTTCTCTACTACTATCAATCCAGCTTGAGGGTATTTCAACACCAATAATATACTGATATATGCCATAGATGGATATTATAAACATCATCAAGATAAATATTTTAATAATCCTTTCAAACTGCTTTGCGTCTTTTAAAAGCCACAGTCCGACAAAGAACCATAAGGCATACTCTGCGTATACTCTAAAACCTTCTATTGCTATTCTCATATCAGGCGAATTTTTAAGCAGTAAAAACACACAGACAAGTAAAAAAATCAGAATGTATACGTCTAAAGGAGAAAGTCTCAAACTTGATTGGTTTTTTATAACTGACTTTAAAAGCAGCGCAAAGATAATTATCAAAAATAGCACTTCATCCCATACAGAAGCAAAACTGCTTAATATAGGAAGTTTTCTAAAAAGAAAATCCATAAATGCATAAAGTACAATACCATATATCAGCTTAGATGGCTCTTCTAATGTTATCAATACAAGCAAAAACAGACCAAATGCAAGTATACCTATCTTTAAAGAGAACAGACTACTTAAAATTCCAAGTGTGAGTATCAAAAAAGAGGTGATATATAAAGACTTTTTCTCAACCATCTTTTTTCACCTTTCAAAATCTATTTTTCAAGAAAAAATATCTTTTAAAAATCTGAGAATTATGCTATGTTTTGAAAACTTCTTCTTAGCATCTTGAAGACAGAAGAAATTTAACAGTAGCAGTAGAGTCCACGAAAGTAGACTTTTTATTGAGAGAGCACCTTTTGCAATTTTTCCAACTATAAAGCCAGTGTGAAAGATAAAAACATAAAAAATTAAGAAAAAAACAGGTTTTTCAGTCATAAATCTTGTCTGTTCACGGGCAATCCAAACCAAAAAACTATTTGTCAATAAACTTTTTGAGGAAAATAATATCTGATGTATGCCATTTATAATTTTGCTATAAAAGTTCGAAAGAGCCTTTAAAAAAAGAGGTTGCTGTATGTAGTCGTCTTTTGGCTTTTTTCTTACAAGTTCGAAGACTGCTGAGTATCTTGAAAAATAAAAAAGCTTGGAGACAAGTTCATATATTCTGCTTTCCCTCAGATATCTCGCCAGTAACAGAACCGTTTTGTATGCAAAACTTTCTTTTATCATCTTTTCACCAACCTTATTCTTTTACAACTTTCACTCCAGTTACAACTCCAACAAGTTCTGTAGTTCTTGTCTTTACATAAAATGTCTTTCCAACTCTGACTGTTTGCTTGTCAAGCTTTATTGTTGCTCCTTGCAAGGTTACGTAGCCATAAATAGTAAGATAGACATCTTTCTTATATGGGTGAGTTGCAACAACAACTTTGCCATCTGACGATGTTCTTTCGTATATTCCGTCTTTTATTTGAATGTCCTGAATATATGATTTTGTCAAAGTGTCGCCAGTTACCAAATAATCGTTTTTGTGAAGAGACTGAGCCATAACAGGGTCAGCAAGAGGAATTTTTACATTGATGATTGCCTCGCCAGGCTTGATTTCAACAAATTCATCCTGTGTAGTATCTTCGGATGATTTTGCATGTGATGAAATTTTAGCAAACCCTACCCATGCAATTGCAACAATTAGTATTATCAAAATGAGGTCAACAATGTTAATGATACCAAATAGTCTTCCCTTTTGGTCTACTATTTTCATATCTGTTTCTCCCTCCACAACAATAGTTTATCAAAACCATAGTATTACAAATTATTGAGCTTGGTCAAGAGATTTTAGAATTTTTGTTGACTGAGCTACCAGAAATATTGTATCTTAAGATTTGTAAAAAAAGTTTCAAAAAAATTACTGAGGGACTGAGATAAGATGATAGATATAATTTGTTTTTCAACAACGCCGTGGGATCCAATACCAACACGTAAACAACAGATAATGAAAAGAATGCCACAAAACTGTAGGATATTTTATTTAGACCCACCAGTGACCCTGATAGGTCCATTAAAAGATCCAAGTTTAAGACCTTACCTCACAAGATTTAGAAAGTCTCCAAAAAGAATAAAAGAAAATCTTTTTGTATTTGCTCTACCACCTATCCTCCCTTTTTATAACAAGAAAAGAGCTATAAATAAGTTTAATCAAAAAATGATAGCAACTTTTGTAAAAGAAGTTATTTATCAGAACTTTGGCTTAAAATCGCCTATAATATGGACATACATGCCAAACACTGTTGATGCACTTGAATATCTCTCTTACAGCTTTTTAGTTTACGATTGTATAGACAAGCATTCAGAGTTTCAAGGATTCATTGACAAAGCTTTGGTTGAGAGCATGGAGGATGAGCTTGCTCAAAAGAGTAATGTAGTTTTCACAACAACCCATGGACTATATAAAAAGCTCAAATTATTAAATCCTCACACCTATCTTGTACCAAACGGTGCTGAGTTTGAACATTTTAATATGGCTTCAAATAGGTTACCTGTACCCGATAAGATGAAGAATATTCCCCATCCTATTTTTGGCTTTATAGGTGTCATCCACACATGGATTGACACTCAACTTATAGAATATTTAGCAAAAGAAAAAAAAGAGTGGTCTTTTGTTTTAATAGGACCTGTAGGGGCTGGTGTAAGCGTAGATAATTTAAAGAAACTGAACAATGTTTATTTGCTTGGGAGGATTGATAACAAGGATTTGCCGCAGTATGTCTCTCAATTTGATGTTTGCTTAAACTTATTCAGAACAAACAAGCTTTCAGAGAATGTAAGTCCGTTAAAGTTTTATGAATATTTGGCAACTGGAAAACCAATTGTTTCAACTTCTATACCTCAGGTAGAAGAATTTTCTGATGTTGTATATATTGGCAAAAACTATGATGATATTCTTTCAAAGTGTATTCAAGCTCTACAGGAGGTACAAAATCCTAAAACTGAAAAGATAGAAAAAAGAATAGAGTATGCAAGGCAAACTTCATGGGATAGCAGAGTAGAACAAATTATTGATATACTAAAGAGGGAAGGGATAGCTATTGAATAGCGTATGTGTAATTGGTCTTGGATATGTTGGTCTTCCACTTGCTCTTTCGTTTGCAATGAAAGGTTTCAAAGTCTTTGGTGTTGATAGCAATGAAAAGTTGATTGATGAGCTTAAAAAGGGGGAAACTCACTATTTAGAAAGTTACAATGGGAAAACTATACAGGAGATTTTAAAAGAGCAGCTTGAAAATGGGAACTTTATTCCCGTGGTAAATTACAAACAGGCACTTGAAAATGTAGATAATATAATAGTCACTGTTCCAATACCTGTTTATGGCGGAAAACCATACTTTGATTATCTCATTTCGTGTGCCAAAGAGATAAGCAAAAACTTGAGAAAAAATCAGCTAATACTTTTGCGATCAACCGTCGTTCCGGGTACAACAAGAAATATATTTCTCCCAATATTAGAAGAAAATGGCTTGGAATGTGGAAAGGACTTCTATTTAGCCTATGCTTCTGAGAGGATTGCAGAGGGGAAGGCTTTTGAAGAGTTTGAAAATATGCCAACTGCCCTGGCGGGATTTTGTGAAAATAGCGTAAGAAGAGCTGTTGATTTGATTAAGGTGATTTGCAAGGAAGAGATAGTTATTGCATCTTCGTTTGAAGTTGTTGAGACAGCAAAGGTGATTGAGAATCTGCAAAGGGATATAAATATTGCGATGGTAAACGAGTTTGAGAGATTTACAAAGGCGATGAACCTTGATATATTTGAGGTTATAAAGGTTGCAAACACTCACAAAAGGGTAAATCTCTTATATCCTGGACCTGGGGTTGGAGGATTTTGCATCCCTAATGCATTTTATTACTTAGATGCAAAGGCACAGGAGCTGGGTGTTGAGCTTAAGCTTTCTAAAACGGCAAGAATGTTCAACGAAGGTATTCCTTACTATATATCTGATCTTGTTATGAAGACTATTGAAAAGCACAAATGTTCAAAAAAGGTTGCAGTGCTTGGCATTGCAATGAAAGATTATTCTTCTGACGACAGGCTCAGCCCCGCCGTTGAAATAATTAAAATATTACAATCTCGAGGTGTTGAGGTCAAAGCATTTGACCCTGCGGTAAAAACCGAATATGATTTTAAAGTTGAGAGTTTGCAAGAAGCTTTGAAAGATACACAAATTGTTTTGATTTTAGCAAAGCAACATGGGATGGAGTTTGAAAAAATTTTTGAATATATACCTCCTTCTAAGGCAATAATTATTGACACTCGAAATGTGTTTTCTTACAATGATGCAAGAGAAAGAGGATTTTTACTGGAAAAGATATAAAGGAAAAGAGGTCATGGCAATTTGCCACGACCTCTTTTTTGAATATAGACTTTCAAAATAAAATTTGGGGGGTTTTGCAGATATGATTATATAAAAATTTTTGCAAAAATACAACATTGTCTTGTTATTAATATTGAGCTGTGCTATAATATTGTCGGCTTTGTAAAAAAGCAGAGTCGGAAATCTTCGGTGGAAGGCATAAAAAGCCTTCTTAATTATCCGGCTCGAAGAAAAACCGAATTGAGGGAGGTAAAAAAGATGCCAGTTTTAACCATGAAACAGCTTCTTGAAGCAGGTGTGCATTTCGGTCATCAGACACGCAGATGGAATCCCAAGATGGCTGAGTACATCTTTACTGAAAGAAATGGGATTTATATTATTGACCTTCAGAAGACAGTAAAGAAAATGGACGAAGCTTATGAGTTTGTAAAGTCTCAGGTAGCAGAAGGTAAAATTGTGCTCTTTGTTGGAACAAAAAAGCAAGCTCAAGAGACAATCAAAGAAGAGGCAGAAAGATGCGGTATGTTTTACATCAATCAACGATGGCTTGGTGGACTTTTGACCAACTTCAGAACAATAAAGACAAGAATAGAAAGGTTAAAAGAGCTTCAGCGCATGGAAGAAGACGGCACATTTGATGTTCTGCCCAAAAAAGAAGTAAATCTCTTGAGGAAAGAAAAAGAAAGACTTTTGAAGTATCTTGGTGGAATTCAAAACATGCCACGCATTCCTGATATCCTGTACATTGTTGACCCAAGAAAAGAAAGAAATGCTGTGCTTGAGGCAAGAAAGCTTGGGATTCCAATAGTTGCGATTGTCGATACAAACTGCGACCCTGACGAGATTGATTATGTAATTCCTGGAAATGATGATGCAATCCGTGCTGTAAAGCTCATCACGTCTAAAATTGCTGATGCTGTGATTGAGGGAAGAGAAGGTGAGCAGTTTACACCTGCTACAACTTCTTCTCAAGAAGCTGACAAAGAGATTGAACAAGCTGAAATAGCAGTGGATGATAGTATAGATGAAGAGTGATATGTTTTCTATCAAACATTGTAGGAGGGATTTTTAATGATTACTGCTGATATGGTAAAAGAACTCAGAGAAAAAACAGGTGCTGGTATGATGGACTGCAAAAAGGCTTTAGAAGATGCAGGCGGCGATATGGACAAGGCAATAGAACTTTTGAGAGAAAGAGGCCTTGCAAAGGCTGCAAAGAAGGCTTTGCGTGTTGCGGCAGAGGGTATTGTTGAAAGCTATATCCATGGTAATGGTAGAATTGGTGTTTTGGTAGAGATAAATTGTGAGACAGACTTTGTTGCAAGGAATGAGGAGTTTAGACAATTTGCAAAGGATATTGCTATGCAGATTGCAGCAGCAAATCCAAAATATGTTTCAAGGGAAGAAGTGCCTGTTGATGTAATTGAAAAAGAAAAGGCAATTTTAAGACAGCAGGCTTTGAATGAAGGAAAGCCAGAAAATGTTGTTGACAGAATTGTTGAGGGTAGACTTGAAAAGTTTTTTGAAGAGGTTTGCTTGCTTGAGCAGCCTTGGATTAAAAACCCTGATATGAAGATAAAAGACTTGCTAACAGAAAAAATTGCAAAAATTGGCGAAAATATTGTTATAAGAAGATTTGCAAGATTTGAAAGAGGAGAAGGAATTGAAAAGGCTGCTTCATGTTAAAATTTTAAATATGGCAGAAGGAGGGAACACTATTTTATTGAAAAGTGGTGTTCCCTTTTTTTGAGCAAAAACTCTTGATATGTGAGCATCATTGTTTGTAAAATATTATCGTAAAGAAGGAGAAGATAAAAATGGTTAAGCCAAAATACAAAAGGGTAATATTAAAATTAAGTGGTGAAGCTTTGGGCGGTGAAAAGGGTTTTGGAATTGACTGGCAGGTTGTTGAAACTATCTGTGAAGAGATTGAAAAGGTAAGGGAGCTTGGAGTGGAAGTTGCGATTGTTGTAGGTGGAGGTAACTTCTTCAGAGGAAGAAGTGCTGAACACATAGACAGGGCAACAGCCGACTATATGGGTATGCTCGCAACTGTTATTAATTCACTTGCACTTCAGAGCGTTCTTGAAAAAAGAGGCATTCCGACAAGAGTCCAGAGCGCAATCGAGATGAGACAGATTGCAGAGCCGTACATCCGACGCCGAGCAATTCGCCACTTGGAAAAGGGCAGGGTTGTGATATTCGCATGTGGCACAGGCAATCCTTTCTTCTCAACAGACACTGCAGCAGCCTTGCGTGCTGCTGAGATTGATGCAGAGGCAATACTTCTTGCCAAAAAAGTAGACGGTGTCTATGACAGTGACCCGAAGAAAAATCCAAATGCTAAAAAGTATGACTTTATAACTTACTTAGATGTCATCAATCAGCGACTTGAGGTTATGGACTCGACAGCAACATCTATGTGCATGGACAATGAAATTCCTATTTTGGTGTTTGAACTTGCAAAAGGAAATATTCTCAAGGCTGTGATGGGCGAAAACATAGGAACAATTGTAAATGTAAAGGAGGCAAAGTAAGATGGCAGAACCTATTCAGGTTGCAGAGGAGAAAATGAAAAAGGCAATTGAGACTTTGAAAGAGGAGTTTGCTACGGTCAGGGCAGGAAGAGCAAATCCTCATATTCTGGACAAGGTGATGGTGGACTACTATGGTGTTCCAACTCCCATTCCCCAGGTTGCGAGTATTACTGTTCCTGAAGCGAGAATGATTGTTATTCAGCCATGGGAAGCAAGAATGCTCAAAGAAATTGAAAAAGCCATTCAAAAATCTGACCTTGGAGTAAATCCAACAAATGACGGAAAAGTTATAAGACTTATTTTCCCTGAACTCACAGAAGAAAGAAGAAAAGAGCTTGTAAAACAGGTCAAAAAAATGGCTGAAGATGCAAAGGTGGCAATTAGAAACATAAGAAGAGAGGCGCTTGATGAGTACAAAAAAATGAAAAAGAACAATGAGATTACAGAAGATGACCTCAAAGACGCCGAAGAGGATGTCCAGAAGCTTCACGACAAATACATAGAGCAGATTGAGAAACTTTTGAGTGCAAAGGAAAAAGAGATTATGGAGGTATAGACTTTTGTTTATAACAGTGGGAAATTTTATGGGTTTGGCGGGGCAGCAACCCCGTTATTTTTTTAATCAATAAAAAGGGAGTATGGAGTCAAATGTTAGAATTTTTGAAGAGAGAAAAAATAAAAATAGAAAAAGAAAAGATGCCACAACATATTGCAATCATTATGGATGGAAATGGCAGGTGGGCAAGAAAGAGGGGGCTTCCGCGTTCAGCTGGGCACAGGTTTGGTGCGCAGAAGCTAAAAGAGATAGTTCTTTTTGCTGATGAGATAGGGCTAAAATATCTTACAGTTTACGCTTTTTCGACAGAAAACTGGAAAAGGCCTAAAGAGGAAGTTGAAAATCTTATGAATCTTTTGAGAGAATTCTTTGATACAGAGATAGAAAACCTCATAAACAAGACCCAGATAAGAATCAGGGTTATAGGGGATATTTCAAAGCTTGATAAAGATATTCAAGAGAGAATTGTAAGTGCTGAAGAAAAAACGAAAGACAAAAAAGGACTTTGTGTTGTAATAGCTTTGAATTATGGCGCAAGGCAGGAGATAATAAATGCGGTAAAAAATTTGGCTTTGGACATAAAGAGTGGTAAAATTGATATCGGAGATGTTGATGAGGACCTCTTTAAAAAATATCTTTACACAAATGATATCCCTGACCCTGACCTTTTGATAAGACCAAGCGGAGAGATGAGGGTTTCAAACTTTCTTTTGTGGCAGATATCATATACAGAATTTTGGTTTTCCAATGTGCTTTGGCCGGACTTCAAAAAGGAGCACCTTTTAAAAGCTATCGAAGACTATCAAAAAAGAGAAAGAAGATTTGGTGGTGTTAAATAGCCTTTTTGGAGGAAATAAAATGAAACAGAGGATAATCACTGCTATCTGGGGAATAGCGTTGGTAGCTTTGGCAAACTTTCTTGGTGGTATTTGGCTGAAGATTTTTAGTGCTCTTGTTGCAGCAGTTGCTTTGTATGAATTTTATAGTTTGTTTAGAATAGAAAGATATATGTTCTATTTGAGCATAACATTGAGTACCTTTATTATTTTTAGCAATCTTAATATTAGCAGCAAAATATTATTTTTGTTTGTTTTCCTTTTTCTACTTGCTTTAATAGAAAGCTTTAAAAACAGGATAGCTTCACAAAATATAATTTATGTAATATTTTCTTTTATTTACATAGTTTTTCCCATTTTGTTATTAGTAATGTTAAGAGAATTTGAAAATGGGAAAAAACTAATATGGGTTCCTTACCTTGTATGCTGGCTTTCAGATACTTTTGCGTATTTTGCTGGCCTTACACTTGGAAAAAGAAGAATATGGACAAGTATTAGTCCTAAAAAAAGTTTAGAAGGCTTTTTTGGAGCAATGGTTGGAGGTGTGCTTGCTGTTTGGTTTTATAAGTTTGGACTTTCTGGCAAGAATTTTGATTTATCAACCATGCTTATAAGTGCAACAGAAGGTATGATACTATCTGTTGTTGCACACACAGGCGATTTGTTTGCTTCAATGCTAAAAAGACAGCAGCAGAAAAAGGATTTTGGCTCTATTTTGCCAGGACATGGTGGTGTGCTTGACAGGTTCGACAGCTTAATCATGGTCACACCAATAATCTATTTTCTTGCAAAATTTGGATTATTTTAATAATTGCATTTAAAGGAGCGAAGTATATGACAAGAAGCATTTGCATCCTAGGGTCAACTGGGTCTATAGGTGTTCAGACAATAGATGTTGCAAAAAGGCTTGGGATTAAAGTTGTGGGGCTTTCAACGCACAAAAATGTAGATCTTTTGATTGAACAGGCAAGAGATCTAGACCCTGACATTTTATGTATTGGAGATGAGAAGTACTATACTTTATTAAAAGAAAATTTTCCTGATAAAATAATTGTAACAGGTCAAGAAGGGCTAATTAGTGTTGCAACATATCCAGCAGCAGATTTGATAGTAAATGCTCTTGTTGGTATATCTGGTTTAGTGCCAACAATTGAGGCTATTTTAGCAGGTAAAAGAGTTGCTCTTGCCAACAAAGAGACTCTTGTGACAGGAGGAAAGATTATAAAAAAAATTATTTCTCGAAAACAGGGGAAAGATTCTCACCCTATTCTTATTCCTGTTGATTCAGAGCACAGTGCTATTTTTCAGTGCCTGGTAGGTGAAGACAAAAAAAATGTAAAAAAGATAATTCTTACGGCATCGGGAGGGCCTTTCAGAGGGAAAAAACTCAAAGACTTACAAAGCGTCAATATAGAAGATGTGCTCAAACACCCTACATGGACCATGGGCAAAAAAATAACAGTTGACTCAGCCACCCTTATAAATAAAGGCTTTGAAATAATAGAAGCTATGTTTTTCTTTGATAAAAAATGTGATGATATTGATGTTGTTATACATCCTCAGAGTATTATTCATTCAATGGTTGAATTTGTTGATGGGTCTATAAAAGCACAACTATCGTATCCTGATATGCGTCTTCCGATTGAATATGCGCTTACTTTTCCCGAAAGAGGCAAAGCAGTAGCTGCGCCACTTGACCTTGTAAAGATAAAAAACCTTACATTTGAAGAGCCTGATTTTGATACATTCTTTTTGCTCAAAATTGCATATGAGTGTGCAAAAAAAGGAGAAAGTTATCCGATTGTGCTCAATGCTGTTAATGAAGAGGCTGTAAAATATTTCTTGGAAGGAAAAATTGGCTTTGTTGATATTATGAACTATGTGGCTAAAATTATTGAAAGTCACGAGCGGCAAAAAGTGGAATCCATTAATGATATTTTGGAAATTGATATGGAGGCAAGGCAGAAATTTAAAAATCTTGTGGAAGGTGAGAAAAGCTAATGAATCTTATATTGGCTTTAATTGTGCTGACAATAGTGATACTTGTTCATGAATTTGGACATTTTATTGTATGTAAACTTTCAGGTGTACTTGTTGAAGAATTTGCAATTGGTTTTGGTCCCAAACTCTTTAGCATAAAGGGAAAAGAGACGGAGTATTCTGTGAGGGCATTTTTGATAGGAGGGTATGTAAAGCCTCTTGGTGAAGACCAGGATGTTGACCATCCACAAGCACTCAACAACGCAAAGGTTCACAAAAGAATTTTGATGGTTTTGATGGGACCTGTTATGAACTTTATTCTTGCCATATTAATCATGATGGGGATTGGTTATTTTATTGGTTTTGGAACCAACACAATTGGTAGGGTAGAACCAAACATGCCTGCATATGAGGCTGGGATAAGAAGTGGTGACAGGATTGTTGCGCTTGACAAAAATAGAGTTTATGTCTGGGACCAGGTAAGCTTTTATTTGGCTGTTCACAATATGCTCTACAAAGACAGAGAAATAGAAATAAAGATTTTAAGAGATGGCAAACAATATACTTTCAGGGTAATGCCAAAGTATGACCCGAACACAAAAACAAAACGAATAGGCGTTTCATCAAAAATATCACGTAAAAATTTATTAGATAGCATCTATTATGGGCTATTTGGAACATATGCAGAGATAAAAGAGACCATATATAGTGTTGTGTTAATGATAACAGGAAGGGTATCGGCATCTGAGATTATGGGACCTGTTGGTATGGTAAAGACAATTGGCGAGGCTGCAAATGCCGGATTTAAACAGAGCGTGTTTAGAGGTCTTTTGAATATTCTGTGGCTTATGCAGCTGATTTCAGTAAACTTGGGTGTTATAAATCTTATACCATTTCCTGCTTTAGATGGTAGCAGACTCGTGTTTTATTTGTACGAAGCTGTGGCAAGAAAACCATTTAACAGAGAAAAAGAAGCACTTATTCACACAATTGGTTTTGTACTTCTTCTATTTTTGTTGGTGATAGTTACCTTTAATGATATAAAGAATATTATAATGCCTGGAAGGTGAAGTTGTTGACAAAAAAAGTTAGAATAGGAGAACTTTATATTGGCGGTGGTGAGCCAATTAGAATTCAGTCAATGACAAACACAAAGACAAAGGATGTTGAAGCTACAGTTGATCAAATATTGAGGCTTGAGAGTTTGGGATGTGAAATAATAAGAGTTGCTGTTCCAGATTTAGATAGTGCTAAGGCCATAAGTAAAATAAAACTGAAGATACACATTCCACTTGTTGCTGACATTCATTTTGACTATAAGCTCGCGCTTGAAGCTATTTACAATGGTGCTGACAAGATTAGAATAAATCCTGGAAATATTGGAGATGAAAAAAAAGTCCATGAAATAGCAAAAGAGGCCAAAAGGTATGGGATTGCTATTAGAGTTGGTGCAAATTCTGGTTCGCTTCCAAAAGAGATATTGCAAAAATATAAGTCTCCTGTACCAGAGGCCATTGTGGATGCAGCAATATACCAGGTAAAACTTCTTGAAAAATACGACTTTGACAATATTGTTGTATCTGTTAAATCTTCAGATGTTTTAACTACAATTAAGAGCTATGAAATACTATCCCAAAAGCTCAGCTATCCTCTTCATGTTGGTCTTACCGAAGCAGGCACTTTTGTTGCAGGTACTGTGAAGTCGAGCATTGCAATTGGTTATCTTCTCTTGAGGGGAATTGGTGATACAATAAGAGTTTCTCTTACAGATAGTCCAGAGAAAGAGGTTATTGTGGCAAAGGAGATTTTGAAAAGTTTAAAGCTCAGAAAAGGTGTGAAGATAGTATCATGTCCCACTTGTGCAAGGTGTAATGTTGACCTTTTAAAGATTGCAGATGAGGTTGAAAAGAGAATACAAAATTTAGACTTGGACATTTCGGTTGCGATAATGGGCTGTGCAGTAAACGGCCCTGGCGAGGCAAAAGAAGCAGATGTAGGTGTGGCATGTGGAGCTGGTGAAGGACTTCTGTTTAAGAAAGGCAAGATTATAAGGAAAGTGAAAGAGAATGAGATTGTAGATGAGCTTGTAAAGGAAATCTATTCTCTTTCTTAATTTTTCGATGAGGTGAAAATATGTGTAAGAAGGTGGTTTGTCTTATTCCTGCTTACAACGAAGAAAAGAGAATAGGTGCTGTGCTTAGTGTTGTAAAAAAGTGTAAACTTGTAGATGAGATTTTTGTAATTGACGATGGTTCTGTAGACAAAACAGCTGAAGTAGCAGCAAAAAATGGTGTGAGTGTCTTAAGACTTGAAAAAAACAGAGGAAAGAGCTATGCTATTTTTTACGGTGTGGAGAATACAGAGGGAGATATAATATTGATGCTTGATGCAGACCTTGTAAATCTCAAGGTTGAAGATGTTGAAAATTTAATTAGACCTTTGCTTGAAGACCAGGCTGACATGACAATTGGAATTTTTTCTGACGGCAGGTTTTCCACCGACCTTGCCCAGAAGATTTCGCCTTTTTTGTCAGGCCAGAGAGGGATAAAAAGATGGGTTTTTGAAAAAATTTTAGAGTCGCGCGAGGATATAAAAGATTTGGGGTATGCAATAGAGATTATTTTAACTGAGTATGCCAAAAAGTTTAACTTAAGAGTATTGACAGTACCACTGCCAAAGGTTTCGCATGTGATGAAGGAAGAGAAGCTTGGGTTTATAAAAGGTGCTCAGCACCGGATGAAGATGTATTCAGATATAATAAAAGGTTATGTCAATCTCAAAAAAAGTAGGGATGGACAATGAGTGAGGCTCTATTTTTGCCAGTAAAACCTGTTAAGATTGAGTTTGACAAATCAAGTATGGATCTTAAGGTTTATGTTGAGAGCCTTGATAACCTGAAAGATATTGACCTCATTGGAATTGAACAAAGATTCAAGTCTCTTTTAGAAAGTTGCAGAGATGTTGAGATAAAACTCTTCAAAACCAGAAACCTGACGTTGGAAGAACTTTTGAAAAAATATAGATGGTTTTTGTTTTATAAGATTTCAAAAAGATGTAACGGTCTTAGCCATTTTTTGAGAGAATGCGAGATTGTGCAAAGTTCAAGCGGCTTAGATTTTTTGGTTCCAAATGGTATCAGAGATATTCTTTTTGAAAGAAAAGTAGATGTGCTTGTAAAGCAAATACTGTCTGAAGAGTTCGGAATAGTATGCGACGTGGATTTTAAGATTAAAGACTTTTTTATCCAGTTTGATACAGACCAAGAAGTAGAAAAATATCTAAGGCTTAGCGAGGAAAAGAAAGAAGAAACAGAAAAAATTACAAGTGAAAAGAATGAGGTTGAGACAGACCCGACCATTATATTTGGCAAAAAGATAGATGAAAAGAAAGAGGTAACTCCTATTTCTCTTGTCAAAGTTGGTACTGATTGCGTGATCGAAGGTGAAATTTTTAATCTTGAGATAAAAGAGACTAAAAACCAAAATGTGCTCATATACAAGCTTTACATCACAGACTATTTAAATTCAACCTTTGTAAAAATTGTTGCTAAGAAAGATAAAATTCCTACTTCAATTTCTGTTGGAGATTATGTTAAGGTTGAAGGCAGGGTAGAATTTGACGATTTTGAAAAAGCGGTTGTGGTTAATGCTAAAAACATAAACAAAAGTCAAAAACCTCAGCGACTTGATACAAGCGATAACAAGAGAGTAGAACTTCATGCTCACACCAAAATGTCTGCTATGGATGCTGTGTGCTCTGCAGAGGAGATTATAAAATTGGCAGCTTCAATGGGACACAGAGCAGTTGCAATAACAGACCATGGAGTTGTTCAAGCGTTTCCAGAAGCACAGGAGGCTAGCAAAAGCTGTAATATCAAAGTTATCTATGGGATGGAATGCTATCTTATTGATGACGGCGCGCCAGTTGTTTACAATCCTAAGGAAGGACAAGGATTTGACTCTACCTTTGTGGTTGTTGACATTGAAACAACAGGGTTTGACAGTCAGAGAGATAGAATAATAGAAATTGGTGCTGTGAAGATAGAAAACGGTCAAATAACAGAGAGATTTTCTACATTTGTCGACCCCGAAGGCAAAATCCCTGTCAGGATATCAGAGCTAACAGGCATATACCAAGATATGGTTGATAAAGCCCCAAAGCTGAGTGACGTCATTTTAGAATTTGAAAAGTTTGCGAGCGGTAGCGTTCTTGTTGCGCACAACGCTCAGTTTGATATTGGATTTTTGAAAAAGGCGTACCATGAGTGTGGAATTATTTTCGACTATACATATATCGATACGCTGGAACTTTCAAGAAGGCTTTTGACAGACCTTTCTTCTCATAAGTTAAACAAAGTTGCTGAGTTTTTAAATATAGAGTTAAAACATCATCACAGAGCTGATTCTGACGCAGAAACAACAGCTGGTATCTTTATTTCTCTTGTGGAAAGATTAAAAGCAAGAGGGTACAAATGGTTAAAAGAATTTAATTCAATTGAGTCAAACGCAAAAGCAGACCTCAAGTCTCACAGCTATCATGCAACTATACTTGTAAAGAACCAGCAGGGGTTAAAAAATCTCTACAAACTGGTATCGTATTCTCATTTAGAATACTTCTATAAAAGGCCAAGGATACCCAAAAGTCTTTTGATACAATTAAAAGATGGACTTTTGATAGGAAGTGCGTGTGAGTCCGGTGAAATTTTCAGGGCCTTTTTAGAAGGAAAAAGTGAGGAAGAGATAGAAAAGATAGCAGCATTTTATGATTTCCTTGAGATAATGCCGGTTGAGAATAATTCTTTTTTGATTAGAGAAGGATACTTAAAAGATGAAGAAGATTTAAGAGAAATCAATAAAAAGATTTACAATCTTGGCAAAAAACTTGGCAAGCTTGTTGTTGCGACATCTGATGCGCACTATTGTCATCCACACCAGAGAGTGTTGCGCCAGATTTTAAAACATAACCAAGGGTACGATGATGTTGAAAATGACCCACAGCTTTATTTCAGAACAACTGATGAAATGCTCAAGGAATTTGAATATCTTGGCAGTGATGCTTGTTATGAAGTTGTTGTAGAAAATACCAATAAGATTGCCGATATGATAGAAGATGTAAAACCAATACCCGATGAGACTTTCCCACCCAAGATTGAGGGTGCTGAGGAAGAAATATACAACATGACAATGAAGAAAGCTCACGAAATATATGGAGACCCTCTTCCGGAAATTGTAAGAGCACGGCTTGAAAAGGAACTGAATTCGATAATCAAGAATGGTTTTGCGGTGATGTATTTGATTGCCCAAAAACTTGTATCTAAATCTTTGTCAGATGGGTATCTTGTTGGGTCACGAGGGTCTGTTGGTTCTTCTCTTGTTGCGACAATGTGTGGGATAACAGAGGTAAATCCGTTGCCCCCACATTATGTTTGTCCACACTGTAAGTATTCCGAGTTTATAACAGATGGTTCTGTTGGATGTGGTTATGACTTGGAAGACAAAAACTGTCCACGCTGTGGGGAAAAACTTAAAAAAGATGGGCACGACATACCGTTTGAGACCTTTTTGGGATTTGATGGGGATAAAGAACCTGATATTGACCTTAACTTTTCTGGTGATTATCAGCCAATTGCACACAAGTTTACAGAAGAACTGTTTGGACAAGGTTATGTGTTCAGAGCTGGTACAATATCAACAGTTGCAGAAAAGACAGCACATGGTTTTGTAACAAAGTATGCAGAAGAAAAAGGTTTGAGTCTTCATCCTGCAGAGATTTTGAGACTTTCTCAGGGTTGCACAGGAGTAAAAAGAACAACAGGCCAGCATCCTGGGGGGCTTATGATTGTTCCAAGAGACAAAGAGATATTTGATTTTACACCAATCCAGCATCCGGCAGATAGCACTGACAAAAGCGTTATCACAACGCACTTTGATTACCATGCTATCTCAGGAAGACTTTTGAAGCTTGATATTCTTGGCCACGACGACCCGACTGTCATACGAATGCTCCAGGACTTGACGGGAGTTGACCCGCGTTCAATTCCTCTTGATGACAAAGATACGATGTCAATTTTTACAAGCACAGAAGCTCTTGGAATTTCTCCTGAGGACATAGATTGTGAAGTAGGGACTTTCGGTATACCTGAGTTTGGTACAAGATTTGTAAGACAGATGTTAATTGAGACAAAACCAAAGACGTTTGCTGAACTTGTTCGTATTTCAGGTCTTTCGCATGGCACAAATGTGTGGACAAACAATGCTCAGGATTTAGTAAGAAATGGAATTGCAACGCTCAAAGAGGTAATTTCTACAAGAGACGATATTATGTTATATTTAATTCAAAAGGGTGTTCCACCAAAAGACAGTTTCAGAATCATGGAAGATGTTAGAAAAGGTAAAGGATTAAAGCCGGAGGATGAGCAGCTTCTAAGAGCTCACAATGTACCGGACTGGTATATAGAGAGTTGCAAAAAGATAACGTACATGTTCCCAAAAGCACATGCTGCAGCGTATGTAATGATGGCGTTCAGGATTGCATATTTCAAAGTACATTATAAGGAGGCTTTCTATGCAACATATTTTACAGTCAGAGCAGACGACTTTGATTATGCAACAATCATCAAGGGGAGAGATGCTATAAGGCAGAAGATAAGGGATTTGGAAAACAGGATAAGTAGTCTTTCTCAGAAAGACAAAAACCTTCTGACAGTGCTTGAGATTGCAAATGAAATGTTAGCACGAGGTCTAAAATTTTACCCTGTTGATTTGAATGAGTCTGATGCAGAGAGGTTCATCATAAAAGATGGAGGACTTTTAATACCTTTTAGTGCTCTGCCAAATGTTGGGGTGGCAGCTGCAAAAAGTATTGTTGAGGCGAGAAAAGAAGGAAGGTTTTTGTCGGTGGATGACCTTATAAGACGTGCAAAGCTAAACAAGCAGGTAATAGAGATTTTGACTCAGTATAAAGTGTTGAAAGACTTGCCTCAAACAAGTCAGCTAAGCTTTTTCTAAAAATTTATTGTTAGGAAAGGGAAAAAGATATGAAAGGTGTTGTAATCTCAAGTGGCAAGATTGCAAGCAAGTCATTTTATGATGAACATATGAAAGATGCTGATTTTATAATTTGCTGTGATGGTGGAGCAAACGTGGCATACAAATATGGTTTTGTTCCAAACCTGATAATAGGCGACTTTGACTCTGTAGACAGAAGAATTTTAGAATATTTCAAAATTAATGGCATACAAATAATGGAATTTCCTTGTGAAAAGGATAAAACAGATACACAGATTGCTATTGAGTATTTGGCAGAAAATGGATTTGACGAGGTGGTAATGCTTTCTTGCACTGGCGAAAGACTTGACCATGTTCTTGCCAACATAAGTCTTTTATATTATCTGCTTGAACGTGGTATAGTAGGTACAATAGTAGATGAAAACAATATAATCATGATGACAAGAGACAAAATAAAAATTCATGGTAAAAAAGGTCACTTACTTTCTTTGCTTCCATACACGCAAACTGTGAGTGGTATTTGTACCAAAGGTTTGTATTATTCGTTAGAAAATGGTGTGATGAAGTTTGGCAATCCTTATGGTGTGTCAAATGTTATTATTGAAGATGAAGCAATTGTTGAGGTAAAAGATGGGGTTTTATTAGTAATATTATCAAGTGATTAAATTTGATAAAAGTATTCATACTAAATAAATAGAGGCTCCATCAAAAAGGGGGTCAAAACTTATGCTCGGATTTATAATGACCCTAATTGTTGCAGCAATTGCAGGGTATATAGGCGATGCACTAACCAAATACAAGATGCCAGGTGGATTTATTGGTGCTATGATTGCTGGACTTGTTGGGTCTTGGATTGGAGCATATATTCCGTTTTTCAGAAAACTTGGACCTGTGATTGCTGGTATTCCTATTATTCCAACCATCCTTGGCGCAGCAATATTTATATTTGTACTGGGAATGTTCAGAAAAGGGATTGATACGGCAACCAAACAACAGTAGCAGTAAAATTTGGCTGATAAGGAAAGGCTCCTTATCAGCCTTTGTTTTTGGTAAGATAGTTTAGACATGTTATCTAAAAGGTTTTTGAAAAGTTTGTTTAAAAAATCAATAGTTTTTAATCGCAAATAATTGTATAGTCTATATTAGAAGAAGATTTATTACAAGTTTATATACAATACTGTGTAGGAGGTTAAAGAAAAGTGGCAAGTGTAAGATTAAAAGGTGTTTACAAGAGATATCCTGGTGGTGTTACAGCTGTTTCTGACTTTAACTTAGATATTGAGGACAAAGAATTCATAGTTTTGGTAGGACCATCTGGTTGTGGTAAGACAACAACACTGAGAATGATAGCAGGTCTTGAAGAGGTAACAGAAGGCGAAATCTACATAGGGGACAAGCTGGTAAATGATGTCCCACCGAAGGACAGAGACATTGCGATGGTTTTCCAGAACTATGCTTTGTATCCTCACATGACTGTTTTTGAAAATATGGCATTTGGTCTCAAACTCAGAAAATTTCCTAAAGATGAGATAAAAAGACGTGTACATGAAGCTGCTAAGATTTTGGGAATTGAGCACCTACTTGACAGAAAACCGAAGGCTCTGTCCGGTGGTCAGAGACAGAGAGTGGCTTTAGGTCGTGCTATTGTAAGAGAGCCAAAAGTATTCCTCATGGATGAGCCTCTTTCAAACTTGGACGCAAAACTCAGAGTTCAGATGAGAACAGAGCTATCTAAGCTTCACAAGAGGCTTGGAACAACATTCATCTACGTTACACACGACCAGACAGAAGCTATGACAATGGGTACAAGAATTGTTGTTATGAAAGATGGATTTATTCAGCAGGTAGACACTCCCCAAGTTCTGTATGAACAACCTGCAAACCTATTTGTGGCAGGTTTCATTGGTTCGCCACAGATGAACTTCATTGAATCAAGGATTGAGCAAAAGGATAAGAACTTATATGTTGTATTTGGAAACAACGCAATAAAACTTCCAGAAGGAAAGGCAAAGAAGGTTGAAGAGCTTGGCTATGTTGGAAAGGAAGTTATAATGGGTATAAGACCAGAGGATTTGCACGATGAAGAGATATTCCTGCAGACAGCTCAGGATGCTGTTGTTGATGCACATGTTGATGTTGTTGAGATGCTTGGTTCTGAAACACTTCTGTATGTAGTTGTTGATGGGCTTAACCTCATTGCAAGAGTTGATCCAAGGTCAAAAGCAAAAGCTGGCGACAAGATCAAACTTGCGTTTGATGTCAACAGAATTCACCTGTTCGACAAAGAAACAGAGAAGGCTATTGTTCACTAAGCAAAAGTAGAATAAGCCCTTGCCATGTGGTAAAGCTGTGGCAGGGGCTTTTTGTTTTCAAAAACCTTTTACAACTGCAAAGAAAAAAAGTATAATAGAGTTATAAAATACTATTGAGAAAAGGGTGAGGTATTGAGGTATGATGACACAAAAGGTTATTGATGTTTTAGAGCAGGCAAAAGACATCATCGACGATGAATTTGGATATATTGAAGCCGATGGTAGAGTTATATACAGTTCAAATCCTCTTTCTCAAAACAGGATAAACACGGTTGCAATTGACATGATAAAGACTGATACAGACCTTGAGATATTTGAAGGCCGCACATACAAGGTTTACAGAAGCCAGACAGACACCTACGTTCTTTATATAAACAATACAGAACCTCATGCTGAAAAGCTTTTGGACATGTTAAACCTTGTTGTGATGAAAGCAAAAGAGCCAGCTTCAGCGTACGATAAAAAGCTGTTTATAAAAAATCTTTTGTATGACAACATCCTTCCAGGAGAAATCTATACAAAGGCAAGAGAACTTCACATTGCGACAGGTGCAACAAGGGTTGTGTTTGCTATTTATATTCCAAATGCAAAAGAGATTAAAGATGTGAACATCGGTGAGATTTTGACAAGCATATTTCCAAAGAGTACAAAAGATTTTATAATCCAGCTTGACAACAATATTCTGGTTTTCATAAAAGAGCTAAAACCAGGTTCAAATGATGAGGATGCATACAAGGTTGCAAGGATTATACTTGATACACTCAACTCAGAACTATTGCTCAAGGCATATATTGGAATTGGCTCTGTTGTTGATGACATAAAAGAACTTTCGATGTCTTATAAGGAGGCAGAAGCAGCGCTCAAAATAGGCTACATCTTTGAAAAGGACAAGTACATCGTAAGCTATCACAAGCTTGGTCTTGGAAGACTTATATATCAGATGCCAACAAAACTTTGTGAGATGTTCTTGGAAGAGGTCTTCAAGGATGTAAAACTTTCTGATTTTGACCCAGAACTTATACAGACTGTTGAGATGTTTTTTGAATGCAACTTGAACGTATCAGAAACAGCAAGACAGCTTTATATTCACAGAAATACTCTGGTTTACAGACTTGACAAAATAGAAAGAATGATAGGACTTGACCTCAGAAGGTTTGAAGATGCTATAATTTTCAAGATGGCTATGCTTGTAAATCAATATTTAGAATATACAAAAGGTAACATTACATTTTAAAATTGCAGGTGAAAAGAATGGTAAAATTTATAAATGTGAGCAAAAGATATCCAAACGGGGTGCTTGCGCTCACAAATATCAATTTGACCATTGAAAAAGGAGAGTTTGTATTTTTGGTTGGTTCAAGCGGGGCAGGAAAATCTACAATTGTAAAGCTTATTTTGAAAGAGATTGACCCGACTGAGGGAGAGATTATTGTTGGTGAGTACAAGCTCACACAGCTTCCGAAAAGGGAGATACCATATTACAGAAGAAAGATTGGAATAGTATTTCAGGATTTTAGACTTCTCCCCAACAAAACAGTATATGAAAATGTGGAGTTTGCTATGCAGATAACAGGAACACCTGCAAAAATCATCAGAAGACAGGTTCCTTATGTTCTATCTTTGGTAGGGCTTGCGCACAAGGCAAAATGTTACCCGCACGAACTTTCAGGCGGTGAGCAGCAGCGGGTTGCCTTGGCGCGAGCAATTGTAAATAAGCCCAACTTGCTTGTAGCTGATGAGCCAACAGGTAACTTAGACCCTGATACATCGTGGGAAATAATGAAACTTCTAGAAGATATCAATAAAAGAGGAACAACTGTACTTGTTGCCACTCATGCAAAAGAGATTGTTGACAGTATGAGAAAAAGGGTTGTAGCAATTGATTGTGGTAGAATTGTAAAAGATCAGCATAGAGGAGTTTACAGCTATGAGTCTTCAGACAATCAAGTACTTTTGCAAAGATGGATTTAGAAACATTTTTTTAAATAAGACCATGGCTGCTGCTTCTATTTCTATAGTGGTAGCAGCCTTAACTGTGGTTGGGATATTTATTGCAATAGGAGCTAATCTTAATTATATTTCGCAACAAATTGAAAAGACGGTTGATATAAGGGTAATTTTACAAAAAGGTCAGGAAGAAAAAGCTATTGTAATTGAAGATTATTTGAGGAAAAATGTTTTAGTTCGAGAGTTTAAATACATAAGTCCACAGATGGCTTTGCAAGATTTGAAAAATAAGCTTGGTAAAAATGCATTTTTGCTTGAAGGACTTGAGAGGGATAATCCTCTGCGGGGATACTTTGTAGTAAAACCTGTAAAGATTGAATACACTAAAAAGCTTGCAGAAGAGTTAGAAACGTTAGATGGTGTTGCTCAGGTCTATTTTCCTTCTGAGACGGTGGAAAAGCTTAAAAGGATTTTGAAGATAATAAATCTTTTTTGCATACTTTTAATTTTGGGACTTTATATAATTGCCATATTTATAATTGCCAATACTATTAAAATAACCCTCTTTGCAAGACGAAAAGAAATCTCAATTATGAGATATATTGGAGCAACTAATAGGTTTATAAGCGGACCTTTTGTTGTTGAGGGATTTATTATAGGTATTTTAGGTTCACTTTTAGCATACGCTATTGTTCTGTTGTTTTATCACTATGCAATAAGGTACCTTTCACAGACTATTACCTTTGTTGATTTTGTCAACATTTCTATTTACAAGTACAAAATATTAGGAGTGTTTATACTCACAGGAAGCATGGTGGGTGTACTGGGAAGTTTAATTTCTTTGAGAAGATATTTAAAAGCATAAAAATCAAGCCTCTTTTGTCTTTTGTAAAAGAGGGGGTTTGGCTGTTGAAAATCAGACTCAAAATTTTTTCTATTTTGCTTATATTTGTTATCTTTTTTGAAACTGCTGTGTCAAGTACTTTAAAAGAGTATCAAAGCAAGCTTAAGTCTATTGAAAAGAGCAAGCAAAAGGCACAGCAGAAGATAATAGAGGTTAAAAAACAGCAGCAGCAAGTTTTATCTCAAATAGATGGGCTTGATAAGAAGATTGATGATGTAGAAGGAAAAATAAGAAATTTAAAAGCAAACATTGCATCTATTGAAAACAAGATTTTGAAGACAGAGGCTGAGCTCAAAGAAGAAGAAAAAAGGAAAGAAATGTATTATGAAAAGTTCAAAGAGAGAATAAGATGTATTTATGAGCTAAATACTGTCTCTGTATCGTATATTGAAATGCTGCTTGACTCTCAAAACCTTTCAGATTTTTTTACAAGAATGTATCTTTTTAACGATATAATTGAATATGATAAGCAAATACTAAATGAGTACACAAAGAGCATTGAGACTATCAAAAATAAGAAAAAAGAACTTGTTCTGTTAAAGGAAGATTTGAGTAGACAAAAAAAAGATCTTGAAAGCTACCAAGCTTCTCTTTTAGCAGATCAAAATGAAAAGAAAAAGCTTTTGTCGGAACTTGAAAAAGAGCAAGATAAATTGGAAAGAATGCTTGATGAACTTGAAGAAATTTCAAATGAACTTTCTAAGAAAATAAAGGAAATTTTGGCAAGACAAAAGAAAAAACGTATGTATAAAGGTGGTAAACTTTTATGGCCGCTTGAAGGGTATTATGAGGTAACGTCATATTTTGGTATGAGGTTTCATCCAATTTTGAAGAAAAATAAAATGCACACAGGGATTGACATTGCAGCGCCATATGGAGCAAGTGTTTTAGCAGCAGCAGACGGTGATGTGATTTTAGCCGGATGGGTGTCTGGCTATGGTAAGACTGTCATTATAGATAATGGTAGTGGTATTTCAACCTTATATGGTCATCTTTCTTCAATTAACGTTACTGTGGGTCAAAAAGTGAAAAGAGGTGAAATAATAGGCAGTGTTGGTGCAACTGGGTATGCAACAGGTCCTCACCTTCATTTTGAGGTTAGAATAAACGGCGATATATCTGACCCACTCAATTTCCTAAGATAAGGAGCTGAAAAAGAAATGAAGAAAAGACTTCAAACTTTTGCAATAGTTTTCATTACCGCAATTGTAACATATATTGTGACCACTTATGTCTATTTTGGAAGTCCTGTGTATACAAACAGAATAGTAACCGACCCTAAGATTTCTAAGGTTATATGGCTTTTGAAAAAATATTACTACGAACCTAAGGATATAAATGACCAAAAAATTGTAGACGGCGCAATAGATGGTATTGCTGCAAGTGTCGATGATCCATACACAGAATATTTTACCAAAAAAGAATTTGAAGAGTTTATGATACAAAGTAAAGGTACGTATTTTGGGATAGGAGTGACAATAGAGCCGGGCGAACATTATATTGAAGTTGTAACACCATTTGAAGGTTCTCCGGCATACAAGGCCGGGATAAAACCAGGGGATAAGATTATAAGAGTAAATGGGATAAATTTGACATCAAAAGATATAGAAAAGGCTGTAAATTTAATGAGAGGGCCAAAAGGAACAAGTGTGACAGTTACAATTTTGCGCGATGGCAGCTCAAAGCCTATTGAATTTAAAATTGTCAGGGATGAAGTAAAAATAAAAACTGTATCTTCTTCCATTTTGGAAAATAACATAGGTTATATTAAAATCACCAATTTTGACGAAAATACCCCACAGGACTTTTACAATAGCTATGACAAACTCAAAAGTTCTGGCTGCCGCGGACTTATTATTGACTTGAGATTTAATCCTGGCGGGCTTTTAGAGTCTGTTGTTGACATTGCAAGCAATTTTCTCAAAAAAGGACAGCTTATTGTGTATCTTAAAGATAGATACAATCAAAAAGAATATTTTAAGTCATACAAAAATGGTGACACTGTAACACCGCTTGTTGTGCTTACCAATAAATATTCGGCATCAGCTTCAGAGATATTAGCTGGATGTTTAAAAGACCAAAAAAGGGCAAAAATTGTTGGTGATAAGACATTTGGCAAAGGGGTTGTTCAGCAGGTATTTGACCTTGGAGATGGTTCTGCAATAAAAATAACAGTGAGTCAGTATCTTTTGCCAAGTGGAGCATATATTCACAAAAAAGGTATAGAGCCAGATATTAAGATAGCTCAGCCCAAGGAGTATCAAGATAAAATGAATGTTCCAATAGATAAAGACTTGCAACTGAAAAAAGCTATTGAGATATTAAAGAGTGAAATTTCAAAGAGTAAGTTTTGAAATTTGAGGTGCATATAATGTTAAAGTTTTTTTGGCAGATATTTGAACTGACAGGACTGAGTATATTTCAACTTCTTTTTAGCTGGAATTTTTGGGTAGTAGTAATATTGATTTCTTTTTTGTACAAAAGAGAACAGGAATTTGAACAGGCTGTGCTCGGGTACAACCGGGTCAGCCTTACCTACAAAGTTGTGGAGTCATCTATCGCAGGACTTGTAGGGGGTTATATAGTCAGTTTAATTACTTTATTTTTTGGTATTGTAGTAGATGTAGATAGTTTTATGTACCTTTGGTATATTGCTTTGATTCTTGCACTCATAAATCCAAGGTATCTTTGTTTTTCATATTCAGCAGGAATTGTTTCGGTGATATCTCTCATCTTCACAAAACCGGTTGTTGATATCTCAGGGATATTGGTAATTGTTGCAATTCTCCATTTTGTTGAAAGTCTTTTAATTTTCTTGGACGGTTTTCGTGGTGCAATACCTGTTGTGATTGAGAGAAGAAAAAAAGAAGGTGTTTTTTCAACCTCAGGTGCTTACCTTATGCAAAGGTTCTGGGTTATACCGATGGTAATAATTGCGTATAACTATCAGACCACCACGCAGGTTGTAAAAATTGAGTTGTTTGAACCAACATGGTGGCCTCTTTTTAAACCACAGAATCTTTTGCCCAATGCTATGCTTCTTATGACTCCTATTGTTGCAGCGCTTGGATACGGGGATTTAGCGGTGGAAGATGAACCAGCTGTGATAAGCAAAAAGAGTGCTGGAATTTTGAGCATTTTTAGTATTGTTTTGTTTATTTTAAGTGCATTTTCATATAAAGTCTATGCTTTCAAGTGGGTGGCAGCTCTGTTTGCTCCTATTGCTCATGAAAGTATAATACTTTTTCAGCAAAAAAAGCAAAAAGAGGGAAAATCAATATTTGAGGCAGAGGAGAATACAATCAAGGTGTTGTATGTTGAAGAAAATAGCGTTGCTGAAAAGATGGGAATTAAACTGGGTGACACATTGATTTCTATAAATGGTGTTTTAATTCAATCAGAAAACGAACTTGAGAGGATATTTTCAGATGCCCAAATTTATATGTGGGTGAAGGTAAAGGATAAAAGGGGGAAAATTAAAGAGCTTTACTATCAGGACTATGAAAATGGGATAAGAAACCTTGGTATAATAGTCATTACCAAAAATGTGACGCCAAACTATAAAATTGACACTGAGGGTTATTTTATATTTATTAAAAGTATAGCCAGCAAAATAAAAAGGTTTTTGTTTAATAAGACAAATTGATAATTCAAAATTAAATTATTTTTGGTTAATTTATACATTGATTTTTTTTATAATTAAAATAACATTTCATGGTAATAAAGGGATGATTCAATTATGTCATAAGTTTTATTCAATCAATGTTGATAAAAAGTAAATTTAACTTTAAGTTAGCAAGAAAAAATGTTAACAGCTGTTTAGTTAAAATCAAACTACAATAGCTGAAAGGAGGTTTTAAGTGATATGAAAAGAATATATAGGTTTATAGGAGTTTTTATGTTAATATTATGTATCGTTGGAATTTTTAAAGAACAAACAATTTTAGGGAACCCGACGATAAGTAAAAATGAAATTTTAAATTATGCAACATTTGATAAGTCAAAAATACGGGAAAATGATACAGTTACAAAAGCAGTTTATGAGAAAAATCCTTATTTTAATTCAATTCTAAAAATAACATTTTGAGCAACAAATTAATAATAACACCAAATTATACAGATACTGATGAAGGTTCAATAAACATTACGTATACTCCTCGATGGTCAAGTGGTATTCTCTATAAAGATGGAGAAAAAGACGGCATTTTTTCAACGATTGCTGAAGAGTTATTGAGCATAGCTGAAGCAAATTATTATGTCAAAGTAGCGAGTTTGATATACGAAGTTGCATCTATTGCGTTTAATCTTATGCCGCAGGATATTGCAGTAACAGGATATGGAAAAGCAGCATTATATCATTCTTACTCATACTATAGTAAAATTGCCCAGGTTTATTACAGTAGCAAAAAAGAGTGGGTTACGAAGGTAGATGTTGAACGCAAGGAAACCTATAGACATGCTTTAGTTTCATTTACAGATAAAAACGGATTTACGCGCACAAAGTCATATGATTTTATTCCAGCAAATGGATATGGCCCTATTGCTTCAGAAGTTTACAGTGGTTACTATTGGCAAGACAGTATAATGTATCAAGAAGCTTATCTTCGTTATTTATGGTTAAAACCAGCTTTAGTTCTTGCGTGGACTCATTGATAATGCTATTTTATGAAAGTTTTTGTAGGTGATAGAATTGTCAAAAAAAGGTTTATTCCAATATTCGCGCTGTATGCAGCTGTAGTTATTTTGATAGGAATGGGAATTTTAATCATTGTAGAAAGAAATATAGAAAAAGATAAATCCATTGAAAAATCTAAGTTATTAAGCTACAGAAAGTATAATCCATCAATTTTTAAATCTGAGGCAGAAGTTATAATACAAGAAGTTAAAGAAAGCAAAGATTATTTAAGATTCATAATAAGTGTCAAAATTGTTCCAACTAAAATTCCTTGCTCGTATAAAGGAATAATAGTCAAAGGCACATTGGATAAAAGTTTAAAAAAATATTTCCCTCCTTGGAGGCAAAACCTTGAATTCGGATACGATTTTAATACAATCCCAAATTATGTATTAGATGGCGTCAAGAATAAAGGGATAGATGTTGGGTTAGCCACATTTATTACTAAGATTACAACTGATAGTAATAAGCTCAAAAGCTTATTTGTGAAAGATATACATGTGGAGATTAAATGGGTTGGGGGTTATACCACTTTTACAATTCCAGCAGAGGACGTTAACTTTGTATACAAAAAATAGCCTTTTGCAGAAACGCTCAAGATGAGCATTATCAAGCTTTATATAATCTTCAAAAAAGTATTCCTTCCTCCTCATAGATAGTGTAAAATATAACTGTATAAAACATATTTTCTATGAGGAGGAGGATAAAATGTTTAAAAATCATAATAAACAACTCTCTTTTTTAGAACTTTATGAGGACGTTAAAAACCTCGCTCTCAATAACCCTCATAACCTTCTTGGCTTCTTCAACAAATACATCAATATCAATAACTTCATCCCTCAATCCTTCTTTAAAGCCTACTATAAATACTTCGGTAAACATAGATGCTTCTCTTTGCAATCTATGTTATGTGCTTTCTTCATCCAAAAAATCTTCAAATTCTCTACCTTAACTCAACTCCGTGCTGTCTTGCTCAACTCATACCAGCTTAAATCTTTCTGCAACTTCGATACTATACCCTCTATCTCTACATTCTCAAGATTTAGAAAAATCTTTTGCTCCGAAATCGAAAACGTCTTTTATAACCTCGCAAAATATGCTCAAAATATTGCACTTGAAATAAACCCTGACCTTGCTTCTTGCGTAATATTCGACACAACTGCCTTAGTCCCTATGCTCAAAGAAAATAACCCTAAGTTCATCCAATCTATGCTCAGAAAAACTAAATCTCAAAACCCTAACCTTACATCCTCTGCTGTGTATTATCTCACATACTCAAACCTCCCCAAATCTGCTTCTGCTTCACCTTATATTACTCGTATGTTCGCTAATGGTCATTTCTGCTATGGATACAAATTCGCTATCATCACTAATGGATTTGGTTTACCTCTTGTAATCACTCCTGCCTTCTGTCCTTCTTCTGATGACCCTCAAGACCCTGCTTTTTCTAAAGCTATCTCTGATTCAAAAGCTCTTATTCCCGCTTTGATTAACCTAAACCATAATTTCCAATTCAATCAGTTTTCAACCTTTATCGCCGACAGTGCTCTTGACTCTTACATGGTCTATTCTTCCCTCATCAAAGATTTCAATTTCTCTAAAGTCATAATCCCTATTAACCCCAGAAATTCTAACCAAACCTCATATACCCCTACCTCTGACCCTAACATCACTATCTCACAAAACGGTATACCCTTCTGTAATAAACTAAATAAACCTTTTATCTACGAAGGTCTTTGTAATGGTAAAAATCGCTCCCCAAGAATTAAATGGCGCTGCCCTTGCTCTCAGATTAAAGACAATAAACGCTTTTGCACCTGCCCACATCCTTGTACTACTTCTAAGTCAGGTAGGATGTTCTATACATACCCAGATGCCAACCTGCGGTATTATCCAGGTATCGATAGAAATTCTGACCAGTTTTATCAACTTTACAAATCCAGAGTTACTATCGAGCAAACTATTTTTAATCTAAAGTCTTTTCTCGGTCATGATACCATTTTCTCATATGACCATATTTCACTTTTTTCTGACTTCTTACTCTCTGCTATTTGTATGCTTTTACTCTTTATTCTCTCTTATGCCATACTAAAACATCACCAAAATATCTCTTACAAAAAACTTCAAAAACTTAAAAAACTTATTGCCTGAGATTTCTCTTAACTCTAAAAAATGCATTTTTAATCCCTAACAAATTGCCCACACTAAAAACCCTTTTTAAAGGGTTTGATATAGCTTTGCCTTTTTTGGCTTTTGAATTATTTGGTAATAAATTTATAGTTACATACGTTGCTGATAATGTTGTTATTGTGTGCAAATAGCACAATTTACCTATACACCCTCTTGACTTTTATTCCTGTATTCCTATTTTATGGTTTGTACATCTATTCATTTTGCAAACGGCTATTTGTATACAAAAAACTGTAGTTTTAATAATAAATATTATGATGAATAAAAGAGGGCAAGGCTGAATTCAAAATAGCTTTGCCCTTTAATTTTTTGTCTTTGCCAAGTAGTCAATTATAATAGCAGCTGCCAACCCTTCTATGAATATGTAAAGTGAATTTTGCAAAAGCCCCTGTGACAAAGTTTTTAAATCAATCTTATCAGACACATAGTGCAAAGATAGAAAATAGAACTTTATACCAAGCAAAAGCATTATAACAGAAATTGTTCCTATGATTAACAAAATCTTTTTTGAAGTAGATGAAATCTTTCCAAATAGTCTTTTCTTTGTATTTCGCCTTTCCATTGTTTGCACCTCATTCTAAGTTGACATAACTGATCTTTAAATAAATCATATCAAATCCTCTTCTAATATTCAAAGAAAAAATATGGATATTTAAGATGTTATTTATGTATAGTTTGAGAAATAGCTGGCAAGAATATTATATGGAAGGAGGTGCAAAGTCAAGATGAATAAAAAGGATTGGAAAGAAAGATTGATAAACTTTTTTGACACCAAAGGATTTTATATAATTGTGGTTGTTTGTCTTTTTGTAATTGGTTTTTCAATTTATACAATTGCAACTACTGATTTTACGAAGTATGAGGTTGAAGAAAAGCAAGATAATAATGTAAGCCTGAATAACAGCGATACCTCTAATGCAATTCCACAAGTTGGTATGCAAGAAGTGACCAAACAAGATAAATTAAAAAATAGCCCTGCAACAACTGAAAAAACAGGAAATAAAAATGTATCTCAAAGGAAATCAGAAGACAATACCCAAAGTATTCATAGCTCAAACTCAGCTTACAATTCAAAAAAGAATGAAAGTTCTTTAACAACTAAGAATGACGCCGCAAGCAATGCTAATAAACAACAGCATGCACAACAAAAGGCTAATACAACTGCAGAGGAAAATCAGGGAAGAAATAGCTTAGGAGACGAAATAGAAGTAATAAATCCTCTTGTGTTCAAGCCTATATATCCTGTTTCTGGCAAGGTAATCAGAGAGTTTTCTGACCAGTCACTTGTGTACTCTAAAACCTTAGATGAATGGACAGAACATTCAGGCATTGATATTCAAGCAGAAGAAGGTAGCGATATAAAAGCTTGCTTTGACGGTACTGTAATTGACTTGGGCGAAGACCCTCTTTATGGAAAATATGTTGTAATTGACCATAGTGATGGATATATTTCAAAATACTTTAACTTGAAAGATTTAAAATATGTCCAAGTTGGAGACATAGTTAGGCAAGGGCAAAAAATTGGTGAGGTGGGGACAAGCTCTAATATAGAATACATGGACCCACCACATTTACACTTTGAGATTTTATACAACGGTGAGAACCAAAACCCAGCAAGATTTTTGCCACAACCACAATAAAAAAGAGAAATCTTTTTATAGAAAGGGGAATGGGGCCTTTTAGAGCACCATTCCCTTTATAAATTCCACAATGTCATTTGATGAATTTGGCTTTGCTAAAAATGAACACGCAAGTTTCATATGTTCGAGCCTTTGAGGATTGTTTATTATTTGGTTAAAAACTATATCAAAGCTTTCAATATTTCTTACATAAGCGGCAGCGCCGTTGTTTATAAGATAAAAGGTATTTCTCTCTTCTTGTCCAGGAATTGGTGATATCAAAATCATTGGAAGTTTACGAGAAAGTGCTTCAGCACAGGTAAGACCACCAGGCTTTGTAATCAAAATGTCACTTATTGCCATGAGCTTGTCTATAAAGCTGATAAAACCAAATACAACTACCTTTCTTCCAAAATTTCTTACCTCCAATGATTTCTTTAATGTTTTGTTTTTCCCAGTAACAACAATTATTTGATAACTCTCGTCACATATGTGGCAAACCATTTCAACTATATCCTCAATATTTCCAAGCCCTAAACTTCCACCCATAATTAAGATTGTTGGGTTGTCTTCAAGGTTTAGCTCAGATAAGATTTGTTTTTTTTCATTATTTATTGAGAAAGAAGGGTTAATGGGAATACCAAGAGGTATTACCTTTTTTTCTGAAGCTCCTTTTTTCACCGCTTCATAAACCAAGTTCTCATGGTGGACAATTATATAGTCTGCATACTCATTAATCCAATAGGGGTGTATTGTAAAATCTGTAACTATGCTGATTATAGGGACATTTATGTTTCCACGTTTTTTTAGCTGACTTACCATATCAATTGGTGACGGATGAGTTCCAATTATTACATCAGGGTTTAGTTCAGAAATAATATTGTAAAGCTTATAAAATGCAAAATAAAATTTTTCATAAATTGCCTTGCTAAAACGTGTAGGTGGGTCTTTGTCTGTTGAATCATAAACAAGACCGTATATAAATGGAACTGTTTTAATAGCTTTTAAATATGTTCCAACAGCCAACTTATCTAATATTGGGCTTATAATCTTAAGGGTGTCTACAATTTCAACTTTGGCTTGGGGATCTTTTTGCAAAATAGCGGTTTTCAATGCATTTGAAGCAGCAAAGTGTCCACCACCTGCGTCAAGACTTAAAATCAAAACTTTCATTTACATTTCCTCCGCTAATATAAATCTTTAAGTTTATTTTACCGCTAATTTTGAATAATAAAAATGAGCTTACAAAAAATAATTTTAGAAAAATTTATATTTGGGGGTTTAAACGGTGAGCAAAATCTTAAGAAAATATTCACTTTATCTCTTGCTTCTTTTTATAAGTTTTATTCTCAGTATTTACACTGCAAAACTTATTTATGATGTAAGAAGATCAAGTTACGAAAAAATTGAGAAAAAACTTGAAAAAGCATTGGAAAGTAGTGACAAAGAAGTTTTGAATCAATCTATTGAAACACAAGGTTCAACGAGCTACCAAAATAAAGATTTGTATCTTTTGGCCAGAGTAATAAATGGTGAAGCAAGAGGAGAACCTTATATAGGTCAGGTTGCAATCGGAGCTGTTATTATAAACAGAACAAAACACCCCGGATTTCCAAAAACAATCAGTGGTGTTATTTATCAGCCAGGTGCCTTTACCTGTGTCTCTGACGGACAGATTAACGCCAAACTTGAACCAACAGCTTTGAAAGCCGCAAGAGATGCATTAAATGGTTGGGACCCGACAAACGGTTGTATATATTATTATAATCCTGCAAAGACAACAAATAGATGGATTTGGAGTAGAAAGGTTATGCTTGTAATTGGCAAACACAGATTTGCAAAATAAAATCAACTAAAGAGGTGAGATTAACTTGAGTATTTTAGGTGGATATAAAGAACTTAGGGAAAGACTAAAAAGTGTAAGACTTTGGAGTATAATGGCAGTAACACTTGGTATTTTAGTTATTGTGGCCCTTTGGGGAGTGAATCAGTATAGAGGTAAAGCTAATTATCATAACTATCTTACCAATATGTGGCACAGAGCATTTTTCGATATGGTAGGTTATGTTCAAAACATCCAATCGCTTCTTTCAAAGGCTGAAGTGTCAGGCGATGATAGGCAAAGAGCAGTATTATATACCGAGGTGTGGAGAAACGCTTTTGCAGCACAGGAAAACCTTTCCCAGCTTCCTATTGAGAACAATGTTGCACTTGAAAAAACAGCAAAATATCTTACTCAAGTTGGAGACCTCAGTTTTTCGCTTTCAAAACAGCTTATGAGTGGTAAAAAGGAGACACTCCTTCAGAAAAAGCAACTCAAAAAACTTCGAGCATATGCAGATAAACTCAGTAATAGCCTAAATGAACTTGCAATTGAGATAAGCCAAGGAAGACTAAGATGGGGAGAGGTTAGAGTAGTTGGAACGTCAAGGCTCAAGAGAGTGTCTCAGAATGTTACAAGTAGCAGAATGCTTGCAGTTGAGGCTGGTTTTAAAGACTATCCAACTTTGATATATGATGGACCTTTTTCTGACCATATTAGCCGCCAGATTCCAAAAGGGCTTCCTGAAAAACTTGTAACTAAAGAACAAGCAAAAAAAATTGCTTTTGAGTTTTTAAATCTTAAAAGAGCTGACGTTGTTAATTATTTAGGACTTTCAGGAGATAGAATAAAGGTTTATACTTTTGAGATAATCCCTGACAGAAAAATTCGCTACAGAACAATCACGATAGCTATTTCTAAAAAAGGTGGCAAAGTAATTTGGATGATTGACAACAGAGCTACTTCTTCACCAAAAATAGGTGTTGCAAAAGCAAAAGAAAACGCTAAAAAGTTTTTAATTGCAAAAGGTTTTCCTAACATGATTGATACCTTCTATTTAAAACAAGACAACACTGCACTAATAAATTATATTTTTCTGCAAAATGGTATCAAAATATATCCTGATATGGTAAAGATTAGAGTAGCCCTTGACACAGGGCAAATAGTAGGATTTGATGCAACACCATATTATATGTCTCACACTTCAAGAAATATTCCTAAACCTGCAATATCTGAAAGACAAGCAAGAAATTTGATTAGCAAAAATTTTGATGTGCAAAGTGTGTCGCTTGCTATCATACCACTTGATTCTGGGAAAGAGGCTTTCACATATGAGTTTTTAGGCAAGTACGACGACAAATACTTTGCTGATTATATAAACGCAATTACTGGAAAAGAAGAAAATATCCTGGAAATTATTAAAGACCCTAACGGAATTTTATCAATGTAAATAAATGGATTATAAATTAAATTGTTTTTGAACAGACTAAGATATGCGGTGAAAAAACCGCAAGGGGGGCGATTGCCTTGGCAAGACAAAAGATTATGTCAGAGGAATTAAAAATGGAAATAGCAAAAGAACTTGGAGTGTACGACACGGTATCGAAGTACGGTTGGGGAGAAGTAAAATCACGCGACTGTGGTAATATTGTCAGAAAAGCTATCGAGATGGCAGAAAAAGCCTTGAAAGAAAAGCAATAACCCCCCTGAAAATAAAAAGAGGGGGCTGCAAGGGTATAATCTTGCAGTTCCCTTTTAACATACATTCATTTTTGGTTAAATGAATTCAAAAGTGAAAATAATAATGTGTAGGAAAAAGTTTCAAGAGAAAGGCGGGAAAAAGAATGTTTAAAATTCAAACAGACCTTGCACTTGAAACAAGAGAACTTGTCCAAAAAGGACTTGGAAGAGAGATAGAAGGTGTTGAGGTTGAAGAGAGAAAAGAGTTTGAGGATAAAATTAAAATCACTAAGGTCAAGATTAACTCTATAAAAGGTGAAGCAATCTTGCAAAAGCCTATAGGAAATTATATCACTATCGAAGCTGATGGGCTGCGTGATGAAGATTTTGAGGTACAGGAACAAGTTTCAAAGGTCTTAGCTGACCAGCTTGAAAGCTTAATAAATGTGTCACAAAAATCTACCGTACTTGTTGTTGGACTTGGCAACTGGAATGTCACGCCCGACTCTTTAGGGCCCAAAGTGGTGTCAAAGGTGTTGATTACACGTCATTTGTTTGAATTTGTTCCCGACAAGATAAAAGACAGACGAGTACGTTCTGTTTGTGCAATATCGCCAGGTGTTTTAGGTATAACTGGAATCGAAACCAGTGAAATAATAAGCGGTATAGTTCAGAGAATACACCCTGATTTAATAATTGCAATTGACGCACTTGCTTCACGAAGACTTGAAAGGATATCAACTGCTATCCAGATAACAGATACAGGTATTGTTCCTGGATCGGGTATTGGAAATGAAAGAAAAGGTATCACAAAAGATACAGTTGGTGTTCCTGTTGTGGCAATTGGTGTTCCTATGGTGGTTGATGCAGCAATTATTGCAAATGATGCCATAGACCTTCTGCTTGAAAGACTTAAAAATGAAACAGACAGGTCATCGCCGCTTTATATGCTTTTAGAGAGTATTCCCGATGAAGACAGGTTTAATCTTATTAAAGAAGTTATATTCCCTTACTATGGGAATCTTTTTGTAACGCCGAAAGACATCGACAGGATTGTTGAAAATATTTCGACTGTTATAGCCGATGGAATAAATAAGGCAATTCATCCGGAAGTAAAAGAGAATGAAGAGTACAGATATGTAAATTGAATGAGTTGTAATAAAAGTGGGGACTGAAGAATAAGAATTTTAAAAGAAAGTTTTTAGAATAATATCAAAAGTTTTAAAAAGGAGTTTTGAATAATTTAAAATGGTGAAGGTTTTTGATTTTAAAAGGATAGTATTGGTAACCACTATACTTTTTGTGTTTGGTGTTGGCTTTTTAGTTGAAAGATTAATCTTTTTAAATCAAACAGCCACAACTCTGCTTTTCAGGTACTCAAAAGAGATTATTTCATGCAATATACCCATTTTTTCTGACCATTTTGTAAGTGAGGCTTTTAAAATTGAGAACATAGTAAGATTTTCTTATCCAATGTTTACAGAAATAAACTTTCGAGAAGCTGCAAATACAGCTGTATATGAAGATGATGCTATTGTGATAAATTACAACCAGCAAATCCAAGAAGAGAAGAAAAATGGTCAAGCTCAAAGTCAGGATGAAAACATCGAATTTCAGAAATACTTTGAAAATAGTTCCCAAAAGTTAGGAACATACAACAAAATAGAGATTATAAATCAGACAGACTATAAAGTTGATGCCAATGAACTTTTGATGACCAAATTCAAAATTTTCAATGGGGAAAAACCTTCCATCTTAATTTACCATACTCACACAACAGAAAGTTACAATACCTTTTCCCAAAAACTTGTATACACTTCTGGTACAACAGATAGAACACTTGATTTTAATTACAATGTTGTGAGAGTAGGGGAAGAGCTGAAGAGGATTTTGGAGAAACAGTATGGTTATAAGGTTTTTCACAGCAAAGAGATAAACGATTATCCAGAATACAAGGGCTCTTATGCACGATCATTAAAAGTTATGGAGAAATATAAAAGTAAACATCCTGATATAAAAGTTTTTATAGATTTGCACAGGGATGCTATTGGAAACGGTTCAAATAAGGTGAAAGTTTCAACAATTGCGTTTGGATATGAGGTTGCAAAGGTTATGCTTGTTGTGGGGACAGACAAGCTTGGGCTTTATCATCCGTTTTGGCGACAGAACCTTTTATTTGCTGTGCATCTTCAAAAGAATCTCAAAAAAATATGTCCTCAGATTACAAGACCTATAACTCTCTCTGTTGCACGATACAATCAACATATATCGCCATATGCAATAATTATTGAAATTGGTAGTAATGGAAATACATTAGAGGAAGCTTTAAGAAGTTGTCAGATTGTTGCAAAAGCATTGGATGATACCATCATGGGAAGGTGAGTTTTGGTTTGAGAAGAAGCAGATACAGAAGATATTGTGAATACAAAATTTTTATAAGAAAGATAAGAAAAGGGTTAATTTTAATATTTGCTATATTTTTAATCATGTTCTTCACTGTTGAGTTAGGCAAACAAAAGATATTGCCTAACGACAAGTACATCCTCAAAATACTTTTTAGCTATGACAATGTAAATTTGAAATTTGCAAGTGGAAGATTATCAATCAAAGTTAGCAAAAGCTTGCCTAACTGCTTTTATAAGAAAACGAACTATCTCATTTTTAAATCAAAAGGGCATCTATTCTCTTTGGTTGGGAATAATTAAGAAAAGATTGACATATTATTTTACTATAAAATTTGCAAAAGAGAAGATAACTATGAGGACAAGAATAAAACTTTTGGTTGTATTAGTTTCTGTTTTGTATATTCTTAGTATGTTTTTTGGCATAAGATTTTTCTTAGGAATGAACACAAATCAAAAAAGACAATTATCTAACTTTGTATTAATTTCAATAAACAGGGCAAAACAAGGAAATGAAGATTATTGGAAGAATGTTTTAATTTTCTCACTGGGAATGATACTACTTTGTCTCTGCATATGGGGACTTTCTAACCTACATAGATATATGCAGCTTTTGAATGTAGGGGTTATAATATTTAAAGGATTTTCATTTGGGCTTTCTACTGCTATCTTTTTTTACGCGTATAAGTTAAATGGGATTACGTTCTTTTTGTCTTATATACTATTAAAGGAATTGATTGTTTTTATATTTTTGATTATACTTATTTTGTATTCATTTATAGTGTTATTCTTTAAAGATAGAATGGTAAGAATAGACAAAAGGTTATTTACAATTGTAGGAATTATTATAATATTTTTACTATTTGGAATACTTATTATTGACAACATGGTAGCAAAACTTGCTTGTAAGCTAATATAACGTTAATATAGGATGGCAGGAATTTATTTATATATAAGGGGATTTGGGCATAGATGAGCATTATAGAAGTTTTTGGCAATTACCTCCAGAAACAAAATAAATTTTCACAGAATACTATAAGTTCGTATTTACGAGATGCCAAAAAATATATAGAGTTTTTAGATAGCATAAAAATAAAACTTGAAAATACTTCTCAGGCAACCTTAATAGCATACATTATCAGTATGCAAAAAGCTGGGAAATCAAACAGCACTATTGCACGAGCAATTGTGTCATTAAAAATCTTTTATGAATTTCTAAAAATACAAAATATTGTTGATATTGGGAAAATTGAGATTGAACCTCCGAAACTTGAAAAAAACCCACCTCAGATACTTACAAAAGATGAGGTGGAAAGGCTTCTTTCATGTCCGAAAGAGGATGATATTAAAGGGATTAGAGACAAAGCAATGCTTGAACTTTTGTATGCAACAGGTATCAGGGTAAGCGAACTTATAAATCTCAATCTTGACGATATTAATCTTGAGCATGGGTATATTATTTGCAAAAATAAGAAAAGAGATAGGGTTATTCCTATTGGTTCGTACGCTATTTCGGCAGTGGAGAAGTATTTGCGTCATTCACGACCCTACCTTGCAAAAAGTAAAGATGAAGAGGCTCTTTTTTTGAACTTTAGCGGAGAAAGAATGACCAGACAGGGATTTTGGAAGATAGTAAAGTTCTATGCACAAAATGCGAGGATAGAAAAAGAAATAACACCGCATATACTCAGACATTCCTTTGCTACTCATTTAATTGAAAATGGTGCAGATGTGAGGGCTGTTCAGCAAATGCTTGGTCATGCTGATATTTCAACAACACAGAAATACCTTCAAGTTGCAAATATTAAGCTTAAAGAAGTGTATCAAAAAACTCATCCACGTGCCTAAAATTAAATTTTTTATTTTGAAAATACGTAGGGCAAGGCAGTGCCTTGCTTTTTATATTTTACAAATCTTTTCAGAAAGTAGGGGATGAGATAATTGAAAAATTTAAAACTTTATGTTGCTATTTTACTTGGAATGATGTTTAAACTTATCCTAAAACTTTTTGGAAAAGATGCAACAAGCGCTCCAGGTAAGATTGCCTTAAAGATTTATCCAAAAATTATAAAAGAAATTGATAAAAGGTGCAAATTGAAGATACTTATCTCGGGTACAAATGGGAAGACAACAACAAACAACATAATAAACTGGTTAATTGCGGACGATAGAGTTGTTCTTTCTAATTTAAAGGGTTCAAACATGGCAAACGGGATTGTAAGTGCTTTTATAAATAATCTAAAGTCAAATTATGATATTGCATGTTTTGAAGTTGATGAAGGCTCCCTGCCAATTGTAACAAGATACTTAAAACCAGACATATTTGTTACAACCAATGTGTTCAGAGACCAGCTTGACAGATATGGTGAACTTGACAGAGTAAAGGAGCTGATTTTAAACCATATTGGACAGGCTATCGCTATAATAAACGCAGATGATCCAAACTTAGCAAGTTTTAGTGGCGTAAAAAGGGTGTTTTATAGTGTTGATGAGAACATGTTTAGTCGAAGAACTAATGTTACATTGGATTCGCGCTTCTGTCCTATTTGCAATGCCAAGCTTGAATATTCATTTTATAATGTTGGACATCTTGGCAAATATGAATGTTTGATGTGTGGTTATAGGAATCCTGAAAGCCGGTTTGTAATTACAAATATAAGAGAAGACTTAACCGGGTTTGTTTTTGATTTTGTTGACAGAGAGACAGGTATAAACATTGAGAATATAAAATGGAAAATGGGTGGAGTTTATAATCTATACAATGTATGTGCAGCTATTTCAGTAGCAATGATTATTGGGATTGATAAAGAAAAAATAAGAGAAAGAATTGAAACATTTGAAAACAGACTTGGTCGATTAGAAAAGAAAGAAGTTGGTGACAAAGATGTAATAATATCGCTCGTAAAAAATCCTATAGGCATGAGCGAGACATTAAATGTAATTAGTCAGGATCCTGATCCTAAGGTTATTGTGTTTATACTGAACGACAATGCTGCAGATGGCAGGGATATTTCATGGATTTGGGATGCTGATTTTGATATCTTGTGTAAAATAGAAAATATCAAAGCTTTGTATTTTAGCGGAAAGAGGAAAGAAGATATGGCCTTGAGAGTAAAATACAGCGAATTTGTACTTTCTAATTTTGAGTTTATTGACTACAAAGAAGAATTAAACTGTGTTTTTGATCAAAATGATATAAAGAAAATCTATATTCTTCCAACATACACTGCTCTTTTTGAAGTTAGAAAAATAGTAGATAACCTTTCAAAAAAGGATGGGATAAAAAATGGAAATAAACATTGTTAATATGTTCCCTGAGGTTTTGAACTTGTACGGTGATAGAGGCAACATTATATGTCTTCAGAAAAGATCTGTTTGGAGAGGAATTAAAGCAAATGTGTTTGAATATACGTTGGGTGCAAACCAAGAAATCCTGAAAGATGCTGATATAATTTTACTTGGTGGGGCATCAGATAGAGAACAATCTATTGTATATTCACATCTTTTGAGTTTGAGAGGGCTTATTAAAGACCTTATTGAAGATGGAGTGGTTGTACTTGCAATCTGTGGTGGATATCAACTCTTAGGAGAGGCTTATATTGATGCAAACGGTAGAGTAATAAAAGGTCTTCATCTTTTGGACTTTGTAACAAAAGCTGAGGGAAAAAGACTTATTGGTAACATTATAATCGAAACAAGCTTGGATGTTTTTCCAAAAACAGTTGTGGGATATGAAAATCATGGTGGAAGAACCTATCATAATTATCAACCTTTTGGCAAGGTATTAAAAGGTTATGGTAACAACGGGAAGGATGGGTTTGAAGGGCTGATTTATAAAAATGTCATAGGTACCTATCTGCACGGACCACTTCTCCCAAAAAATCCGCATATTGCGGACTTTATGATAAAAAAAGCTCTTGAAAGAAAGTATACTTTAGATAACTTAGAATTTCAAAAATTAGACGATACATTAGAGTATTTAGCTCACAATAGGGTAAAAGAATTGTATATGTAAAACAAAGATTGAGAAAAAAGGCTGCAATTTAGAGGCAGCCTTTTATAATTATAATTCACAAATTTATAAATTTTCATATTGACTTTTTTGAACATATATTATAAAATAGTAATGTCAGATGTCAGATGTTAGATGTCTGACATCTAAAAATATAAAAGGAGGTTGCTTTTTATGAAGAGAAGTTTATATGCAGTTTTAAGTCTTGTTGTAATTGTAGCTCTTTTATTAAGCTTAAATGTATCTTGGAATATGGTAAATGGCTCTACATCACAAAAAACTTTTAAAGTAGGGCTTGTAACTGATGTAGGTGGTGTAAATGACAGAAGTTTCAACCAGTCTGCATATGAGGGGATGAAAAAGGCCGAAAAAGAACTCAAAATCAAAACAACTCTTATTCAGTCTAAGCAGATGACAGACTACATTCCGAATCTACAAAAGCTTGCTAAAGCAAATTATGATTTGATTATTGCTGTTGGTTTTATGATGCACGATGCAGTTGTCACAGTTGCAAAACAGTTCCCAAAGACAAAATTTTTAATTATCGACTCTGAGATTTCTGACCTTCCTAATGTGGCCTCAGCTATGTTCAGAGAGGAACAAGCAGGTTATTTAGCTGGTGTTGCTGCAGCCTTACTTGAGAAAGCCAAGTTTGGCAAAACAACTGGAAAGAATGTATTTGGAGTTGTAGGTGGTATGAAGATTCCACCTGTTGATAGATACATTGCAGGTTTTAAAGCTGGTGTATTGAGTGAGATTCCAAAAGCAAAGGTTATAATTAAGTACACTGGTAAATTTGATGACCCAGCATCAGGAAAACAAGTAGCCCTTTCAGAAATTTCAGAAGGTGCTGACTTTGTGTTCCAAGTTGCAGGTCAGACAGGGCTTGGTGTTATCCAGGCTGCAAAAGAAAAAGGAATTTATGCAATTGGTGTTGACTCAGACCAAAGCTATGTTGCACCAACCACTGTTGTTACCTCTGCGATGAAGAGAGTTGATGTTGCGACATATAGCGTTATAAAAGATACATTAAATAAAAAATTCAAAAGTGGTGTAATTTACTTTGATTTAAAAAACAATGGTGTTGGACTTGCTCCTTTTATGAAAGGTGTTCCAAAGAATGTGAGTGATAAAATAAACAAGATAATTTCTGATATAAAAGCTGGTAAGATAAAGATACCAACAGAAGTAAAGTAGTTCCATATACATTTTAAAGGCCTGCTGACAATATGAAATATCACAGCAGGCCTTTTAACAATACGCAAGTTTGTAATACAAATAGAGAGGAGTTCTAATCCACATGATAGGTATAATAGGTGGTTCTGGATTTTACTCTTTTCTGGAAAATTTTAAGGAAATCGAGATGGAAACACCTTATGGTAAACCAAGTGATAAAATAGCAATTTCCATGGTGGAAGGAAAAGAAGTTGCGTTTATTCCGAGACATGGTAAAAAGCATATTTATCCCCCACACAAAGTTCCATACAAAGCAAACATATATGCATTAAAACAACTTGGTGTTGACAGGATTATATCCACAACAGCTTGTGGGAGTCTAAAAAAAGAAATTTCACCAGGTGATTTCGTGATTGTTGACCAATTTGTTGACAGAACATGGGGACGAGAGGACACATTTTCGGATATTGGAAATGTAAAGCACACCTCAATGGCACAGCCTTATGATGAGCAGATGAGAGAAATTGCAATTAATGTTTTAGAAGAACTTGGATATAGATTTCATAAAAAAGGTACATGTGTAGTTATTCAGGGACCGCGATTTTCTACTTTAGCTGAGAGCAGATGGTATTCTAAAATGGGATTTGACGTTATTGGAATGACTCAATATCCTGAAGTTGTTTTGGCAAATGAACTTGGAATAAAGTATTTAAATGTAACTCTTGTGACGGACTATGATGCGGGTTTAGAAGATGACCCGGGTGTAAAACCTGTTTCGCATGAAGAGGTTTTGAGAGTGTTTTCAGAAAATATAGAAAAGCTAAAAAAGGTTGTCATTGAAATAATAAAAAGAATATAAAGACAGGTGGGACAGGGATATGGAGTATATTTTGCAAATCAAAGGTATTTCTAAGAGGTTTGGTAATATTCAAGCAAACGATAATGTGTATTTAGATGTTAAAAAAGGTGAGGTACATGCCATACTTGGAGAAAATGGTGCTGGAAAGTCTACTTTAATGAATATAATCTATAGTCTTTATACTCCTGATTCTGGTGAGATATATTTTGAAGGGCAAAAACTTGAGGTCAAAGGACCTCATGAAGCAATTGAAAAAGGAATAGGAATGGTTCATCAGCATTTTATGTTGATACCTGTATTTACGGTGGCTGAAAATATTGTTTTGGGATTTGAGCCAAAAGGTTTTAGGTTTAATGTTCAAGAAGCTGAGAAGAAAATTCTTGAGATTTCGAAGAAATACAATTTAGAAATTGACCCAAAAGCAAAAGTTGGAGATTTAAGTGTAGGTATGCAACAAAGAGTAGAGATATTAAAGGCTTTTTATAGAGATGCAAGGCTTTTGATACTTGATGAACCAACAGCAATGCTAACACCCCAAGAGACAAGAGAGCTTTTTAAAATTATAAATAACCTCAAAGCTCAGGGAATATCCATACTGTTTATAAGCCACAAGCTTGATGAGGTTATGGAAATTTCAGATAGAGTAACTGTTATGAGAAGAGGAAAGACAATAAATACCTTGAATACAAAAGAAACCAACGAACAGGAACTTGCAAATTTGATGGTTGGAAGAGAAGTTAAACTTGTTGTTGAAAAGGCTGAACCAAGGATAGGAGAGACTGTATTAAAGGTTGAAAACCTTTCAGTTAAATTGAAAAACGGTGTTGAAAAGGTCAAAGATGTAAGTTTTGAAATAAGAAGAGGAGAGATTTTTGGCATAGCAGGTGTTGATGGAAACGGTCAAAATGAGCTTGTTGAAGCTATTGTTGGGCTTATTTCATCAACAGGGAAGATAATTTTTAATGGACAGGAGATTCAAAATCTTCCTTCACGCAAACGTTATGAAAAAGGGATTGCTTATATTCCAGCAGATAGGCAGAAGGACGGACTTGTTTTGAACTTTACTGTGGCAGAAAACATTGTGCTCAAAAGATACTACAAAAAACCATATTCTAATAAAGGATTTTTAAATTTCAAGGTTATAACTCTTGAAGCTGATAGACTCATACATGAATTTGATGTGCGTCCACCTGATTACAAGCTGTTTGCAAAGAACCTTTCAGGTGGTAATCAGCAAAAGGTAATCTTGGCAAGGGAGTTTTCAAGCAATCCAGACCTTTTAATTGCTGTCCAGCCAACAAGAGGAATGGATGTGGGAGCTATAGAGTATATCCATAAAAAGCTGATTGAACTTCGAGACAGTGGCAAAGCAATACTACTTGTTTCGTTAGAGCTTGATGAGATTTTGAACCTTTCTGACAGAATTGCTGTTATGTATTCGGGCCGGATTATGGATATTTTGGAAAGTAAAAGTGCAACAAAAGAAGAAATAGGACTTTTGATGATAGGCAAGAAAAAGAAGGAGGCTTAAATTGTGATGGTTAAAAAGGTTTTGCAGAGTATTTTAATGCCGCTTATTGCTATTTTTATATCCATGATAGTAGGTGGAATAGTAATATTAATCACAGCAAAACAAAATCCTATATATGCGTATTTGGCACTTTTTAGCGGCGCTTATGGGAATCTAATGAACTTTGCAACAACCCTGACAAATGCAATACCCCTCATAATAACCGGACTTGGGGTTGCGATAGCATTTTCTTCTGGGCTTTTTAATATTGGTGCCGAAGGACAGTTTTGGATAGGCGCAATTGTTGCAACCTATCTTGGGTACCAGGTAAAAGGTCTTCCGTGGTTTTTACACATTCCATTGATAATTATATGTGCTATGATAGCGGGTGCGCTGTGGGGTGGAGTTGTTCCTGGTCTTGCGAAAGTTTACACTGGTGCTCATGAGGTTATCACAACTATGATGATGAGCTATATAGCCATTTATTTTAGCCACTATTTGTTAGAAGGCGGTCCAATGATGGACAAAGGAACAATACCACAATCACCAGTGATTCAAAACAGTGCAAAGTTAAGTACTTTGGTACCAAATACACAGCTGTCAAGTGGACTTTTCATTGCAATCTTGGCAGTTGTAATAGTATATATTCTCATGTACAAAACGACATTGGGTTACGAACTTAGAGCAGTAGGGTTTAACGTCAAAGCTGCAAAATATGCTGGAATTAATGTTGCTCAAAAACTTGTTTTAGCAATGGGACTTTCTGGGGCATTTGCTGGCCTTGCTGGTGCTGTTCAGATAATGGGTGTGCAGTACAGACTCTATGATAGCTTTACTTCAGGTTATGGTTATACTGCTATAGTTGTTGCACTTCTTGCGAATAACAATCCCATTGGTGTTGTAATAGCAGCACTTTTCCTGGCAGGACTGTCAACAGGTGCACAAGAGATGCAGATGCAAACAAATATCTCTGGTCAGCTTGCCGATGTTGTTGTGGGGCTTATAATATTCTTTATTGCAATTGAAGAGCTTTATAGGATTGTTATTGAAAAAATAAAAAACAGAAAAACAAAGTTACAACCAGTAGGAGGGCAAAAGTAAAGATGAACATACTCCATATTTTTACAAATCCATATTTGTGGGCGTCAACCATTGCAATGGCAGTACCGCTTGCATTTCCGGCAATTGGCGGAACTTTTTCTGAACGAGCTGGCGTTGTCAATATTTCTATGGAAGGAATAATGCTAATTTCGGCATTTGTTTCTGTTGCATTTTCGGCATACTTTCACAATGCATGGCTTGGACTTTTAGCGGGAGTAATCTCTGGTATTTTGGTAGCATATGTATTTGCATGGGCAGCTGCAAAGATGTACGCAAACCAGATAGTCCTTGGTATGGCTTTTAATATATTTGCATCTGGCATTACAGCTTACCTTTTCAATGCTATATATGGACCAGAAGGGACACCTTTTGATACGCCTAAACTTCCTGATGTTAGAATACCTATTATTGATGAGGTTCCTGTAATTGGTCAAATTTTGAGCGGACAAAATGTGATGGTTTATATAATGTTTGTTTTGATAATACTTAGCCAGTGGTTTTTGTTCAAAACAACCATAGGTTTGAGACTAAGAGCCGTTGGCGAAAATCCAGAAGCTGCTGAGACAGCAGGTATTGATGTTGTAAAGATGAAATACTTGGGTGTTATTCTGGGTGGGGCGTTTTCAGCTCTTGGTGGTGCTTATCTTTCAATTGGTGTTTTGAACAGTTTTTCACCTGAGATGTCGTCAGGAAGAGGTTATATAGCTTTGGCTGCTATGATTTTTGGCAAATGGACACCAGTTGGCTCATTCTTAGCATCACTTTTGTTTGGTTTTGCAACAGCTCTGAGCTATACATTGCAAGAATCCTCAATTTCAAAAAACATTATAATGATGTTACCATATGTAGTTACAATATTAGCATTGATTGGAATAGGCGGCAAGAGCGTTGCGCCTGCTGCCGATGGTATTCCTTACAGGCCTAAAAAATAGAAAAAAGGCGGGTGCGAGCAATGGAAAATTTTGAATTAGTAGGATACCCCCAAAGGTATGAGGTTGTGTTGAAGAGATTAAAACAACTCATAGAAGAAAAATTTAAAGAAGGTGACAAACTTCCTTCTGAGCTGGAACTGGCAAGGTTTTTTGGTGTGAGCAGAGCAACACTTAGAGAGGCTTTAAGGATATTAGAAGAAGAAGGATATGTTGTAAGAAAACATGGTGTTGGGACTTTTGTGTCATCACGGCCAATTTTACAATCTGGAATGGAAGAACTTCAGAGTATAACAAAACTAATGGAAAAACAGGGATACAAACCACATACCAAAGATATTGTCGTGACCAAAACCTATCCCAACGCAAAAGAGGCTCATATGCTCAGAATACCATCAACTGAAGAGATTATTAAAATAGAAAGAGTACGACTTGCTGAGAGTATTCCCGTTGTTTATTGTGTTGATAGACTTCCTGCAAAGCTATTTTCATCTGAATTTAAATTTATAGGAGAATCATTATTTGACTATTTAAATGACAAATTGGGAATATATATTGCGTACGCAATCTCTGATATTATTCCAATGCTTGCTGAGAAAAATAATGTGTACAAAAAGCTTGACCTTGAAAAGAATGATGTTGTTCTTTTGCTTGACCAAGTCCATTTTGACCAAAACGACATTCCAATTTTGTATTCTTCGAATTATTTTTCACCCAAGAAGTTCAGATTCTATATTGTACGAAAGAGGGTATAAAAAATGAAGTATTTGGACAAAGTTGATGATACAATTATATATTTTTTGACCTTGGCCCAAGAAGCTCAAAAAAGGGCATATGCACCATATTCGCGTTTCAGGGTTGGTGCAGTAGCTGTTGGAAAAAGTAACAAGGCATATACAGGGTGCAACATAGAAAATGCTTCATATCCACTTTCCATGTGTGCAGAAAGAGTTGCACTTTTTAAAGCGATATCAGAAGGTGAAAGTGAAATAAAAGCTCTTTATATCATTGGTCCAGAAAATGGGCCTATATCGCCATGTGGTGCGTGTAGACAGGTAATATTTGAACTTGCAAAAGATGCCATCATTTATCTTTCAAATCATGATTTGACAAAAATAGTTGAAACTAATATCAAAGAACTTTTGCCATATGGATTTGGATTACAAAAAAGATAAAATTAAGATAAATTAAGTAAGATAATAAGATAGGAGGGCGACTGATAAAGGTGAAATCAATATTACTTTCTTTTATCACAGGGTTTGTTGTCGGTGCTATATTCAGGATTCTTAAGCTTCCAATTCCTGCTCCAAATGCTCTTGCAGGTGTAATGGGTATATTTGGAATATTTTTGGGTTCTGTTTTTGCTAACCAGATTCTCAAGTTTTTAACAAAGTAAAACAAGAAGGTGAAAAGCATGCTGGTAACAGAAATTATTAGGAAAAAAAGAGATGGTGAAATCTTGAGCAAAGAAGAGCTTGAATTTATTGTGAATGGATATGTAAAAGGCGAAATTCCAGACTATCAGATGGCTGCTTTCTTGATGGCTATATATTTTAGAGGGATGTCAAAAGATGAGCTTGTAGAACTTACCATGCTCATGGCAAAATCAGGCAAGATGGTAGACCTCGGCAGTATAGAGGGAATCAAGGTTGACAAACACTCAAGTGGTGGTATTGCTGACACAACAACCCTGGTCTTAATACCACTGGCAGCATCTTGCGGTGTAAAAGTTGCAAAGATGTCAGGACGAGGACTTTCTCACACAGGTGGGACAATTGACAAGTTGGAGTCAATTCCAGGTTTGAAAACAGAGCTTTCAGAAGATGAGTTTATAGAAGCTGTAAATAAAGTTGGTGCGGCAATTGTTGGACAGTCAGAAAGCCTTGTTCCTGCAGACAAAAAGATATATGCTTTAAGAGATGTCACATGTACAGTTGAATCTATACCACTTATAGCATCTTCTATCATGAGCAAAAAGATTGCAGCTGGTAGTGATAAGATAATACTTGATGTGAAATTTGGTAAGGGCGCTTTTATGAAAGAGTATGGAAGGGCAAAAGAACTTGCTAATACTATGGTTGAGATTGGAACTTTGGCAGGAAGAGAAACCATCGCATATGTTACAGATATGAACCAGCCACTTGGTCTTATGATTGGAAACGCTCTTGAGGTTATTGAAGCAATAGAGGTCTTAAAAGGCAGAGGACATGAAGATTTGAAGAATCTTTGTGTTGAATTTGCATCTGAGATGATGATTATCTCTGGAATTGAAAAAGATAAAAAATTAGCACAAGAAAGAATAATTGAGAGCATTGAAAAAGGACATGCTCTTGAAAAGTTTAAAGAAATTATAAAAAACCAAGGTGGGAACCCTGAAATAGTTAACAATTATTCTTTGCTGCCACAAGCAAAATATACTTATGAACTAAAATGCAATGAAGATATGTATATAAAAGACATCGATGCGCTAAAGCTTGGACTTTGTGCGCTAAAACTTGGTGCAGGAAGGCAAAGAAAAGAAGACAGAATTGACTATGCAGTTGGAATTCAACTTTTTGGTAAAATAGGCGACAAAATAGGTAAGAATATGCCGTTTGCTAAAATCTATGCAAATGATGAAAAAAGGCTTGAAGAAGCCATCTTAGATGTGAAAACTGCATTTGAGTTTTCAAAAGCGCCTGTTCCAAAAAGAAAAGTAATATTTGCAAAGATAACGAAAGATAATGTCTTTGAATATTAAAATTACATGGAGGGGAATATGATGACCAGACAAGAAATTGCAAAGTTTATTGACCATACTCTTTTGAGGTCTTCTGCAACACCTGCAGATATAAAAAAAATATGTGATGAGGCTCTGAAATACTCATTTGCCTCTGTTTGTGTGAATCCTTATTATGTAAGATTATGTAAGGAATACTTGAAAGAGTCAAATGTCAAAGTGGCAACTGTGATAGGTTTTCCACTTGGTGCAAACACTCTCAAAACAAAGGTGTTTGAAGCAAAAGAAGCTTTTGAAAATGGTGCTGATGAGATAGATATGGTTATAAATATTGGATCTATGCTAAGTGGTGACACAGATTATGTTTATGAAGAGATAAAAAGTGTTGTTGATGTTGCAAGAGAATATTCAAGTAAAATAGTGAAAGTGATAATAGAAACATCTGAACTTGACGATGAAAAGAAGATCGAAGCATGCAAAATTGTAGCCGAAGCGGGCGCAGATTTTATAAAAACTTCTACAGGGTTTTCTAAAAGCGGTGCAAAGTATGAGGATATTCTCCTTTTGAGAAAAGTTGTAGGAGACAAGTTGAAAATTAAGGCTTCAGGTGGAATTAGAACGTTTGAGGATGCTCTTTTGATGATACAAGCAGGCGCAAGCAGGATAGGTACAAGCAGCGGTGTAGCAATTGTTGGTGGGAAATAAAAATAATCTCAAGTATTTGTTATTGGAGGGAAGATTTTTAAATGAGAGTTATATTAATTGTTCTTGACAGTGTGGGTGTCGGTGCACTTGACGATGCATATCTTTACGGGGATGAAGGGAGTAATACTCTTTCAAATACTTCTTATGTAGTTGGAGGCCTTGAACTTAAGAACTTATATAAACTTGGGATAGGAAACATAACAAGTATAAAAGGTACACCGCCAAATCCTAATCCTATTGGAGTTTTTGGTAAGAGCAGGGAAATGTCAAAGGGCAAGGACACTATAACCGGCCACTGGGAGATAGCTGGTGTTGTGTTAGAGGAACCTTTCAAGACATTTCCAAATGGTTTTCCTGAAGATTTGATTCGTGAATTTGAAAAAAAGATTGGGAGAAAAGTTCTTGGCAACAAAGTTGCATCTGGTACAGAAATAATAAAAGAGCTGGGAGAAGAGCATATAAAAACTGGCTATCCAATTGTTTATACTTCTGCTGACTCTGTATTTCAAATAGCTGCTCACGAAGAAATAATTCCTCTTGAGGAGTTATATAGAATATGCCAGATAGCAAGGCAGCTTCTTGTTGGAAAATATCTTGTTGCCAGGGTAATTGCAAGGCCATTTGTGGGAAAAGATAAAAACAGTTTTGTAAGAACTTATAACAGAAGAGATTTTGCAGTTGAGCCTCCTTATAATACTCTACTTGATAATGTTAAAGAAGCAGGTTTTGAATGTGTGGGAATAGGTAAGATAGAGGATATTTTTGCTAAAAGAGGATTGACAAAGAGTATTCACACAGAAGGAAACATGGACGGAGTTGACAAGACGTTGAAAACAATGGATGAAGTTGATAAAGGATTAATTTTTACAAACCTTGTTGACTATGATATGCTGTATGGTCACAGAAATGACCCTTATGGTTATGCAAAGGCTTTAATAGACTTTGACACAAGGCTTCCCGAAATCATGAAAAAGCTTAAAGAAGATGATATTTTGATAATCACTGCAGACCATGGTTGTGACCCGACAACACCTTCAACAGACCATTCGCGTGAATATGTGCCAATTATTGTATATGGTCAGAATGTTAAAAAAGGACATGACCTTGGAACAAGAAAAAGCTTTGCTGATATTGGTCAGACAATAGCAGAATATTTGAATATAAAACCTTTAAAGTTTGGAGAGAGTTTTTTAAAAATTATGATAAAATAGCTATTGAGGTGATTTTTATGTCGTATTATGAGAAAGTAAAAGAAGCATCAGAGTTTATAAAAGGTAAGATTCCAAGTGTGCCAGAGGTTGCTATTATTCTGGGCAGTGGACTTGGCAACTTTGTTGAGGCAATGGAAGATAGAATTGAGATTAACTATTCAGAGATACCTCATTTTCCTGTGTCTACTGTCAAAGGGCACAAAGGCAACTTGGTTTTTGGAATAGTAAAAGGAAGAAAGGTTTTAGCATTCCAGGGAAGATTTCATCTTTATGAAGGGTATAAGGCTCAAGAGGTTGTAATTGGTGTGAGGGCAGCTGGACTTTTGGGTGTGAAAAACCTAATTGTTACAAACGCGGCAGGGGGAATTTCACCTCTGCTTTCTCCTGGAGACTTGATGGTGATAAAAGACCATATAAATCTTTCAGGTGAAAATCCGGCAATTGGACCTGAAGCAGAGAGATTTGGTGAAAGATTTTTTGATATGACATATGCATATGACAGAGAAATGATTGAAAAAGCAAAAGATGTCTACAAAAAAAATAGAGTTGATTATAAAGAAGGTGTATATGCATTTTTAAAAGGTCCTTCGTATGAAACGCCTTCGGAGATAAAGATGCTAAAAATTATTGGTGCAGATGCTGTTGGTATGTCAACAGTTTTGGAAGTTATTGCAGCACGACAAATGAACATGAGAGTATTTGGAGTTTCATGTATAACAAACATGGCAGCAGGGATTCTTGAAAAAAAACTTTCACATCAAGAGGTCATAGAAGTTACAAAGTTAGTTGAGGAAAAGTTTATAAAAATAATTAGGGATTTGATAGAGATTATTTAAATAAAGAAAGGTAAATACTTAAAAATCCTACACTGCAAAGTTTTTGTGCAGTGTAGGATTTTTGTTTATTATACAGAAAATTCGGGTAAAAATAAATTTGGAATATTATTTTTCCTGCGGGGAGGGAAAATTGCTGTATGAAAAAAGTTTTAATAGTAGACGATGCAGCATTTGTAAGGTATTCTCTAAGACAGACATTAGAAAAATATGGGTTTGAAGTTGTGGGTGAAGCATGTGATGGGAAAAGCTGCATAAAACTTTTTCAGCAACTCCATCCAGATATTGTAACTCTTGATATTACAATGCCTGAGATGAACGGTATAGAGGTTTTGAAAAAGATTATGGAGATTGACAAGAATGCAAAAGTTGTCATGATAACTGCTTTAGGACAAGAAGAAAAAGTAAAAGAGGCAGTATTAAATGGAGCAAAAGGGTTTATAGTAAAGCCATACAAAGAAGAACATTTGGTTAAGGTCTTGGCCTCTTTATAAAAGGATGAGAAGGTGAGACTGTGAATGAAGTACAAAAAGACCCCATGTTTGAGGTATTTATGAGCGAAGCAAAAGAGATAGTAAATTCACTTGAGAGGATTTTTATCGAACTCAAAGAAGGAAACAGAAACTTTGATGTAGCAGTAACAGAAGCTCTAAGATTTTTCCATACATTAAAAGGTTCCTCAGCGATGATGGGGTTTGACAACATATCTAAGGTTTGTCACAGAGTTGAAGACATCTTTGTTTGTATGAGAGATGAAGGTAAACTACCAATAAACCTTGATAATTTTATTTTAGACATGTTGAAGTTAGTGGATTTTTTAACCATTCAGATAAATCGTATAGAAAACTTGCAGCAGCCTCAAGATGCAGAAAATATCGAAGAGGTTTTAGAAAAGATTGAAATGAGTTTAGCAGAAAATGGTAAGGCGCAAACCGAAAGCGAGAAAAGATATCACATAAGGTTGCTTTTTGAAGAAGGCTGGGAAATGGAGAATTTGAGGGCCTTTCTAATTGTCCAAAATTTGAAACAGTATGTCAAGGTATTAGAATACCTGCCTTCTGATATTGAGGTTAATATGGCATCTTCAGAAAAAATCAAAAAAGATGGTTTTTTTATTTCAATTGAAACTTTACTTAAAAAGGAAGATATAGTTAAACTTTTTGAAAACTTTGCATGGGTAAAAGATATTAAAATTGAAGAAGTATCAGAAAAAGCTTCTTTAACAAAAGAGATAAGTTCATGGCAGAATGCTGTACAATCTACTCATAAACTGATAAATGTTAATATTGAAAAAGTTGATAAGCTAATAGACCTCATTGGCGAAGTGGTAATAACCTTTTCAATGATTGTACAACACCAAGAAATAAAAACTGATGAGAATAGCAGTTTCAAAAATTTAACGCTTCAGATGTCAAAGCTAATAAGAGAACTTCAAGAAGTTGCAATGTCGATGCGTATGCTACCGCTTTCTTCAACATTTCAAAGGCTAAAAAGGACCGTTATTGAGATGTCTGCAAAACTTCAAAAACCAGTTGATGTTCATATCACCGGTGAGGAAACTGAGCTTGACAAAGTTTTGATAGAACACTTAACAGATCCACTGATTCATATAATTAGAAATGCTGTAGATCATGGAATAGAAGACAAAGAAGAAAGATTAAAAAAAGGCAAAAATATAACTGGTAATGTATATATAAGTGCTAAAAATAGCGGGTCTGAAGTGGTTATTAGCATTGAGGATGATGGTAGAGGTCTTAATAAAGAGAAAATATTACAAAGAGCTTTAGAAAGAGGTATTATAAACTCACCTGATGATATTGGAGAAGATGAGATTTTTGAATTAATATTTCAGCCAGGATTTTCTACAAAAGAAGAAGCTACAGAATATTCAGGAAGAGGTGTGGGTCTTGACATTGTTAAAAATAGCATTCAAAAAATTGGGGGAAGAATTTTTGTTGAGTCTGAAAAGGACAGAGGTACAAGATTTACAATTAGAATCCCTCTCACTTTAGCAATAATTGATGGAATGTTAATTGATGTTGACGGCAATGTTTTTGTTGTACCATTGAGCTCAATAGTAGAGACATTTAAACTTGAAAAGCAGCAGATAGTATTGGAAAACGAAGTTCCGTTTGTGTACAGAAGAGGCACATGTTTTAGTGTAATTGATTTGAACAAGATTTTTTATGGAAATGATATACGTAATAAAGAAAAAACATATTATTTAGGAATACTTATTACGAATGGTGAAAAAAATGGTATTTTGCTTGTTGACAATATGATTTCGCAACAGCAGATAGTTATAAAAACTCTGCCTGCTATTTTAAAGCAGGTAAGAGGCATTTCAGGATGTACACTCCTTGGAAGTGGGAATATAGCATTTATTTTGGATATTGATGCTTTACTTGAAAGGTAGGTGAGAAAAATGCAAGAAGAATTGTTAAGTAATAAAGTAGCTGAGTTTGAAGAAACTATGAAAGATATGTATCTTATATTCAAAGTAGATGACCAGTTATATGGGATAGAGATTAAGTATGTCATAGAGATTATAGGACTTTTACCCATAACCTATGTGCCAAATCAAGAGGAATATGTCAAAGGAATAATTAATTTGAGGGGGAAAATCATTCCTGTGATAGACGCAAGAATGAGACTTTCCAAACCACAAAAAGAATATAACGAAAGGACCTGTGTAATTGTTATAAGTATAGATGATTTTTTAGCTGGTATTATTGTTGACCATGTGAGCGAGGTTGCTGTGATAAATAAGGACCAAATTAGTCCTTTGCCACCCACATATGAGAAAATAGACGAAAGGTTTTTTAGAGGTGTTGCAAACTTAAACGAAAGACTTGTGTTGATAATTGATTGTGAAACTTTTGTTAAGCCAGATAGGATAAATCTTTAAAAAATCTAATATGAAAGGGGATAAATGGTTTATGAGGTTATTTAGAAATCTTAAGATTTCTACAAAGATTTTAGCGGGGTTTGGAATAGTTTTAATTTTGATACTTTTAATGGGTACAATTGCTGTTACAAATATCAACAGAATAAACAATGCATATAAAAAGGTTTATCAAGCTAATGTGAAAGCATTTATTGCAATTGGCAATGTGCTTGAAGGTTTTGAACGACAGCGTGTAAACTATAGAAGTATTTTACTTGCGAGAAATTCTACAGAGATGAATACGTATCTTCAAAAAACTAATGAGATAAGTAATTTTTATAAAACAAATCTTGAAGAATTTTCAAGATTGATAAATGAAGAGGACATAAAAAAAGAATATCAAAAGTTGATTTCTTTATTTGGTGAATACGAGAGTCTAACAAATCAGATAGTTGAACTTGCAAAAAGTGATAAAAAAGCAGCAATTGACCTTTTGTTCAAGCCAAGTTCAGCCCAGCTTGTGACTGAAGTTCAAAACTCAATTAATACCCTCTATGATCTTGAAAAAAAATACATCGAAGAGTCAAACCTTCAAAATGATGCCCTTGCAAGAAGTACAGTAACATCAATGATAATAATAATTATTCTATGCATAGCAATATCTCTCTTTTTAGGACTGATTATTTCTTCAGCTATCAGCAGACCACTTTCTAAAATGGTTTTTGCTGCCCAGAAAATTGCAGATGGAGATTTAACAGTTGATATAAGTGTTGATTCAAAAGATGAGGTTGGGATTTTGTCAGAAGCTTTTTCTAAGATGGTAGAATCATTATCTCAGCTTATCTTTTCAGTAAAATCATCTGCAGAACAGGTTGCACTTGGTGCAAAACAGCTTGCGGATGCAAGTCAAAGTCTTGCTCAGGGTGCAACTGACCAGGCAAGCTCTATCGAGGAGCTAAATGCTTCAATAGAAGAGGTATCTGCTCAAACAAAACAGAATAGCAAAAACGTAGAAGAAGCAACTAATTTTGCTAACCAGATTAGGGATGATGCAAAAATAGGTATGCAGCAAATGGAAGAAATGATGAAGGCTATGGAAGAAATTAATACTGCTTCGTCCAATATATCAAAAATAATTAAGACAATAGATGAAATTGCTTTTCAGACAAATATATTAGCGCTCAACGCTGCGGTTGAAGCAGCAAGGGCAGGAACCTATGGAAAAGGTTTCGCTGTTGTAGCCGAAGAGGTAAGAAATTTGGCAACAAGGAGCGCAAATGCAGCAAAAGAGACAAGTAGTCTTATTGAATCTACCATCAAAAAGATTGAAGTAGGAGATAGCATTGCAAAACAGACATATACCTCGTTAGATAGGATTACAAAGAACATCGATAAAATGGCCATGATTATGAATGATATAATGTATTCTTCAAAAGAACAATCTGAAGCAATAGCTCAGATTACAGAGGGAATAAACCAAGTTGCCAATGTGGTACAGAGTAATTCAGCAAACTCTCAAGAGACAGCTGCAGCTTCAGAAGAACTTTTTAGCCAGGCAGATGTTCTTAAAAACCTTGTTGAAAAATTTAAGACAAAAAACTAATAATATTGTGTAAGGTTAATCGGGGCTGGGGGAACCAGCTCCCTTTATTTTTGTATCGATACAATTTTGGCTTAAAAATTTGATTTTTAGAATTTTTTGTGTAGAATTAGCTGAAGAAAATATTTTTGCAGAGGTGGTTTTATGAAAAACGGAGTGAGGTTTTGGGTATTTTCTGGGGTAATAATTGCTCTTGTTTTTGTTTTAACATTTACAATCCGAATACCACTTATGACAGGATATTTTAACATTGGCGACATTGTAATAATACTTTCTTCTATTTTATTTGGAAAAAGTATAGGGTTTATGGGCGGAAGTTTTGGTTCTGCCCTTGCGGATATTGCTTCTGGTTATACCATTTATGCTCCTTTTACTTTTGTCATCAAGGGACTTGAAGGGTTTATCTGTGGACTGATTTTCGAAAAATTAAAAGTGAAACAGAAGAAGTGGACACCTTTTATTATTTCGACAATGCTAAGTGGCATTTTTATGGCAATGGGATATTTTTTGTCAGAAGCTTTTGTGTTAAAATATCTTTCATCAGCATTAAATATTAATAGAAGTTTACAATTTGGACTTAAAGTAGCTCTTGCGAATTTGCCTTTTAATTTGCTACAGGGTGTTTTATCTGCAATAATTTCCATAATATTAGCTGTTCCTCTTTATAATAATAAATTTATTGGGAAGATGAAAACTTGAGATACTTAAAATTTCCATATATACCAGAACATAAAGTTACGCACGTTTTGCTTGATAAAAGAGCGTATAATAAGTTTATCTATGCGTTGGAAGATTTGGGTGTAAAAATAGTGATTTGTGAAAGCTGTGATGACCTTTATCCTGCAATATCTTCTCACCCTGACATATTTTATTTTCATTATGAAGGAAATTTAATCTTTGCCGCTCCCAATTCGCCGAGAAAAACCACAGATGAACTAAGAAAACTTGGGTTTAATATAATATTTGGAGAGAAAGCTGTTTTGGGAAAATATCCTGAGGATGTAAGGTACAATATCGCAAAAGTTAGCACAAAAGTCTTTCACAATTTTGAATTTACTGATAGAATAGTAGCAAAAAAAATCGAAGAAGATAACCTTCAAAGGATTCATATAAAACAAGGGTATACTAAATGTTCAACCTTGATTGTAAATACAAATGCAATTATTACCTCTGATAGAGGGATTTATAAAAAAGCTTTAGAAAATAGGATAGATTGTTTGCTTATATCTCCCGGTTTTATTAAATTGGAAGGACTTAACTATGGCTTTATTGGTGGATGTGGGGGATTAATTAACAAAAATCTTATGGCTTTTAATGGTGATATTTCAATGCATCCAGATTATTTGAGTATAAAGAATTTTCTTAAAAAGTATGATATTGAAATCTTGAGTGTTGCGGGTTTGCAGCTTTCAGATATAGGTTCTATCATTCCTTTGTGTCAGGAGTAGAAAAAAGAGCATATTGAAAAAGATTATTTGAGGGTATATTTATTATTGTGCTAAAAAGTTAAAGCTTATATTCAGGGATGTGAAGAAAATGCAAATATTGAGTTTGGGAGTGGCAGATGACCCTGTTTTTGTATATGAGAGTTTAAAAAGACAGTTGGATAGAAACGAAAATGTAAAAGGACTTTTCATTGAGCCAAATCAATGTGGTAGTATTACGTTTTATGGTATTTTTTTAAGCGACGATGAACTCAAAAAAAATTTCGATTTAAATGCTTATGAGAGAGTAAAATATTTTATTGCTGATGCTATAGCAAATGTAATTATTGAGTACACCAGAGAAAAGTTTCTTTTTAAACTTATAAAGCAAGATTATTATTTTTTAGACGAAATAGAAGCGAAAAAAATATTTCAAGAAAGTCAAAAAAGATTAAATGAACTGACACATTCACAGAGTTTTTCAAAGGTAAAGTTTGAAATAATAAAGAAGGTTCTTGACTATTTAGACTCTAATTTTGAATTTAATTTTGAAGGTTTCTTGACCTTCAGATTAAAAGAATATATAAAGACAATTCAAAGTATTGTGGAAGATGTTACAAATAAATATCTGCTGGAAAGGGAATATTTTCAATTTATAAATCTTTTGAGATATTTTACCGACGTTCAAGAATCGAAAATAGAGTATGTAGATGTCATTCCGACTACTAAAATGTATTTGATTATTGACAAGGAAGGAAATGAGATAAAAGACGAGTTTTATGATATTTTATCAAGAAATTTCAAATTAAATCTTTCAAAAGAAGATATACTTCTAAGTAGACTAATTTCGCTCTCCCCTCAAAATATTGTTTTTCACAATCACCATGATGTAACTATTCCATCTGATGTACTTGAGATTCTTTCTCTTGTATTTGATAAGAAACTTCAATTTTGCTCTTCTTGTAAGAAAAAATATGTAGATAGTTTTTCGTCTAAAAGTGAGGATTAGTTCCTCACTTTTGTTTTCTCATGTTTACTTCAATTATTTAAAGTGATATAATCTTAAAGAGGAATGGTACAAGTGTAGTTACAAAGAGGTGTAAAAGCGCATGAATGAAAAACTAAAGAGTGAGATGACAGATCATCTTTTTGAAGCAATACTTGAACTGAGGACAATAGAGGAATGTTATAATTTTTTTGAAGATTTGTGTACGGTAAAGGAGATTCAGGAGCTTTCTCAAAGATTTGAGGTTGCAAAACTTCTATTTGAGGGTACAAAGTATAGTGACATTACAAAAAGAACAGGTGCATCTCCTGCTACAATTAGCAGAGTAAACAGGTGTCTAAACTATGGAGCTGACGGCTACAGAACTGTGCTTATCAGACTTAAACAAAAATCAGGATTGGATGATGAAAAGTGATAGAACTTTTTGTGGCGACGCCTTTAGGTACAGAGTCAGTTACAAGGGGAGAGCTAATAAGGTTGGGGTATAAAAACTTAAAAGTTGAAAATGGGAGAATTTTTGTGTCAGCTGAGCTTGAAGACATTCCAAAGCTCAATATAAATTTAAGAACGCCAAATAGAATTTTTGCTATCTTGGATAAGTTCAAGGCTCAGACTTTTGATGAACTATTTGATGGAGTGTACAGCTACTCTTGGCACGAAATACTACCAAAAGATGCGAAGATTTTGGTAACTGGCAGAACAGAAAAATCCAAACTGTTTAGTATAAGGTCATGTCAATCTATAACTAAAAAAGCAATAGTTGAAAAACTAAAATCAAAATACAATGTAAACTTGCTTGAAGAGACTGGACAGCTATTCAAGATAGAAATTGCCATGATAAATGACTGGGCTTATCTGCTTTTTGATACAACAGGCGATTCTCTTCACAAAAGAGGTTATCGTAAACTTATTTCTAAAGCGCCTTTGAAAGAAAACATTGCAGCAACTATAATTTTTCTTACCAGATGGCAAGACGATGAAGAAGTATTTTGGGACCCATTTTGCGGCTGTGGAACCATAGCGATTGAAGCAGCAATGATTGCCAGAAACATAGCTCCTGGGATTAACAGGACATTTTTGGCTGAAAAAAATGGCTTTATTTCACAGCAGGAATGGAAAAGATCAAGGCTTGAGGCAATTGAAAGGATTGATTATCAAAAAAAGTTTGAGATACTATCTTCTGATATTGAGGAGAGTATGATACACATTGCAAAGGCAAACGCAAAGGAGATTGGTGTAGATAAAGACATAAGATTTTTCAGGGCAGATGCAAGGAAAATTAAAAAACCATCAAATAAAGGTATAATTGTAACAAACCCGCCGTATGGACAGAGGATTGACGACATGGATATATTTGAGCTTTATAGGGATTTTGGCAGATGTCTTAAAACATTTGATAACTGGCGCTTTTTTGTGTTATCGGCATATAGCAAAATTGAAAAAGCATTTGGCAGAAAAGCAGATAAAAACAGGAAGATTTATAATGGGAAGATAAAAACTTATCTTTATTTCTATTTCACTTTAAAATAAAATGAGTTTTTACCGGGAGTAAATAAAAAGGGCTTGCCATCTGAAAAAGCATATGTATTTTTGGCAAGCCCTGTATAGTTTTATTCCTCTTTTTTCTTGAATTTTTCCAAATCCTCTTTTACAAATTTTATATTCAGCTTTGAAAACTCAATCTTGTCTATCTTTATGCTTTTCACAAAGTTTTCAAAGTCAGAAACTGTAAAGCTGTTATAATACAAAACAGGAATTGACAGGTCGATGGTGTAATAATATTGATTGTATTTTACCATATAAATAATTCTATTCTGAAGGTTCATGAAATTGAAGTCTCTATTTGGAGTTCCCTTTGCGAGTTCTGAAAGCTTAGAAATGTTATACACATAAGTAAACTTATAAATAGAAAGATTTTTGTCAGCATATTTTAAAAGGCTCATATTCACAGTTTTACTTTTATATTCATTGCTTTCAACCCATGCTTGCATAGTATTTTTTATAATTTTTTCGGCAGGGTCTACGTTTATTCCACCATTTATTGTCAAGATTGAGTATGGAGTATTGTAAAGCATCACTGTTTCAATGTCTGAAATACCCTGTGCAGATGGAATTGAGGATCCTATTATCTGACTAAAGTAGCTATAGTAGTAATATGGCATATTTGTTTTGTAATCCTTTGAAATCTTCATTTCAAATGGAGCTTTGTTGAGCTTTATTGTTTTTAAATTGCTTTGTGGTTTTAAATTTCCAGACCAAAGAATAATATCAAAATATCTGCTTTTATCTGGCAATACTTTGAACGAATTAATTATCCTCTCATATTTTTGTTTATCTTTGTTATATTTATCTTCTGCAGCATACAATCTTACCACATATTTATTATTATTTGAGTCAACATAAAGTCTTTTTTCAACGAATGTCTTATTAAGACTTTTTCTAATTCTGAGGTCATAAATTTTTGCATTACTTGTTCCAATATTTAAGCTTTTGGTTGAGATGACTTTTAAAAGCTCTTTGTTGTAAAGTTCAATACTTTTTATTTCCTGAGAAACCCATTTGTCAAAACTGACATTCGAGTTTGTCACAAAACTGACAGATAGATATTCGTCATATTCTTGCTGGCTATCTGAAGGTATTATACTTGAGGTATCCTGCTGCTGTTTTTGGGTTGAGATTCCCATCTCCTCATCTGTGTAAAGTGGAGCAAATGATTGTGTTGATGAATTGTACTCAAGATTATAAATGTCTGTAGATTTCCAATAGGGTGGAAGATCAATCTGCCATCCATAACTTGTGTTTTTGTGAACTCTCCACGATGTTACGTTGTCTGCTAAATCTTTTATGTTGGGATTGTTTCTGTCAAAGTTTGTTTCAAAAGAATCAGCAATCTTGTATAAAAGATTTTGGTGTTGTGAATAGAAATTTAAATCCATGCTAATCGTAAGTCTATAAATGTAGTTGTATCTCTTATTTTTGCTCAAGTATATTCGCATGAGATTGAAAGTGCCAGAACTTTCTTCTTCGTCAACAAATACATAAAAGGAGTCGGTATAAACACTTGTAGCTTCAATATATTCTTGGCCTTGCTTGTCTTTTCCTTTTTTGAGCGAATATAGCTTTGAACCAGAATAATAACCTGAAATCAGGTCTTGACCATACAGCAAAATCTCATCTAATGATGTGTAGCCTTCTTTGTTTAAAATTGCCTCAACATTGATATTTGCCTTGTAGCTATTGCTTGACATTGAAAAATAGCTTCCTTTTGGGTCTTTGTTTATATAGGCATCCTGTGGCATATAGATAGACCAGTTGTAAACACTGTTTCCAACCCTGTTCTTATTGATGTCATCTTTTGAAAAGACTGTGTAAAAGTCAATAACACCACTATCTTCTTGTGCAAGTGCGAAGCTAGAAGATGTGAGAACGAAAGCAACTATTGTAAAAATGCAAATTGCTATTTTAAACCTTTTTGACATATAACTATCACCCTTTCTATATGTTTTTAACTATTTGCTTGTTGGCCACTCTTTCAAAATAACTTCTTTTTCGAGAATTTTGCCGTTTCTTTTGATTTTTATCTTTACCTTGTCACCAGGAAGATATTTCATAAGGGTTTGATTGTATTCTGCAATTGAATTGATAGGGTAGTTGTCAATTGAAACAAGTATATCATTTTCTTGAGCAAATCCTTTTAAAGGACTATCTGCTTTTACATCTATAATTTTAAGACCAAGGTTAGACGGAAGCCCAACATACGAGAGCCAACTGTCTTCAAACTCAAGACCTGAGTAACATCTTCTGATTCTACCAAACTTTTTGTAATGGTCAAGAAAATAAAGTATATTTTCTGCAGGGATTGCAAAGTTAATTCCTTGCCAGTAATCAATACCGAGAGTATTTATTCCTACAAGTTTTCCCTGCATGTTAACAAGTGGACCGCCGCTGTTGCCTGGATTGATACTTGCATCTGTTTGCAAAAATGTATAGACTTCATCTACAGGTCTGTTAAGCCCGCTAATTATTCCTTTTGTGACGCTATTTCGCCATCCCAAAAAAAGCGGTGTGCCTATTGCCAAAACTTCCTGACCTACATAAATATTTTTAGGGCTTTCAATTTCAATTGGGGTAAGATTGCTTCGGTTGACTTTCAAAATTGCAAGGTCAATTTCTTTGTCGCTATAAAGTACAGTTGCCTTGTAAGCCTTGGCATCGTAGAAGATAACATAAGGTTGTTTTAAGTCTTCAATTACATGGTTGTTTGTCAAAATTAGTCCATTTTTGTCAACTACAACGCCAGAGCCATGAGAAAGTCCCGCTGGAATTTTACTGTAGTAAAAGTCATCAGCTTTTATCTTTTTACTATCACCAATGATTGCTACAACAGACTTGTTCACTTTGTCAATTACTTCACTTATGGACAGGTCTTTTTTCTGAATTATCAAGCTATTTTGCATTTTGGTGTAATCAAAGTTTAAGAAATCTTTTAAAGAGTCAATATCAACATAGGTTTTTCCGTCAATCTCTTTTGGAGTAACTACAATAGTTTGGGCGAATACAATGTTTGAGAGAATAAATATTACAATAAGCTCAAAAATAAACATTTTAGCAATATTTTTCATAGCAGAACCTCCCATACCAATAATTTGTCACTATATAATTATAACGTATTTTAGCCAAAAATGTTATCTATTAAAATAAAAAATTTTGGTTGCAATTTTTATACTTGATTATTTTTATCTTTTGCTTTATAATATACTTGTAAATGCAATACACCCCCATGGTATAGGGATAAATTTGCTGAGGAAGGAGAATATTCTGAGTAATGAGAAAAGCAGTATTGGACAAAGAAATGTGTGATAGGTCTCCTTTTTGTCCTGCTTCGCGGTCATGTAAGTTTGGTGCAATAAAAAGAAATGTAAGAGGATTTTTTGATGTAGAAATTGTAATTGACAAAGAAAAGTGTACAGGATGCGGTGTATGTACGAGGTTTTGTCCGCAAGGGGCTATAAAGATGGTTGAAGAGTAGGTGATTCTTTGTGTCTGAGAATGAAAGGAAAGATGAGGTTCTTTCAAGACTTAAAAATATCAAAGGGCACATAGAAGGAATTATTAAAATGGTAGAAGAAGAAAAAGAATGTGAAGATATAATGCTTCAGATAATTGCTGTTAAGAAAGCTTTGGAAAAAGTAGGGTATTATATTATTGAAAGCCATGCTGAAAAGTGTTTGTCTGATGTTGAAAACAAGGCTCAAGTCCAAAAAATATTGAATATAATGATGAAATTTTTAAGTTGAAAGGTAAAGTTGATATTTATTTTTCTCTTTTGTGAGTGCTTAAAAGTATTTGTGTTCAAAAATGTTATTATTTTAACAATCTGATTTTAAGAAATTTTTTCATAAGTTTTTTAATAAATCTCATGCAAATAGGGTAACAATATAAAAGGTAAAAATAAAAATTTATGGAGGTGCGGTCAAGATGGCAGAATATTTTATTGATGCTAAAGGTCTTCAGTGTCCAGGGCCTATTACCCAGCTTTTTAAACAGATGAGGGAAGCACAAAGTGGCGATGTTGTAACAATTGAAGTGACAGACCAAGGTTTTAAGCGTGATATTGAGAGCTGGTGTAAAAAGACTAAGAATGAACTTTTAGAATTAAAAGAAGAAAACAGTGTAATTATAGCAAAGATTAAAAAAGGATAAAAGGAAGTGAGATGATTATGAGAGAAGACAAAAAGACAATTATTGTATTTTCAAACGATATGGACAAGGTTATGGCAGCATTTGTAATTGCAACTGGTGCTGCTGCGATGGGTGATGAGGTTACAATGTTCTTTACATTCTGGGGTTTGAATGTTCTAAGAGATGCTAAAAAGAAAGCACAGGGAAAATCTTTTTTGGAGAAAATGTTTGGTGCTATGATGCCAAAAGGGGTTGAAAAGCTTCCACTTTCCAAGATGAACTTTTTAGGAATTGGTCCAAAACTTATGAAATATATGATGAGAAAGAAAAATGTGATGATGTTACCTGAGATGATAAAACAGGCACAGGAGCTTGGTATAAAGATGGTAGCTTGTTCAATGTCTATGGATGTTATGGGAATAAAGAAAGAAGAGTTAATCGATGGTGTTGAAATTGGTGGTGTTGCCACATACCTTGGTGAGGCAAGTGAAGCAGGTGTGAATCTGTTTATCTGAATCATGGAAACCTTAATTAATAGCGGCAGGAGAAAACCTGCCTTTTTATTTTTTTTGCACTTTTGAAAAAAACTGTGATATAATAGTGGAACGATAATTATTAGTATCAGAAAGGAAAATCGCTATGATCTTGCTTGTGGCGATAAACTCAAAGTATGTTCATACAAATTTAGCAGTCAGATACCTTTATCAGCTGTGCAAAGAAAACTATCCATGTGAGTATATTGAGTTTAATATTAATCAGCCTTTGCATGATGTGATCTATGAGATTTTGAGTAAAAAACCTGAATATGTTGCAATATCAACATATATCTGGAACAGAAGTTATGTTGAAAAACTTGTTGAAGGATTAAAAAAGGCACAAAAAAGGATAAAAATAATTCTTGGCGGGCCAGAGGTATATTTTGACAGCCTTGATGAATGGAAGTTTGTGGACTTTATAATCAGAGGAGAGGGAGAGCATCCTTTTTTAGATTTATGTAATCATCTTGCAGCTGGGAGGCAATATACTCAAAAAGAATATCCTCCGTTTGATTTGAACAAGCTTCCTTTTGCATACAAGGACGAGAAGTTAGACCAAAGCAGAATCTATTATTATGAAAGCAGCAGAGGCTGCCCTTTTAGATGTTCGTATTGTCTTTCTTCCATTGAAAAAGGTGTTCGATTTGCACCTCTTGAAAAGGTCTTTGAAGAGCTTGACTATCTTTTTAAAAAGCAAGTGAGACTCATAAAGTTTGTTGACAGGACATTTAACACAAACAAAGAAAGAGCAATAAAAATAATAGAGTTTTGCAAACAAAAGTCGCAGTCTACTCAAGTACACTTTGAAATAGACCCAACACTTTTAGATAGTGACATTATCACTGCAATAAATGATTCTAAAGATAACCTTTTCAGACTTGAAATAGGTCTTCAGAGTTTCAACCCACAAACTCTTGATGCAATAGATAGGTTTCATGATATAGATAAAATTGATAAAAACTTGAAAAAGCTTATGGAAAACAAAAAGGCCATTGTTCATCTTGACTTGATAGCGGGCCTGCCATATGAAGATTTTTTGAGTTTTAAAAGAAGTCTTGACAAGACCATATTGTATTTTGCCGATGAAGTTCAGCTTGGGTTTTTAAAAATGTTAAAAGGAACAAAGATAAGAAATGAAGCAACTAAATACAATTATGAATTTTTCAAAGACCCACCGTATGAGGTTATCTCAAATAGCTTTATTAGCTTTGAAGAGATTTATAAGCTTAAAAAGATAGAAGATTTGATAGACAAAGTTTACAATAGGCAGTACCTCTATTTTACTTTAAGATACATCTTTCAAAAAATCTCTCCCTCAGAATTTTTTGAAAAGCTCTCAAGCAAAGTGAATAGCAATTTAAACACAAGGGAGTTTATAAAAGAGCTTTACAGCGCCATAAAAGAGAATTTTGATTTTGACAAGGATGTATTTGATAGCTTGTTCAGATTTGACATTCTAAGAAGATTTCCAGAAGAATTTTTGCCTGAAGAATTGACAGTGGCGAAAGAGGAAAAAGAGAAAATTAAACAAGCAATATACAGAGTCAGCCCAGAATACCAAGATATTGGAGAACCAAAAGAGATTCTAAGAAGATCTAGAGCTTGTATATTTGAATTTGACATTGAAAAGTTTATAGAAGATAATAGTATTGAAAAGGGAGATTTTTTATACATCTTTTTCGAAGAGAAAGTAAAGAAAATAAAACTTCAGTAAAAAGGGGGAAAAGGGTAATATGGAGTGTACACTTTCCAAAAATCTTTCTATCTGCACATGTACTTATGAGCCGTGTTCAAGAAAGGGAAGATGTTGCGAGTGTTTGCACTATCACAGGAAAAATGGACAGCTTCCTGCTTGCTATTTTTCAAAAGAAGCAGAAAGGACATATGACCGTTCAATAGAAAACTTCATTCGTGACTATTCTTCGAGAAAATAAAAATTAAAAAAAGTGGGCAGACAAACTATTTTTGTTTTCATCTGCCCACTTTTATTCTTTATAAAGATGCAACAAGTAAAAAAACATCAAGTCCAATTACTAAAGCTGCCACTGTCAAAAGAATTATTTTATCAACTAAAGAGTTTGCGAACTTACCCATGACTTTTTTGGATGACGTCAGATAAATTTGAAGAAGAATTGTAATTGGCAGCTGAACACTCAATAGCATCTGTGAGATTATCAGAGCTTTGAATGGGTTGGAAATAAAAAGTATGATAATGGATGCTAAAACTAATGGAATGGTAATTCCAATCTTAGTTGGCAACTCTTCTATGTTGTAAGGTCTTCTATAAAAGCCTGCCATGATTGTTCCACCTGTATATGCAGCTGTGATGCTTGAGGATATGCCAGAAAGCAATAGAGCAAATGCAAAAATTGTTGCAGATAAACTTCCCAAAATGGGTTTTAACATCTGCTGAGCCTGTGGTAGCGATTCAACAAGGATACCTTTTTTGTAAAAGGTTGCGTGAGCTATTATAATCATGCTGCTGTTAATTAAAAATCCTATAAACATTGAAAAAAGTGTATCAACAAACTCAAATTTGAGCTGATGTTTTATTACCTTTTCATCTTGAGTGTTCCATTGCCTGCTCTGAATTATTTCAGAATGCAAAAACAAATTGTGTGGCATGACAACCGCACCAAGTATTGAAAGAACAACAACCAGTGAACCAGAAGGTATGCTTGGAGTTATCCAGCCAAAGACCACATCTTTTACAGGGACCTTCACAAGAAAAAGCTCTATCAAAAAGGAAAGACCTATCAGCGACACAAACGCAATTATCCACCTTTCAACCTTTTTATATGAGTTAGAAAATAAGAAAAATATAGTAAAAGGCAGGATGATTAAACACCCAAACTTAATAGGAATTTTAAAAAGCATCTCAAGGGCAATTGCCGCGCCTAAGATTTCTGCCATAGCAGTTGAGACTGTTGCGAGCATGGCAGATGAAAGCACCACTGTGGCAAGAGATTTATTAAGATAGATTGAAGTTGCTTCAGCCAAGCAAAGACCTGTTGCAATGCCAAGATGAGCTGCGTTGTGCTGAAGTACTATCAAAATTAAGGTTGATAGTAAAACTACCCACAAAAGTTTTAAACCAAACTGGCTTCCTGCAGCCACGTTTGATGCCCAGTTTCCAGGGTCGATAAATCCCACTGTGACAAGAAGGCCCGGTCCTATGTATTTGAGTATTTCCCTTGCGTTTTTCATTTTGTGCTGCCTTTCACACCTTTCTTCTCAAGTAATTTTATGAAATATCTTCTAAAGTGGTGAATAGATAAATAGTAAATCTTATCTCAAGCTCTTATATTAAAATTAATACCCAAAAAAAGATGATTGTGATATCATAGTTTGTATGAAGCTAAAAATATTTAAATGGGAACTGGACATTTTGAACACTAAAATATTGGAGGTAGAACAATGATCGAAAAGTCTTACGGCCAAGAGCTTTACGAAAAGCTATCCTACACTTCTAAAAATGCGTGGGAAGTTTTAAAAGAAGAAGAAAAGCCTTTTGTTTTTGATTTGGCAGAAAAGTATAAGCACTTTTTGAACTGTGCAAAGACAGAAAGAGAAGCAGTTGAATATTTCATAGAAAGAGCTAAAGAAAAAGGATATAAAGAATTTAACAATAATATCCAAGAATTAAAGCCAGGTGATAAAGTATATTTTGTCAACAATAACAAAAGCATTTTGCTTGCTCATATAGGGAAAAAACCTTTAAAGGAAGGATTCAATCTGATAGGTACCCATATAGATTCTCCACGACTTGACTTAAAGCCAAAACCACTATATGAGTCAAATGAACTTGCACTTTTGAAGACCCACTACTATGGTGGCATTAAAAAATATCACTGGGTAAATGTACCACTTAGCATCCACGGAGTTGTTGTGAAAAGTGATGGTTCAAAAGTAAAGATTACAATTGGTGAAGATGAAAATGACCCTGTTTTTTATATAACAGACCTTCTTGTTCACTTGTCTTCTGATCAGCTTCAGAAAAAGGCAAGTGAGGTAATTCCAGCTGAAAACTTGAATGTGCTTATAGGAAGTATGCCGTTTAATGATGAGAAGGTGAAAGAAAAAGTAAAACTTAATGTCTTGAAGATTCTGAATGAAAAATATGGTATTACAGAAGAAGATCTTATTTCAGCGGACATTGAAGTTGTGCCGGCTGCAAAAGCACGTGATGTGGGGCTTGACAGAAGCCTAATTGGCGCATATGGTCAGGATGACAGAGCATGCAGTTTTTTGGCAGCAGAAGCTATATTCTCAATTGATGAAATTCCCGAAAAGGCTGCGATAGTCTACTTGGTTGACAAAGAGGAAATAGGAAGTGTAGGAATATCAAGCGCTGAGGCAAGCTTTTTTGATATATCAGTTGCAAAGCTAATGAAAGCTTTGGGTGAGTACGAGAATAGCCTTGATTTGGCTCTTTGCTTTGAAAACTCAGCAGCAATTTCGGGTGATGTTGCAGCAGCCCTTGACCCAACATATGAAGGTGCTTATGATAAGCTCAATTCTACGCTAATTGGCCACGGTGTTACAATTGAGAAGTATACAGGAGTTAGAGGCAAATACAGTGGTTCTGAAGCAACAGCAGAGTATGTGGGCAAAATCAGAAACTTTTTGAACTCAAATAACATTTGCTGGCAGACAGGGCTTTTAGGTAAAGTTGACCAAGGCGGTGGAGGTACAATTGCTATGTTTATCGCAAGAAAAATGATAAATGTAATAGACTCAGGCGTTCCAGTTCTGTCTATGCACTCAACATTTGAGATAACAAGTAAGGTTGATGTTTATATGACATACAAGTTTTATAACCAGTTTTTGAGAAAGTTTGAATGAAAGTTTTGCGAGGCTACAAATTATTTGTGTAGCCTCGCTGTTTAAAAAGATTTATATTATTTTATCTACTGTGCTGAAGTATTTTATAATAGTTTTTTGATAAGTTAATAAAATAAACCATTCCTATTAATGTGATGTTAATTCCGCAGATTAAGAAGATTATCTTAACAGATATAGTATTAGATATAATTCCTCCAATTAATAATGAAATAATTGAGGAGATATTTCCCACGATTGAATTAAAGCTAAAAACTCTTCCTAATAGTTTCTTGTTACAATTTTCTTGGATTATAGTAGTTCGAGCAATAGCATAAAATGAATTACATATTCCATTCACAAAATGGATGAAAAGAGCAAAGACAAAAATATTACTTAATGAGAATAAAGTAGTAGAAATACCAATACCTATTACTCCTGTTAAAAGGAGAGTCTCATTTTTTATTGTTTTTATATATTTATAAACATAAAGTGAGGTAATAACCATTGCAGTTCCTTTTGATGTCAGAATAAAACCATATCCTTTTGAATCAGTATGTAAATAGTTAATCACATAAACGATTAACAGTCCGTTTAGAATTCCTGCAAATAAACCAATCAAACCATTGAGAATTATTAAACTTTTTATGATAAAGTTAGATTTCAAATATTTTAAAAATTCCAAATATCTTATGTTTTTACTTTTATTTTCAGTGCTTTCATATTTATGGTACGAAATCTGAGAAATAAAAATGGCAGAAACAAGAAAGGTAAATGAATCAATAAAAAAACAATATTTCAAATTAAGATAAGAAGTTAATAACCCACCTATTGAGGGACCAATAACCATCATAATGGAATTTAATGAGCTACTGAGACTGTTAATTTTACGTATTTCTTCTTTGGTGGTTAGTTCTGGTATAATACTATTTCTTGTATTTTCATAAATAGCGGTGACAGAAGATATAATAAACACAATCAAAAACACATAATTGGTGAAATATGGCAATAATATTACTAATAACGCTCTCGAAATATCTCCAAATACCAAAATTGTTTTTTTGTTTGATAAATCAATTATTTTCCCAAATGGAATACCAAATATAATAGCAGGTGATAATATTAAAATAGAAAGAATAGACATTTGTAAACTTGACTTACTAACGTTATACACTAATGTAAGTAAAGCAACCCTATCAATCCAATTTCCAATCTCTGATATAAATTGAGAGCATAACAAGTTAATAGCATTTCTATTCTTTTTCATTCTTTAGTATCTCCCTGAATTAGAATGTTTTTCTCTAATAGAATTTTTATAAAGTTTTCTATAGTTTTAGTAGCCGCTTTAATATCATCGTTAGTCTTTTGACATACAAATTTTACCAGTTAAGGCATACTCTTGGATTTGAGAGCACACTCAAAAATGATATACCCTATATCATTTAGTAAGAAAGTTTCACCTGTTTTTGTATTAAAGAAAATATACTCTTCTTCAGTTTCTTGCCTTACATTGATAAATTCATTTTTCTTAAACATTTCAATTTGTTCCTCCATTCATATTAATTATGCCAGCATCGACTGTCAATACCATTAAGATTTTTATTAACATAATAAGCAAGAGCCCTACAACCACCCATACAAGTACTAAAATGAGCACAAAGGGGGCAATTGTCATTGGAAAGTTCTCTAAAGAGATTAAAGACTTGGGAATGGTTCCATATAGATAAAAAATCATTTTGCAGTATGTTTCCAGCAATAAATTTTTTTTCTCTAAAAAAAAAACACACGGTGTAATATCTCCATTAGCTTTTATGTGAACTATAATATTTGCTGCTTCACATATAACCTTTTTTTCCCTGTTAATCCATTGCAGTAAAGTAAAGTTCGAATAATTTATTTCATTTTTTTGTCAAATACTAAAGTGCTTAGTAACTTATATGGTTTTATGATTTTAAACTCAGGTGTATTTTCAAATTTGTTCATTGTAATATAAGCTTTTTTAATTTCTTCGTTTGAAGGAACTAACATCATTTTTTCATTTGAATTAGGGATAAAATCTATAAATCTAACACTATTTACTTTAATTTTTTTAGCAAATATTATAAAATCCTCCACTAAATTTATATTCGTCTTCAACAATACCATTGAAAGGCAAATCGGGATTTTAAATTCTTTTAAATATTCAATGCTTTCTAAAATTCTATCAAAATAAGTTTCTGAACCTCTTATATTAGAATAGCATTCTTTATTTGGGGCATCTAACTTATTTGTAATGTTAATATTTTATAATTTGCAAGCTCTTTAGCTAATTCTCTTGTAATTAATGTTCCGTTTGTTGTTATTTTAGGGATATAGCCTTTTTCATTTAAATATCCTATTATTTCTAACAGATCGTTTCTCAAAAAAGGTTCTCCGCCTTCAATGTTTATTCTAAAGACTTCGGTTTTATGTAGAATATCTATAACTTTTTTGCAATCCTCAATAGAAAGAGATAGGGATGAAGCATAAAAATTATCATCATTTGAACAATAATTGCATCTTAAATTGCATTGATTTGTTATTTCCCAACTTGCAAGTTCTGGAGCTCTTAAAATTCTGTTCATTGTATTTTCACTTCCTCAATTTGAAATAATTGTTGATTTTTTTGTGAAGAAGGAGGTTCGTTAAAGGTGCGAACCTCCTGAAGAAAGTATGCATAATTTAATGTATATTATCACAACCTGCAAACATCTCTACAATAATAGGTTGTTTTTTCATCAAACCCCACTCCTTCCTTTTGATATAGACTTTAAGCTTTAATATTCAGCAGTTCAATAGTTTTACATAATAATTGTAAAAAAAAAAAGCAATATACAAAATGCATAAATTATAGATATATTTATTGTGCTGCATATCTAGAACTAATAGACCAATTATTAAATCCTTTTTATTTCATCTCCTCTATCAACTTCACAGCCTCATCTAAAAGTCTTTTGACCTCGTTTTTGGAAAACTGTTCTGTGTAGACCCTCAAAACAGGTTCTGTGCCAGATGCCCTAAAGAGTATCCATGAGCCATCTTCAAAGATATATTTATAGCCGTCCAATGTTTGAATCTCTTTAATCTTTCTGCCTGCAAACTCTGTGTTTTGGGAAATCATCTTCAACGTCTTTTCTTTAATTTCGTTTGGCAAATGCAGGTCAACCCTGTCATAGTAATGGTAGCCAATTTCCTTAAAAAGTTCATCAAGTATTTGACCAATTGGTTTTTGATAATAAGCCATAATCTCAAGAAGCAGCAAGCTACACAAAATTCCATCTCTTTCAGGTATATGATTTTTAATTCCAATACCTCCGCTTTCCTCGCCACCAATGAGAATGTCTTCTTTTAAGAAAAGTTCGCAGATATATTTAAAACCAATCGGTGTTTCGTAGATTTTGAGCCCGTACTTGTTTGCCAAAATAGGAACCATATTGGTTGTTGAAAATGTTTTTACAACACCACCCTTTAAACCTTTTACTTCAACTAAATGTCTCAGAAGCAGTGCATATATTCTGTGTGAATCAATAAACTCTCCTTTTTCATCAACAGCGCCAACTCTATCTGCATCTCCATCTGTTGCAAGGCCAATGTCTGCTTTGTTTTGGACAACAGTATCAATCAATTTTCCAAGGTTTTTATAAATAGGTTCTGGGTTGACTCCACCAAAGTACGGGTTTCGCTCATCTCTTATCTGGATGTGTTTAATTCCATATTTTTCTAACAAGGTTTTAACATATCCAACTCCTGCGCCGTGCATTGGGTCGATTATTGCAAATGGCTTTACTTTTGCAATTAGATTAAAATCTACAAGCTTTTCAATGTGTTCAAAATACTCTTTGTCAGGGTCTATATAAGAAAAAATATCACTACTTTCGGGTTCAACAAATTTTGCTTTATTTTTATATAAATGTTTTTCTATCTCGCTAATAATAGACGGAAGAGCAGACCCACCATAATCACTTTTAAATTTTATACCATTCCACTGGGGTGGATTGTGGCTTGCTGTAATCATTATAGCTCCTGCTAAATTCATGTTCTTGACAGTAAATGATACAACAGGTGTGGGTGTTGGCTTTTTTGTAAGATATGTCTTTATCCCATTTGCAACAAGAACCCCTGCACAAAGCCGAGCATACTCTTCCGACATAAACCTTGTGTCATATCCTACCAAAATAGGTCTTTTGTCATCAATTTCTTTGATATAATCAGCAATTGCTTGGGCGACAATCTTTACATTGTCAAAGGTGTAATCTTTGCTAATCACAGCTCTCCAGCCATCCGTGCCAAATTTTATCATGATTCTTCACCTCCTGCAAAGAAATAGTGATTGTGCTATAATAAATCTTGAAACCACTATATAGTATACAAGAGTTTCAGAATTTTTTCAAATATTTGAAAGGAATTGTCTAAAATTTTATAAAGAAAGGGAATTTTAAGATGTCTGCTTATACTGTGTTTGTAGTTGATGACGAAAAGGATATATTAGAACTTATCTGTGAGTATTTGACCCAAAAAGGCTATGCTGTTAAAATCTTTGAGAATGGTGAAAGCTTTCTTAGGGAATTTGAAAAAAGTGAGCCTGATATAGTTATACTTGATATTATGCTTCCTGACATTGATGGTTATGAGATTTGTAAAAGAATAAGAAAAAATAGCGAAGTACCGATAATAATGCTGTCTGCAAAAGGCGAAGAACTTGACAAAGTTTTGGGACTTGAACTTGGAAGTGACGATTACATATCAAAACCGTTTTCTCTTTCAGAACTTGAAGCAAGAATAAAAAAAATTTTGCGACGGGTAAATAAAGGTTCAATAAAACAAGATAATGTTATAGAAACGTTTGGTATAAAGGTTGATTTTAATCAGCGAAATATTTTTTATAATAGCACACAGATTGAACTTTCACCGAAGGAGTTTGAAACATTTGCACTTCTTTTAAGAGAGTCAAACAAGGTTTTAAAGAGAAGATATATATTAGAAAGAATATGGGGAGACCCTGCTTTATATGATGAAAGGATGGTTGACGATGTTATCAAAAGGATCAGGAGAAAGATTTTGCAATACAACCTGCCTGTTGAGATAAAGACAATGTGGGGTTTAGGATACAAGCTTGAGGAGAAAAAAGATGAGCATAAGAATTAAGATTTATTTGTCGTATGTGGGTATAATTTTATTCATATTTATAGTTTTTGTTATCCTTTTTTATGCTTGGTTTGAAAAAAGTTTGGTTGACCAGATGAAAGAAGATAACCTTCGTTTCGCAAAGCTTATAGAATTTGTTGTAACAACCCAAAACAAGAGCAGAGTTAATTTGAAACCATTTGAGTTGTACTTTGAAAGCTTTGAATCAAAAATGTTACAGGACTATATTATAATTGTCAGTAATGACGGTGTAATAGAATATTCAAATAAAGAGCTGGACATTGAGGCAAAGGTAAAAATAATGAAACTTTTTGACGAAAATAAAGATGCTCAATATGGATTTGAAGTGGGCAGTATTAGGGAAAAGCCCTGTTTGTTTACAATATATGGCGGAAAATCAAAAAGTATTTTTGTAATTATTATCACTGATCTTGAAAGAGTTTTGAGCTTTGAGAGAAGGTTTTTTCTTCTCATTTTGCAAACAGCTGGTCTGAGTAGCCTATTTGCTGCTACTGTTGCAATTTTTATATCCCGTAGGATGATTGGAGGGCTTTTACAGCTCAAAGAGGCAATAAAGCAGGCTTCTCAGCTTAGGTTCAACAAAAAAGTTGAAGTAACTTCAAAAGACGAAATTGGTTTAATTGCCACTGAATTTAATAGACTTATAGAAAAGATTGATGAATATAATCAAGCACAGATAAGGTTTTTGCAAAATATCTCTCATGAACTCAAAACTCCTCTTACCTCAGTGCGAGGATATGCAGAGATGCTTAAAGAAGGAATTTTAGAAAAAAGCAAGATGGAATCTGCTGCAGAGAAAATAATTTGGCATGTTGATAGATTAAAAAGATTGATAAACCAAATTATAGATCTTACAAAGATTGAGTCACTTGAGAACTATTTTAATTTTAAGAAAAATGTGCTCGAAGAGATTATTTTTGAAAGCATTCTGGAAAATGAAGGTTATGGACTTTCTAAAGGAGTAGTTATCGAATTTGTCCCGCAGACAAACACTTGTGTTCTGTGCGACAAGCTTAGATTGAAAGAAGCTTTTTCAAATATTATTTCAAACTGTATAAAATATGCGAATAATAAGGTTACAATTGAGATAAAGTCTGAAAAAGAAGAGTTTGAGGTGATAATTGAGGATGACGGAGAGGGTTTTGGGCAAGAAGAAATTGATAAAATCTTTGAAAGATTTTATAAAGGAAAAAGAGGCGAAAGCGGACTTGGACTTTCAATTGCAAAAGCAATATTCGACAAACATGGGTTTGTGATAGAAGCTGAGAACAAAATAAATAAAGGTGCACGCTTTAGAATAAAAGGAGAAATCTACAAAGAGCAGTAAGTTTTTTTAGCTTATTGCTCTTTGTAGAAGCAAAAATTCTTCTTCTAAAAATAAACCATTTTTGACCATGTCAGAAATAATGCTAACTGCTGTAGATTGTGGAAGTCCTCTTCGGTAGGGTCTATCCTCTATTAAAGCCTGATAAACATCACAAATGCCTACTATTCTATCTAAAAGCGAGAGCTCATCTTTTCCAAGTTTTTCGGGATACCCACTTGAGTCTACCCTCTCGTGGTGATTTCCTGCCCAGTTGGCAATATCATCTTTAAAAGCTGGGATTTGAGAAAGAATCAATTTTGTATAATAAGGATGGGATTTTATGATATAAAACTCCTCTTTTGTTAACTTCCCTTCTTTGTTAAGAATTTCATTTGGAACAACCATTTTACCAATATCGTGTAGGTAACCTGCGATTTTAAGTTTGTTTGCTGTCTCTTTATCCAACCCTATAATTTTAGCGATTGTATAAACTGTTTGTGAAAGCTGCTGGGAGTGAACATGAGTAAAAGGACTTTTGTTGTCAATAAGCAAAGAAATTGCTTCAGAGAACTTTAGCATTTGCTCTATATCAAAATAAATCTCATCTTCAGGTGATAAAGCCATTACAATTTGCCTCAAATGAGGGTTGTAAAGGTCCAACCAGAATCTATCTTTTTGAGAAAGCTCCAAAAAAGCTTCAACAATGATAGGGTTGAAAAGTTCGCCTTTCTTTTTTAACACCCAGTTTGTTATCTCCTCAATCTGTTGAAAATATGGGTGTGAAAAATCTAAGGTAATATCAATCTGGTCAGCAAGGTTTATAATCTGAGATGCAAACGGTGTAGTCGAGTGGTCATATCCAAATGCACCAGAACCATTATAAAATTCATGATGATATTTTACAAAATCAGCAATATCTTTATCTATAGGAAGTTTTTGTAAAAATTCATAGCCAAGTAGACAGTGATTTTTAGCAAGGTTTAGGTCAATATGGGATGTGATAAATTTTTTATCTGCAACTGTTATTCCTATGTCGTGAAAAAAAGCTGCATAGTATATTTTCTTTTTTTCAACAGGCTTAAGTCCTAAAAGGTTTGAAAGCTGTAAAGATATATATGTAACTTTTGGTGCGTGTTCTCTTCTTCCTTGGGCTATGTCGATAAGATGTGATATAGCTGAAAGAAGATTTCCAACACTAATTTTCATATTGAAAGACCAACCACCTTTTCATAAAGTACTGTTTTTTCGTAAGCATATTATAACTCAAAAGCTCAAAAATTTTTTGACAAATTTTTTTAAATTTTCACTTCAATTTTTATTTAAGACTTTGCACAACTGAAAAGTAACTTGGGTAGCAAAAATCTCTTTAGACAATATAATGTATTAAAAGCACAAACTGTGTGGATAGAGGAGGTAAAAAATTAAAATGGACTTAACGAAATTTGCATATGATGCACCTTATCCTGAACCCAAGGTAGAAGAACCCAATAGACACTATGCAGAAATTTTGCTTGATGACTATGCAGGATACGCGAGTGAGTTTACCGCAATTGCTCTATATTCGTATCAGCATTTTATAAGCGATGTAAAACACAGAGATTTTGCAGACCTAATAATTGGTATTGCTCAGGTTGAGATGAAACATTTGGACCTTCTTGGCACAACAATTTATCTACTTGGTGCACTGCCAAAGTATAGAGGTTCTTACACAACCTATGGTCAGTACTGGAACGGATACTTTGTGAACTACGATAAAGATTTAAAAGATATGATAAGGATTGATATCCAATCGGAGAAAGAGGCTATCAAGAATTACAAGAGACACATTGAAATGATAGATGATAGGTACATCAAAAAACTGTTGGAAAGAATAATTTTAGATGAGGAAAAACACATAAAATTGTTAAAAGATTATCTTGATAGAAAGTTTTGATTTGTGGGTATTAAATAAATAACAAAAGAAGTACAATATACTGAGGAGGGAATTTCGATATGCAAGAAAAATATGTGTGCGGCATTTGTGGTTATGAAATTGTAGATTTAAATTCCCCCTGTCCATACTGTGGTGCTGAACCAAACCATTTTGTTAGGGCGGATGAAGTTGATGTTGAGCTAATTAAAAAAATCTATCAAGAAGGCGGGGCAACTTATTAAAATTTCTCTTGCAAACCGCCTTTTTTTATTATAAAATTATAAAGTCGTTGTGTGGGTGAAAAATAATATTTATATACTGCGATGAGGCAAAAGGTTGCTGCAAGGTGCAAAGCCACTTTGCAGGGAATTTTTGCTGAGTATGTCTTGTCCTTTGAGACGGGCGACACGGGGAAGGTATGAACGAATATTTCATGCCCGGTGTTTTTATGCCCGAAAAAAAAACTCCGGGTATTTTTATATAAAGGTTGTGGATACACACGGCTAAGTTGCAAAGTTCCCCTGTCGCAAATAGCTTGAAAGATCTTAGAATTACATTATTCTAGAGGAGGGGAATGTATGTCAAAAGCACAGAGAATGCGAATAAAGCTTAAATCATTTGACTACAAGTTGTTAGAACAGTCAGCAAAAAAGATAGTTGAAACAGCTAAAAACACAGGAGCAGAGGTATCAGGTCCAGTTCCTCTGCCAACAGACAGAGAGGTAATTACAATCATCAGAGCTCCGCACAAGTACAAAGATTCACGTGAACAGTTTGAAATCAAAACTCACAAAAGACTTATTGACATAATCAAGCCCACACAAAAAACTGTTGATGCACTGATGCGTGTTGAACTTCCAGCAGGTGTAGACATCGAGATTAAGCTGAAGGAGGTGTAGATGTAAATGACAAAAGGGATACTTGGCAAAAAAATAGGTATGACCCAGATATTTGACGAAGCAGGAAGAGCAATACCTGTTACTGTAATTGAAGCAGGGCCATGTGTTGTTGTTCAGAAGAAAACTATTGAAAAAGATGGATACTCTGCAATTCAAGTTGGTTTTGAGGATATAAAAGAAAGTAAACTTAATAAACCATTAAGAGGTCATTTTGCGAAACATGGGGTAAAACCTAAAAGATTTTTGAGAGAATTAAGACTTAAAGATGCGGATAAGTATGAAGTTGGTCAGGAGATAAGAGTTGATATTTTCCAGCCAGGTGAAAAAGTAGATGTTACTGGAATTTCAAAAGCAAAAGGATTTCAGGGCGTTATCAAAAGACATGGCCAGCAAAGAGGTCCTATGAGTCATGGTTCCATGTATCACAGAAGAGTTGGTTCAATGGGTTCAAACACATTCCCAGCAAGAACATTCCCTGGCAAGAAAATGCCTGGTAGAATGGGCGGTGAAAGGGTCACAGTTTTGAATTTGCAGGTTGTAAAGGTTGATCCAGAAAGAAACCTGCTGCTTGTTAAGGGAAGTGTTCCCGGAAATAAGAATTCTCTTTTAATCATCAGAGATTCTGTCAAAAGTAAATAAGTTTTGAGTTTTAGGAAGGAGGAAACAGAATGGCAAAGGTGCCGGTTTACAATATAGAAGGGCAGCAGATTGGTGAAATTGAGCTAAATGACTCAATCTTCAATGTACCGATAAATACCCATGTTCTGCACCAAGCTGTTATTGCACACTTGGCGAACAGACGTCAAGGAACGTTTGCTGCAAAGACAAGAGCAGAAGTTCGCGGTGGTGGAAGAAAACCTTGGAGACAAAAAGGAACTGGTAGAGCAAGACAAGGTTCTATCAGGGCTCCAACATGGAGAAAAGGTGGCGTTGTATTTGCTAAAAAGCCGAGAGATTTCTCAATAGACTTACCAAAGAAGGTAAAAAGACTTGCTCTAAAGTGTGCGCTGTCATCAAAGGTAAAAGAAAACAATCTTATTGTGCTTGATAGGTGGGATATGAACCAGTATAAGACAAAGGAGGTTTTAAGAGTTTTGAAAAATTTAGGGCTTGAAAACCAAAAAGCGCTTATTGTCATTCCTGAGAAAAACGAGTATTTGCAAAAGTCAACAAAAAATCTTCCAGAGGTAAAAACTTTGCAGGTTGGTAACTTAAATGTATTTGACATACTCAAATATGACAAGTTTGTTATCCTCCAGGATGCAGTGAAGAAAGTTGAGGAGGTGTACGCATAATATGTTGCCAGAAGAAATAATCAAAAGACCTATAATTACAGAAAAGAGTATGAGCATGATTCCTCAGAAAAAATACACATTTGAGGTTGATAGAAGAGCTAACAAGATTGAAATAAAGAAAGCTGTTGAGCAGCTTTTTGGTGTTGAGGTCGAAAAAGTATGGACAATGAATGTAAAACCAAAGAGAAAAAGAATGGGAAGATTTGAAGGAAGAACAAAGGCATGGAAAAAAGCAATTGTGAAGTTGACAGATAGAAGCAAAACAATAGAGTTCTTTGATAGCTTGATCTAATGCCAATATAAATGCTGAGTTTAAGGAGGGAAACAAAAGTGGGTATAATAGTCTACAAGCCTACATCACCAGGACGAAGAAATGCATCGCTTCTAAACTACAAAGAGATCATAACCAAGACAGAACCTGAAAAATCATTGGTTTTTACAGAAAAGAAGTGGGCAGGTAGAAACAATCAAGGCAGAATAACTGTTCGTCACAGAGGTGGCGGTCATAAAAAGAAGATAAGAATTGTAGATTTCAAGAGAGATAAAGATGGAATTCCTGCAAAGGTTGAGGCAATTGAATATGACCCAAATAGAACAGCTTTTCTGGCACTTTTGTGCTATGCTGATGGTGAAAGAAGATATATTATAGCACCTGAAGGTTTAAAAGTTGGCGATACTGTTATGTCTGGACCAGATGCAGATATTAAGGTTGGAAATGCACTGCCGCTGAAAAACATTCCTGTTGGTACAATGATACACAACATTGAGCTAAAGCCAGGAAGAGGTGCACAGCTTTGCCGTTCAGCAGGTAGCGTTGCTCAGCTCATGGCAAAGGAAGGAAAATATGCTCTAATAAAGCTTCCGTCTGGTGAGCTCAGGTATGTGAGCCAAGAGTGCAGGGCTACAATTGGTCAGGTTGGCAACTTAGACCATGAAAATGTCAGAATAGGAAAAGCTGGACGTAAGAGATGGATGGGAATCAGGCCAACTGTGAGAGGTTCTGCAATGAACCCGGTTGACCATCCACACGGTGGTGGTGAAGGTAAGGCACCAATTGGTCATCCAGGACCACTTACACCATGGGGTAAACCAACACTTGGTTACAAGACCAGAAAGAAAAACAAACCTTCAAATAAGTTTATTGTCAAGAGAAGAAAATAAAATTTGTGCACATTCTTAATAAAGATTGCTTGAGGAGGGATTGAGTGTGGGAAGGTCTTTGAAGAAAGGTCCATACTGTGACCCAAAACTTTTAAAGAAGATTGAAAAGATGAACCAAAACAACGAAAAAAAGGTTATTAAAACATGGTCAAGAAGATCAACAATTTTACCACAGATGGTTGGTCATACAATAGCTGTATATGATGGCAGGAAACATGTTCCTGTATATATAACTGAGGAGATGGTTGGACATAAACTTGGTGAGTTTGCTCCGACAAGAACATTCAAAGGTCATGGTCATCATACTGAGAGGTCAACAGCTTTGAAATAAAGTTTTCACAAGCTTTTGTAAATTTAGTTTAATTGTGATTTAGAAGGGAGGAGAAGCTATTGGAAAAGGCTATAAATACAGAAGTAAAGAAGGCAACGGCAACATTGAGGTATGCTATGATATCTCCACGAAAGGTTAGAGTTGTCATTGATCTTATAAGAAATAAACCTGTGAATGAAGCGTTGAATATTTTGAAATTTTTACCTAAAAGAGCAGCAAGAATAGTAGAAAAGCTTGTAAAAAGTGCGATTGCAAATGCAGAGAACAATCACAATATGAATGTTGATAAGCTATATATAGCAGAGATTTATGCAAATGGTGGACCAATGCTCAAAAGAATTAGACCGAGAGCACAGGGGAGAGCATTTTTAATAAGAAAAAGAACAAGCCATATTACTGTTGTCCTCAAAGAAAGAGAGTAAACTTTTAAAAAGGAGGGAAATAAATGGGTCAAAAGGTTCATCCAAAGGGGTTTAGAATTGGAATTATTAGAGACTGGGATTCAAGATGGTTTGCAAATGACAAAGATTTTCAAAAGTATGTTCTTGAAGATTTTAAAATCAGACGTCACATTAAAGAAAAACTTTACCATGCAGGTATTTCGAGAATTGAGATAGAAAGGGCAGCAAAGAGAGTAAAGGTTATTATCCACACTGCAAAACCAGGTATTGTTATTGGAAGAGCAGGTTCTGGTGTTGAAGCTCTTAGAAAAGAACTTGAAAAATTAACAGGTGGAAAGACAATATCACTTGATATAAAAGAGATTAAAGTACCGGAGCTTGATGCTCAGCTTGTTGCTGAGAATATTGCTGCTCAGCTTGAAAAGAGAGTGTCTTTCAGAAAAGCTATGAAACAGGCGATGGCAAGAGCTTTGAGAAGTGGTGCAAAAGGTATCAAAACAATGGTATCTGGGCGGCTTGGTGGTGCTGACATTGCAAGAACAGAGTGGTACAAGGAAGGAAGAATTCCTCTCCAAACTCTCAGGGCAGATATCGACTATGGCTTTGCAGAGGCTCATACAACATATGGTAGAATTGGTGTAAAAACATGGATATATAAAGGTGATATCCTGCCACAAAAAGCAGCAGCTTCTGAAAAAGGGGGAGATAAGTAATGCTTATGCCAAAGCGTGTTAAGTGGAGAAAACAGCAAAGAGGTAGAATGAAAGGAAAAGCAACAAGGGGTAACTTTGTTGCGTATGGTGATTTTGGTATCATGGCACTTGAACCTGGCTGGATTACAAGCAACCAGATTGAGGCAGCCAGAGTTGCAATTGCAAGACATATTAAAAGAGGCGGAAAAGTGTGGATAAAGATATTCCCTGATAAGCCTGTTACAAGAAAACCTGCAGAAACTCGTATGGGTTCTGGTAAAGGTTCACCTGAGTATTGGGTTGCAGTTGTAAAGCCAGGAAGAGTGATGTTTGAAGTTGGTGGTGTCGACGAAGAGGTTGCAAAAGAGGCTTTAAGGCTTGCAATACACAAATTGCCTATAAAATGTAAGATTGTTTCAAGAGAAGAAGCTAAAGTGGGTGGTGAGGTAAATGAAGGCGTCTAAGATTAGAGAGATGACAACACAAGAACTTCATAATGAACTTAAGAAGCTAAAGAGAGAGCTTTTCAATTTAAGGTTCCAGCTTGCAACAAATCAACTTGAAAACCCAATGAGAATTCGAGAGGTAAAAAGAACAATTGCAAGAATAAAAACAATAATGAGAGAAAGAGAAATTGAACAAGAAAAATCAAATAAAAATGCAAAGTAAAGTAGAATTGAGTAGGGAGGGAATGTAAGTGGAACAAAAAAGAGGTATGAGAAAAACAAGAGTTGGTTTTGTTGTAAGTGACAAAATGGACAAAACAGTAGTAGTTGCAGTTGAAAGGCTTGTTCAACATCCTCTTTATAAGAAGACTATAAAAAGAACAACAAAGTTTAAAGCTCATGATGAAAACAATGAATGTCGAGTTGGAGATAAGGTTTTGATTATGGAGACAAGACCACTCTCAAAAGAAAAGAGATGGAGAGTTGTTCAAATTTTGGAAAGAGCAAAATAATTAAATAACAGCTTAGCTTTTAAAAGGAGGGAAAGTAAAAGATGATTCAACCACAGTCAAGACTGAAGGTTGCTGACAACACGGGTGCTAAAGAAGTAATGTGTATAAGGGTTTTAGGTGGTTCGAATAGGAAGTTTGCAAATATAGGAGATGTAATAGTTTGTTCTGTCAAAGATGCAACACCAGGTGGCGTTGTTAAAAAAGGTGATGTAGTAAAAGCAGTTATAGTCAGGACTCGTAAAGGTATAAGAAGAGAAGATGGAACATATATAAGATTTGATGATAATGCTGCAGTGTTAATAAGGGAAGATGGGACTCCAAGAGGAACACGTATTTTTGGGCCTGTTGCGAGAGAACTCCGTGACAAGGATTTTATGAAGATAGTATCTCTTGCACCAGAAGTTCTATAAGCTATTTTGAGGAGGGAAGGTTATGCCGAACAAGGTTCATGTAAAAAAAGGAGACACTGTTGTAGTTATTTCTGGCAAATATAAAGGCAAACAAGGCAAGGTGCTTACGGTACTGCCGAAAGATAAAAAAGTGGTAGTTGAGGGTGTTAACATAGTTAAAAAGCACGTAAGACCAAATCCAAAAATGCCACAGGGTGGTATTATAACTCAAGAAGCACCTATTTGGGCGTGCAAGGTAATGCTTGTATGTCCAAAGTGTGGTAAGCCAACAAGAATTGGTCACAGATTTATCCAAGAAGGTGAAGAGGAAAGAAAGGTTAGAACATGCAAAAAATGTGGTGAGATAATTGACTAATTGGCAAAGTGAAGGGAGGTAAATTGTTCATGGCACCAAGACTCAAAGAAAAGTATTTTCAAGAAGTTGTTCCTGCTATGATGCAAAAGTTTGGATACAAAAATGTTATGCAAGTTCCAAGACTTGCAAAGATTGTTGTTAATATTGGTATTGGAGAAGGTAAAGACAATCCTAAGGCTTTGGAAGCAGCAGTAAATGATTTGATGGCAATTACTGGACAAAAACCAGTGGTTACACGTGCAAAAAAGTCTATAGCAAACTTCAAGCTCAGAAAAGGAATGCCTATAGGATGTATGGTAACGTTAAGAGGCGATAGAATGTATGAGTTTTTGGATAAGATGATAAACCTTGCTCTTCCAAGAGTAAGGGATTTTAGAGGTGTATCAGACAAGTCTTTCGATGGTAGAGGAAATTATTCAATAGGGTTTAAAGAACAACTTGTTTTTCCAGAGATTGATTATGATAAGGTAGATAAGATAAGAGGACTTGAAGTTACTATTGTAACCTCAGCAAAGACTGATGAAGAAGCTAAAGAGCTTTTGAGACTTTTAGGAATGCCATTTGCAAGTTAAGAAATGAAAGAGGAGGTATATTATAAATGGCAAGAAAAGCTCTTATTATAAAACAGCAAAGACCTCAAAAGTTCTCCACGAGGTACTATAATAGATGTAAGATATGCGGAAGACCAAGAGCATATTTAAGAAAATTTGGTGTTTGCAGACTGTGCTTTAGAAAGCTTGCACACAATGGCGAGATACCGGGTGTTAAGAAAGCGAGCTGGTAATTTTTTAATTCGGAAGGAGGTAATAAGATGTACGTAATAGACCCGATTGCAGATATGCTTACACGTATTAGAAATGCAAACAATGCTCGCCATGAAATTGTAGACATTCCAGCATCAAAAATGAAGAAAGCAATTGCCCAAATTTTGTTAGAAGAAGGGTTTATAAAAGATTATGAGATAATTGATGATGGAAAGAATGGGATTATCAGAATAAGACTAAAATATGGTCCTAATAAGGAAAGAGCAATAACAGGACTAAAAAGAATATCAAAGCCAGGAAGAAGAGTATATGCTGGAAAAGATGAGCTTCCAAGAGTGTTAGGTGGACTTGGTATTGCAATCATTTCTACATCAAAAGGAATAATGACAGATAAAAAAGCAAGGAAAGAAGGAGTTGGCGGAGAGGTTCTCTGCTATGTGTGGTAACAACACTTTATTTTTGTTGGAGGTGAAATGATGTCAAGAATAGGTAGAAAACCTATTGATATACCCAGCGGTGTTGATGTTAAGATAGATGGGAATGTTATTACAGTAAAAGGCCCCAAAGGGACACTGACAAAGGAAGTACATCCTGATATGATTGTTAAAATTGAGAATAACCAAATTATAGTGCAAAGACCGTCTGATGAGAGGTTCCACAAGGCATTACATGGTCTTACTCGAACACTTATTGCAAACATGGTAGAAGGGGTAACTAAAGGTTATGAAAAAGTATTAGAAGTTGTCGGGATAGGTTACAGAGCTCAAAAACAGGGCAAGAAACTTATACTCAATGTCGGATATTCACACCCTGTTGAAATTGAAGAGCCTGCTGGCATTACTATTGAAGTTCCTGACCAAAACAGAATAATTGTAAAGGGAATTGACAAACAACAGGTTGGTAACTTTGCTGCAAATATTAGAAAGGTAAGAGAACCAGACCCATATCTTGGAAAAGGTATCAAATATGCTGATGAAGTTTTAAGACTCAAAGAAGGAAAAGCCGGCAAAGGCGGTAAGAAATAGAGGGGAGTGATTGGGCTTGTATAAAAAGGTGAATAGAAATGAAAAAAGACTAATACGTCACAAAAGAATTAGAAAAAAGGTTTTTGGCACAAGTGAAAGACCTCGACTTTGTGTTTACAAAAGCTTGAAATATATTTATGCTCAAATAATCGACGATGAGAAAGGTCACACACTTGTTGCAGCATCGTCACTTGAGCCTGAAATAAAATCAAGATTATCTTCAACAAAATCTGTTGAAGCAGCAGAGTATGTAGGAAAAATAATAGCTGAAAGAGCAAAAGAAAAGGGAATTACTAAGGTTGTGTTTGACAGAGGCGGTTATCCATATCATGGAAGAGTAAAAGCGCTTGCTGAAGCTGCAAGGCAAGGCGGTCTTGAGTTCTAATTTTAAAGGAGGGATATGGCTTGGCGCAAAGAAGAATTGATCCAAAAGGGTTAAATTTAAAAGAAAGAGTTGTAAACATAAACAGAGTTGCAAAGGTTGTAAAGGGTGGAAAGAGACTAAAGTTTTCTGCTATAGTGGTTGTTGGCGATGAAAATGGTCATGTTGGTGCAGGACATGGAAAAGCTGCGGAAATTCCTGATGCTATCCGAAAAGCTATCGAGGATGCCAAAAAGCATCTAATTGAGGTTCCAATGGTTGGAACTACAATTCCACATGAGGCAATAGGTGATTTTGGAGCATCAAAAGTTTTAATAAAACCTGCTCCAGAGGGTACTGGTGTTATTGCAGGTGGTGCTGTGAGAGCAGTATGTGAGCTTGCTGGAATAAAAGATATAAGAACAAAGAGCCTTGGCTCTAATAATCCTGCAAATGTTGTTCATGCAACAATTGAGGCATTAAAACAACTCAGACGTCCAGAAGAGGTTGCAAGAATCAGAGGAAAGACATTAGAAGAGATACTCAAGTAAAAAGGAGGGCTTTTGCTATGAAGCTATATGAACTCAGACCTGCACCAGGTTCAAAGAAAAGCAGAAAACGAGTAGGCCGTGGGGAAAGCTCTGGTCACGGTAAGACCTCAACAAGAGGCCACAAAGGTCAGTGGGCACGTTCTGGCGGTGGCGTTAGACCTGGTTTTGAAGGTGGGCAGATGCCACTTACCAGAAGAATTCCTAAGAGGGGCTTTAAAAATATAAATAAAAAGGTGTATACTGAAGTTAATGTAGAAAAACTTGAGAGGTTTGACAACGACACAGTAATCACACCTGAGCTTCTTTTGAAAGAAAGGGTTATAAGTAAGATAGAAAAAGATGGTGTGAAGATACTTGGAAGAGGAGAACTGACTAAGAGGTTGATAGTGAGAGTACAGAAAGTTTCAGAAGGTGCAAAGAAGAAGATAGAAGCTGCCGGAGGAAAGGTAGAGGTGATTTAAAGTGTTTGAAACTATAAAGAACGCGTGGAGGTTGCCTGACCTTCGTAGAAAGATTCTGTTTACACTTTTCATGATACTTGTTTTCAGACTGGGGGCGTTTATCCCAGTCCCCTATATTGATAGGGATGCTTTGGCAAAGGTTATAAACGACCTTACAATGCTTGGTTTTTTTGACGTAGTTGCAGGTGGAACATTTAAAAATATGAGTATATTTGCCATGAGCGTAACTCCATACATTAACTCCTCCATCATTATGCAGCTTTTGACAATTGCGATACCTGCACTTGAAGAACTAGCAAAACAGGGCGAAGAAGGAAGAAAAAAACTTGCAGAATGGACACGATATGGAACTGCCATTCTGGCATTTATTCAGGCTGTTGGTATCTATTTTGGACTTAAAAATGCAAGTGGGCTTACCGGGGGCGTTCCTGTTATTACAGAGCAGGGTCAAGGATTTTTAGGTTTTATTACCATTACTATTACACTTACAGCTGGAACTGTGTTTTTAATGTGGATTGGCGAGCAGATAACAGAAAATGGTATAGGAAATGGTATTTCGCTTTTGATATTTGCAGGTATTATTTCAAGAATTCCAAATGGAGCAGTATCTCTTTGGAACTATGTTGCAAAACTAAACGAGTTTTCACTTACAAGTATTATTGGTGTAATTCTATTTATAGTAATGGCACTTGCAATTATTGTGTTTATCATCGTTATTCAGGAAGGAGAAAGAAGAATACCTGTACAATATGCAAAGAGAGTGGTTGGAAGAAGAGTATATGGTGGACAGAGCACACATATTCCTATAAAGGTCAATATTGCTGGTGTTATTCCTATAATCTTTGCAATTTCACTTGTGATGCTTCCAACAACAGTTGCTCAATTTTTCCCAAATTCAGGCTTTTATAAGTTTGTGAAAGCATACTTTTCATCAGGTTCGTTCTGGTATACATTCTTTTATGCACTATTCATAATAGGGTTTACTTATTTTTACACAGCAATTGTATTTAATCCTGTTGAGATTGCTAACAATTTGAAAAACAATGGAGGGTTCATTCCAGGTATTAGACCTGGTAAACCAACTGTAGATTTTATAACAAGAGTGCTCTCAAAAGTTACCTTTGCGGGTGCGTTGTTTTTAGCCTTCATTGCCATTTTGCCAACTTTGGTTGGTATCATGTTCAAACACCAACTTAACATATACTTTGGTGGAACAAGCTTGCTGATTGTTGTTGGTGTTGCACTGGAGACAATAAGACAGATGGAAGCTCAAATGTTGATGCGGCATTATAAAGGATTTTTGAGCTAAAAAAGCAGATTATTGTTAGTATGGAGGTATAGTAAATATGAGACTCATACTTTTAGGTGCACCTGGTGCTGGAAAGGGTACTCAGGCAGAATTTTTGAGCAAGAGATTCTCGATACCTCATATCTCAACGGGTGACATTTTAAGAGAAAATGTAAAGAACGAAACTGATCTTGGCAAAAAAGCAAAAGAGTATATGGACAAAGGTCTTTTGGTACCGGATGAGATAGTGATTGAGATTGTCAAGGATAGACTTTCAAAAGAAGATTGCAAAAACGGATTTTTACTAGATGGTTTTCCACGTACTATTGCTCAAGCAGAGGCACTTGATAAGGTACTTGAAGAAATTGGTCAAAAAATTGATAAAGTTTTGAGCATTGAAGTTCCGGACGAAAAGATTTTAGAGAGAATGTCTGGACGAAGGATTTGCAAAAACTGTGGTGCAAGCTTCCATGTCATCTACAGGCCACCACAAAAAGAAGGTGTATGTGATGTATGTGGTGGAGAGCTTTATCAAAGAGAAGATGATAAAGAAGAAACTGTCAAAAAGAGACTGGAAGTTTACCATGCACAAACACAGCCAGTGATTGATTATTACAAAGCAAAAGGTTTGCTTGTTGTGGCTTATGGTCAGGAAGAAATAGCTGATACAACAAAAGAGGTCTTAAAAGCACTTGGCATAGAATAAGGAGCAAAGACCGAAAATGATTACTATAAAATCAGAAGCTGAGCTTGATAGTATGAGAGCAGCTGGCAGAATTGTTGCTATGGTTTTAAAAGAATTGGAAAAACTGATACGGCCAGGTATCACTACAAAAGAGCTTGATGAATTCGCTGAAGAGTATATAATTAAAAATGGCGGGATACCATCATTTAAGGGATTGTATGGGTATCCTGCCTCCATATGTACCTCAGTCAACGACGAGGTAGTTCATGGAATTCCAGGTATGAGAAGGCTGGAAGATGGAGATATTATCAGTATAGACGTAGGAGTTTGTGTTGACGGACTTCATGCTGATGCTGCAAGAACCTTTGCTGTTGGAAAGATTTCTGAGACAGCAAGGTTTTTGATAAAGGTTACAGAAGAAAGCTTTTTTGAAGGTATTAAAAACGCGGTTGCTGGCAAGAGAATTGGAGATATTTCAAATAGTATACAAACATATGTTGAAAGCCGTGGCTTCAGTGTTGTGAGGGATTTGGTGGGGCATGGAATAGGTAGAAAATTTCATGAGTCACCTCAGGTCCCTAACTTTGGCAAGGCTGGAGTTGGGATAAGGCTTATCAAGAACATGACCTTGGCAGTTGAACCTATGGTAAATGAAGGAAGTTACAAAGTGTATACTGACAAGGACGGTTGGACTGTAAAGACGATCGACGGTAGGCTCTCTGCTCATTATGAAAATACAATAATTATAACAGAGAGTTTACCAGAGATAATTACATTATGAGGTGTTAATAGAGATGGATCTTCAAATAGGGCAGATTGTTCTGTCCAAAATGGGAAGAGATAAAAATAGGTTTTTTGTAATTTTTGATATAACCGATGACGGATATGTTTACCTTGTTGACGGGAAACTGCGGAAGATCAAAAAGCCCAAGAAGAAGAAGATAAAACACATAGCACCCACAAAGTTTGTCTCTGAAGAGATAAAAGAAAAGATACTCAAGAAAAAGCTTACTGACGCAGAGGTTGCAAAGGTGATAGAAGAATTTGAGAATAGAAAAGAGTAGGGGGTTGATAAGCCTTGTCCAAGGAGGATGTAATTGAATTAGAAGGGACTGTGGTTGAGGCACTGCCAAACGCAATGTTTCATGTCCAGCTTGACAATGGGCACAAAGTCCTTGCCCATGTGTCAGGAAAACTCAGAATGAACTTTATAAGGATACTTCCGGGTGATAGAGTAGTTGTTCAGCTATCACCGTACGATTTAACACGAGGTAGAATTGTGTGGAGGTCAAAATAAACTCTCTTTGAAAAAGGAGGAATAGAATAGGATGAAAGTCAGACCATCTGTAAAACCAATATGTGAAAAGTGTAAGGTTATCAGAAGAAAAGGTAAAATAAGAATAATTTGCGAAAATCCAAAACACAAGCAAAGACAAGGTTAATTTATTGGAGGTGAATTTTTAGGATGGCACGAATTGCAGGTGTAGATTTACCAAGAGAAAAGAGAGTTGAAATAGCTCTGACATATATTTTTGGGATTGGCCTTTCAAGATCAAAACAGATTTTGAAAGAAACCGGGGTTGATCCAAACAAAAGAGTAAAAGACCTCACTGACGATGAGGTAGCTAAAATCAGAGACTATATAGACAAGAATTTCAAGGTTGAAGGTGAACTGAGGGCTGAAATTGCAAGGAATATAAAGAGATTGATTGATATAAGATGTTATAGAGGTTTAAGACACTTAAGAGGTCTTCCTGTTCGTGGTCAGAGAACAAGAACAAATGCAAGAACAAGAAAAGGTCCAAGAAAAACTGTTGGCGTCATGAGAAAGAAATCATAAAAAGGAGGAGTAAATTGATATGGCAAGACCAGTAAGAAGAACTGTCCGACGTTCAGAGAGAAAGAATGTTGAAAAAGGCATTGCACACATTCATTCAACATTCAATAATACAATAGTTACTATTACTGACCCATCTGGCAATGCAATTGCATGGGCAAGTGCAGGAACATGTGGTTTTTCAGGGACTAAAAAGGGCACACCGTTTGCTGCTCAGCTTGCGGCTGAAAAGGCAGCAAAGATGGCAATGGACCATGGTATGAGAACTGTTGAGGTTTATGTAAAAGGGCCAGGTGCAGGAAGAGAAGCTGCAATACGAGCTCTTCAAGCAGCAGGGCTTGAGGTAACACTTATAAAGGATGTTACTCCAATTCCGCACAACGGGTGCAGACCGCCAAAAAGAAGAAGAGTATAAAATTTTAGAGGAGGTGCTTTGTCTTGTCAAAATACATTGGGCCAGACTGCAGACTGTGCAGAAGAGAAGGAATGAAATTATTCTTAAAAGGTGATAGATGTTATACCGAAAAGTGTGCATTTGCAAGAAGACCATACCCGCCAGGTCAGCATGGTCAAGAGAGAAAGAAGCTTTCTGAATATGGTATGCAGCTGAGAGAAAAACAGAAAGTAAAAAGAATTTATGGTGTTTTAGAGACCCAGTTCAGAAGATACTTCGAAATGGCTGAAAAAATGAAAGGTATCGCTGGTGAAAATCTTTTGTCATTACTTGAAAGAAGGCTTGACAATGTTGTGTACAGACTTGGATTTGCTTCTTCACGTGGCGAGGCAAGACTTTTAGTATCGCATGCTCATTTTAAGGTAAATGGAAGAACTGTGAACATTCCATCTTATATTGTAAAGGTTGGCGATGTAATAGAGGTTGACGAGAGAAGCAAATCTAAGACAAGATTTGTGGAGATAAAAGAGAAATATGCAAATAAGCCTTCTCCAAAGTGGCTTGAAAAGGACGCTGAGAACCTTGTAGGAAAGGTAATAGCTCTTCCAACAAGAGAAGATATTGATATGCCAATTAGGGAACACCTGATAGTAGAGCTTTATTCAAAGTAATAAATGCCCTCACAAGATGCGTGTATGGTGTATTATTTTTAAGGAGGGTATATCAAGTTGATAGAATTTCAAAAACCAACAATAAGGTGTGAAGAGCTGAGCCCAGACAATAAATATGGGCGATATGTTATTGAGCCTCTTGAGAGAGGTTATGGCATAACAGTTGGTAATGCATTAAGAAGAACGCTTTTGTCGTCATTGCCTGGTGCAGCAGTTACAGCAGTTAAGATTGATGGGGTTTTGCATGAGTTTTCAACAATTCCAGGGGTCTTAGAAGATGTACCGGAAATAATTCTCAATTTAAAAGGTTTGGCTATCAAGATGTCATCTCCAGGGCCCAAGGTAATGTACATTGAAGCTCAGGGTGAATGCGAAGTAAAAGCAAAAGATATAAAGGCAGATGCTGATATAGAGATTTGCAATCCAGACCATCATATTGCTACTCTTAACTCTGACGCAAGACTTTTTATGGAAATAACAGTAAATCAAGGAAAAGGTTATGTTCCTGCTGAAAGAAACAAACAGCCAAATCAGCCAATAGGTGTTATCCCTGTTGATTCTATTTATACGCCTGTTGTAAAGGTCAACTATAAAGTTGAAAATACAAGAGTTGGTCAGGTAACCGATTATGACAAGTTGACTATGGAAATATGGACAAATGGAACTATTCGTCCGGATGAGGCGCTAACTGTTGCCGCAAAGATTTTAATAGAGCATTTTAACCTGTTTACTGATCTTTCTAATATTCCTACAAAGATTGAGACAGTTGTAAAACAAGAACCGCCGAAGAGAAATAAACTTTTAGATATGACCATAGAAGAGCTTGAGCTTTCAGTAAGGTCGTATAACTGCCTCAAAAGAGCTGGTATTAACACTGTTGAAGATTTAGTCAATAAGACTGAAGAAGAGATGATGAAGGTAAGAAACCTTGGCAAAAAGTCCTTAGAAGAGGTCATTCAAAAACTTCACAGTTTAGGACTTAGCCTCAAAAAGAGTGATAGCACGCCGAAGGAGGAGGAAGAAGAGAAATGAACAAATTAAGAAAACTCAAACGCGATACAGACCACAGACAAGCCCTTATGAGGAACTTGGCAACATCTTTGTTCAAGCACGGTAGAATAATGACAACGGAGGCAAAGGCAAAGGATTTGAGAAGAATAGCTGAAAAGCTAATAACCATTGCTAAAAAAGGGGATCTTGCATCATATAGAAGAGTTTTAGGGTATTTGTATGAAGAAGATGTTGCATATGACTTGTTCCAGAAAATAGCTCCAAGATATCAAGGGAGAAATGGTGGTTATACAAGAATAATTAAGGTTGGGCCACGTAAAGGCGACGGTGCTATGATGGTTTATATAGAGCTTGTGTAGGTCAAAGAGGTATTTTCCTCTTTGACCTTTTTGCTTTTGAGTTTGGATTTTTATTGCAAACAAATATTTGCTATTTACAAAATCAGATGTGTGTGCTAATATAGTTAATGCTTTTTGATTATTGCAAAAATGCTGCGGGATGGTGTAATGGTAGCACAGCTGACTCTGGATCAGCTTGTCTAGGTTCGAGTCCTAGTCCCGCAGCCAAAAATGGCCCTATCGTCTAGAGGCCCAGGACACCGCCCTCTCACGGCGGAGACAGGGGTTCGAATCCCCTTAGGGCTACCAACTAAATAAAAAACAATTCGTCTGCTCTCAAAATTTAGAAAACAAAATAGGGCAGGCGATTTTTTTTATAATTTATTATGTAATTTCTAAAGAGGAGAAAATAGAAAAAGAGAAGAAGTAAAAAAGATATTGCATCTAAATACGCAGTAAAACTCAATTAAGCATATATTTTTGAGGATGTTTTTGTAAAGGCATCTTTGTAAAAAAGCGGAGAGCAATAATAGATGACAAAGAAAAACCATGTAGAATGAATGGTCTTTTTTAATTTGCCCAATCTATTGACAAAAATAACTTTAAGATGTTATTATATAAATAAAACCGAGTATACAAGTCGGAATTGGAGAGATATAAGATGTTCAGGTTATCTACAAAGGGAAGATATGGTGTCAGAGCAATGTTTGATTTAGCACTTCATTATGATGAAGGGCTTGTGTCACTCAAGAGCATAGCAGAGCGTCAGGAGATTTCTGAGCATTATTTAGAGCAGCTCATTGCTGCATTGAAAAAGGCAGGACTTGTCAAGAGCATAAGAGGTGCTCAGGGTGGATATATACTTTCAAAGGATCCTTCCAAAATTACCATAGGTGAGATTTTAAGAGCTCTTGAGGGATCACTTTCGCCTTCTGAATGTATAGATGATATAGAAAGGGTTGACTGTCCAAGATCAGAGTTTTGCGTTACCAGAAAGGTTTGGGAAAAGGTCAAAGAAGCAATAGAAAACGTTGTAGACTCTGTCACACTCCAGGATTTAGTTGATGATTATAAAAAGATGACAGCAAATGAGTCATATATGTTTTATATCTAAAAAATAGGGTATAATAGTTATAGAAACCCTACTAAAATGATAAAAATAATGGGAGATGATATATATATGGAAGGGAAAATAATTTATTTTGACCATGCAGCCACAACCCCTCTTAAAAGGGAAGTATTAGATGAGATGATGCCATATTTAACAGAGCAGTACGGCAATCCTTCAACAATTTACAAGCTTGGAAGAGAAGCCAAAAAAGCAATTGAACTTGCAAGAGAAAGGGTTGCAAAGGCCTTAAATGCTGATATTCAAGAAATTTACTTTACCTCTGGTGGAACAGAATCAGATAACTGGGCCTTAAAAGGGGTTGCTTTTGCAAATAAAGATAAAGGCAAGCATATTATAACAACAACAATCGAGCACCATGCAGTTTTGCATCCTCTGAAATATCTTGAAGGTTTAGGATTTGAAGTGACATATGTTCCTGTTGAGCCAAATGGTATTGTTGACCCTCACAGAATAAAAGAGGCAATAAGAAATGACACTATTTTGATTTCTGTCATGCTTGCAAATAACGAAATTGGGACAATACAGCCTGTTAAAGAGATAGCAAAGATAGCGAAGGAAAAAGGGATAATTGTTCATACTGATGCAGTTCAAGCAGTTGGGCAAATTCCTGTTGATGTAAAAGATTTGGGTGTGGATTTGCTATCACTTTCTGCTCATAAATTCTATGGTCCAAAAGGTGTTGGAGCACTTTATATCAAAAAAGGGACAAAGATTCATCCATTTTCGCATGGAGGTGCACAGGAAAGAAACAGACGTGCTGGGACAGAGAATGTAGCAGGAATTGTTGGTCTTGGTAAGGCTATAGAGCTTGCTACTCAGAATCTTTCTGACTATGCTGCAAAGCTTCAAAAACTGAGAGATAAGCTCATTGACGGAGTCTTAAGCAAAATTGATTATGTTCGACTAAATGGTGATAGATACCAGAGACTTCCTAACAATGCAAACTTCTCATTTGAGTTTATTGAGGGTGAAAGCCTGCTTTTGATGCTTGACATGAAAGGAATTGCAGCATCAAGCGGTTCAGCATGTACATCAGGGTCTTTGGACCCTTCACATGTGCTTCTGGCAATTGGGCTTGAACATGAGGTTGCTCATGGATCTTTGAGAATAACACTTGGTGAAGATAACACCGAAGAAGATATAGATTATCTATTAGAAGTATTACCTGAAATTGTTTCAAGACTAAGAGAGATGAGTCCACTCTATGAAAGTGTAAAAAAAGGGGGCAAGTGATATGTATAGCGAAAAGGTTTTAGACCATTTTATGAACCCGCGAAATGTGGGTGAGATTGAGAATGCAGACGGTGTTGCTCAGGTTGGCAACCCGAAATGTGGGGATATAATGAAGGTGTATCTTAAAATAGAAAATGGTATAATAGTTGATGCAAAATTTAAAACATTTGGCTGCGGTGCTGCTGTTGCAACAAGTTCAATGGCAACAGAGATGGTGAAAGGAAAGACAATAGAAGAAGCTTTGCAGATTACTAACAAAGCTGTTGCAGAAGCTTTAGACGGTCTTCCGGCAAACAAGCTCCACTGTTCGGTTTTAGCCGAAGAGGCAATTAAAGCCGCAATTGAAGACTATCTTAGCAAGCAAAAAAGCAAAAATACCAACTAGACTTTCTTTAAAGGGTGAGATTTTTTGAAGAAAAAAGTCTTGGTTGCTATGAGTGGAGGTGTAGATTCTTCTGTTGCAGCTGCAATCCTGAAAGAAGAAGGGTATGAAGTATATGGAGCAACAATGCAGATTTGGCAAACTGAAACTGATGATGATTTAGTTCGTGAAAAGATTTGTTGTTCACTTACTGCTGTTGACGATGCACGAAGGGTAGCTCATATTCTTGACATACCATATTATGTCTTTAATATGAAAGATGATTTTAAAAAAGAGGTCATAAACTACTTTGTCGACGAATATATAAAAGGTAGAACGCCAAATCCTTGCATTATGTGCAACAGGAAAATCAAGTTTGAGCTTTTTTTAAAAAAGGCAATGGTGCTTGGCATGGATTACATTGCAACAGGTCATTATGCCATAATAGAATACGATAAGAGTCTATGTAGATATCTCTTGAAAAGGTCAAAAGCAAGAGAAAAAGACCAAACTTATGTGCTTTACAACATGACCCAGGAGATGCTTTCTAAAACAATTTTCCCACTTGGTAGATTTTCCAAAGATGAGGTTAGAAAGCTTGCAGAAAAATTTAAACTTCCAGTTGCGAAAAAACCTGACTCACAGGAGATTTGTTTTATCCCGGACAATGACTATGGAAGTTTTATTGAAAAAGAGACAGGAATGAAAGATGAAGGAGTGTATGTTGACACAGAGGGAAATATACTTGGCAAGAGCAAGGCGTATTACAATTACACCATCGGTCAGAGAAAAGGACTTGGCATTTCTACCGGCAAAAGGATGTATGTAGTTGATATAAAACCTGAGGAGAACAAAGTTGTTTTAGGAGAAGAAGACAAAGTATTTTCGGATGGTTTGATTGCTTCTGAGTTGAACTTTATACTATTTGATAAATTGGAATCTGAGCTTGAAGTGACAGCAAAGATACGATACACTGCAAAAGAGGCAAAAGCAAGAATTATACCCATAGAAGATAATAAAGTCTTGGTTAAGTTTTATGAAAAACAGCGTGCCATAACACCAGGGCAGTCTGTGGTGTTCTACAGCCGCGATATTGTTGTTGGTGGCGGTATAATAGAAAAAGCCCTCTGATGAGGGCTTATATTTTTACAAATATCGGTTCAAGATTTTCAAATTTTGTTAAATATTTAAAACCAATGCTCTTTAGCATGTCAACAGTATAATCGAACATATATGCAATGTATTCTGTAGAGTGGGCATCTGACCCAAGTGTAATTATTTCTCCACCCAATTCATAAAATCGTTTTATGATTTTATATTCTGGATGTGGCATTCCAAGGCCATATCTAAAACCAGAGGTATTAACTTCAATTCCTTTTCCTTTAAGAATAAGCAGTTTTAATATCTCATCTATAAAATCCCAATATTCTTCTCTATCAAAATCTTTGTTCTCATAATCTCCATATCGTTTGACAATATCAAGATGACCATATACACAAAATTTGTCAAAGCTTTTAATGAGGTTCAGAGTTTCTTCAAAGTATCTTATATAAGTCTGCTGTTTTGTTTTTCCCTGATAGAAAACACCATCTGCCAAATCTTGAAAGTCTACAACATGGGTTGAGGCAATTACAAAGTCAAAGGAATAGCTGTTTAGAATCTCTAAACTTTTTTCTATAGAATGTGGTTGCAGTCCAACCTCGCTACCAAGTTTAATTTTAATCTTGGTGCTGTATTTTTCTTTGATAGAATAAAACTCATTCATGTAATCTTCATAGTTAATATCCCAAACAGGGTATGAAACAGGCGGGTATAAAAGGTCCATGTGGTCTGTAAAGGCTATCTCGTCAAGGTTGAGTTCAATAGCTTTTTTTACAGCATCTTCCATACTCATATTTGAGTCAGATGAAAAGTTAGAATGAATGTGGTAGTCAAACATGGCAAGTCATCTCCTTATAAAAAAGAGTTTTTTGCATACAATCAAATTGTATGATATTTTATTGACATTAGCAATTGTTAAAAAGGGTGATTTTTATGATTCAACTTAAAAACGAACCGATGAAAGTAATTAGGATATTAAATCAACATGGATTTAAGGCATATTTGGTTGGTGGATGTCTGAGAGATTATCTACTTATGAAAGAACCTCAAGATTTTGACATTGCAACAGACGCAAAACCTGAAGATGTAATTCATCTTTTTGAAAAGACCATTCCAACAGGTATAAAACATGGAACGGTAACAGTGATTATAAATGGAGTCAAGATAGAAGTAACAACTTTTAGGGTCGAAAAAGAATATGAAAACCACAGATGGCCAAAAGTAGAGTTCACAAACAGTCTTTTTGAAGACCTCAGAAGAAGGGATTTTACTATAAATGCTATGGCATATCATCCAGATGAAGGACTTATAGATTATTTCGGTGGAATTGAGGACTTGAAAAATAAAATTGTTAGATGTGTTGGCAATCCTTATGAGAGATTTTTTGAAGATGCACTGAGAATCTTAAGGTGTATAAGGTTTGCAACGCAGCTAAGTTTTGTCATAGAAGATGAAACTTTTGAGGCACTGAAAAGCCTAAAATATCTTTTAAAAAAAATCTCCAAGGAAAGAATAAATATAGAACTATCAAAGACTTTGGAAAGTCAAAATTCTTCTTACGGTCTTAAACTTCTTTATGAAAGCGGTGTAGGTAGTATTATAATTTCTGAATATTCACATATATACCTTTATTTAGGCAAAGTAGAGTTTGATTTTATTCCTACAAAATTCAAAGTTCCTGCCTTTTTTGCCTGCTTGAAAAATAATACATTAATTGAGAAACTAATGAAAGATTTGAAGTTTGAAAAAAAGAAAATTAATGTTGCTGCTAAACTCTGCAATTATTTAACCATGGAATGCTCTCAAGATAAACTTGTCAAAAAGATTTTTTTCGAAGAGGAGGAAGAAGCGGAAGAAATTCTGACAACCATTTCTATCTTAAAATCAGACCATAAAATTTTACAAATATTAAATGAATTAGAAAGAGAAAATAAGCTCATCCGTAAAAAAGATGTTCAGGTAAGGGGAGAAGATTTGCTAATTTTAGGTTTGAAAGGTGAAATGATAGGCAAGGTTTTAAAAAGTGTATATGAATATATTTTAGAAAATCCTGAAAAAAATAATAAAGACGAAATATTAAACTATGTTAATTTATATCTTCAACAGGGTAAAAATTAATAAACAGAATTTTAGACAAGGAGATGATCGAATGTTACCAACTACAAACGAACTTGGGTACTACGAAATCCGACTTGAAAGTATTGGCGGACTTGGTGCAAATGTTGCGGGCAAAATTTTGGCTGAGGCAGGTGTTGTTGGAAGTGGACTGAATGCCTTAAATTTTGCAAGTTATGGCTCTGAAAAGAAAGGTTCACCTGTAAAGTCGTATATAAGATTTGCTCCAAAGGAAAAAATAATAAGAATAAATTCGCCTGTTGTGCAGCCACATTTAATTGCTATTTTTCATGAAAATATGGTTAATACAAATCCTGTCACACAAGGGCTTAGAAAAGATGGAATAGTTATCCTGAATACAAACAAGAGCGTGGATGAGGCTCGAGATTTTTTGAAACTTGCAAGTGGAACAGTTGCAACAGTGGATGCAATAAGGATTGCTCTTGAAGTTAAAACGAGGATTAACATGGTTATGCTTGGCGCAATTGTAAGAATGCTTGGATTTATCAGTTTAGATAGCGTGAAAGAGATTGTTAAACAAACTTTTGAGAAAAAATATCCGCAAACAATTGCGTCCAACATGGCAGGTCTTGAAGCTGGATATAACCAGGTAGAATTTAAGTTTTTTGAATATGATGGTAAATACCAATACGTAGAGTACCAAGAAGAAAGAAGACCTATGGGATACAAAAACGCTCCAATTGGAGGGACTATTGTAGAGTTTGCAAACACAATAACAAAAAACAATATAACCAGCAGGATTGGCAGAATTCCTGTGTTTATAAAAGAAAAATGCATCAACTGTGGGCTTTGCGAAACAACATGTCCTGATTATGTCTTTGTTTGGGATAGAAAGCTTGAAAATGGTAAGTTTATGATGTTTAATCTGGGGCCTGATTATCAGTATTGCAAAGGATGTCTTAGATGTGTTGATATTTGTCCTACAGGTGCACTTGTTGAAGGAATTGAAAGGGAATATGACATAGAAAAAATCTCTGCAAAACATGATTTTGATATATACGAAAAATGGTATGAGGATGGTGAGAATAGATGATAAAACCACAAGAGACAATTTTTGAAAGTGGGAATGAAATGGCGGCTTTGGCTGCATCACAAATAAATTATCATATTATGGGATACTACCCTATAACACCTTCTACTCAGATTGCAGAAGAACTTGACCAGATGCGAGCAGATGGACTACATGATATTTTACTGATTGCGGCAGATGGTGAGCATGGTGCAGCAGGAATATGTTATGGTGCTTCATTGGGCGGTGGCAGAGTTTTTAATGCAACTAGCGCAAATGGACTTATGTATGCTTTAGAGCAGCTTCCTGTTCAATCTGGGACAAGATTTCCAATGGTATTAAATCTTGTTACACGTTCAATTTCTGGACCTCTTGATATAAAAGGTGACCATAGCGATTTGATGTTTACATTAAATACTGGCTGGATAATACTTCTTGCCAAAGACCCGCAAAGAGTCTATGACATGAATATAATGGCAGTAAAGATAGGTGAACATCCTGATGTAAATCTTCCTGTAATTGTTGCATATGATGGATTTTTTACAAGCCATCAAAAGAGAGTTGTGAGCTATTTTAAGAATAAAGAAGATGTTCAGGAGTTTATTGGAAAGTTTCCACCTAAGCGAACAGTTGCAATAGATCCTGAAAATCCCGTTACAATTGGACCTTATATGAACGAACCCGACCTTATAAACAACAAATATCAACTCAGCAAGGCAATGGATAAAGCATATGAAATAATTCCACAAGTATTTGAGGAATTTTATAAGATTAGCGGTAGAAAATATGAGCTGGTTGAAGGATATAGAATGGAAGATGCAGAAATAGCTATATTTGCCTTGAATTCCACTTATGATACCATATGCGAAGCTGTTGATATATTAAGACAAAAAGGTATAAAAGTTGGCGTTGCAACAACAAACGTATTGCGACCATGGCCAAAAAGAGAAATCCAAGAACTTTTGAAAAATGTAAAGCTTCTTGCAGTGTTAGACAGGCAAGAAAGCTACGGTGCAAAAGGTGGCAATATGACAATTGAAATCAAAGCAACACTTCAAGATCTTGGAAAAAGTCTAAAAGTAATCAGCAGAATCTATGGACTTGGTGGCAAGGACTTTTTCCTTGAAGATGCTCTGGCTCTCTTTGAAGATATGAACCTTGGACTTGAAGGCAAAAAAGAAATACCAGATTTTGATTATATTGGATCATATCCGGGAGATGAAAACTATGTTCCTAAAAGGTATATGAAACCTATAAGAGCAGAATGGACCAAGAACATTAAACTGAACACGCGTGATTTGACAGCAATGCCAAAACGAATTGTTCCTGGCCATGGCGCATGTCCTGGGTGTGGTATATTCCCTAACTTGAATCTTCTTTTGAAAGGGATTGAAGGTGATGTAGTTTTGCTTTTCCATACTGGTTGTGGTATGGTAGTAACAACAGCTTATCCTCAAACAGCTTTTAGGACAACTTATATACACAACCTTTTCCAAAACGGTGTTGCAACACTTTCTGGACTTGTTGAGATGTACAACCAGAGAAGAAAGAGAGGGGAAATTCCTGACAGGGACCTGACATTTATCCTTGTGACAGGTGATGGCGGTAACGACATAGGTATGGGTCCTACAATTGGTGCTGCGCTGAGAAACCACAAGATGATTATATTTGAGTACGACAATGGGGGCTACATGAATACAGGGTACCAGCTTTCGTACACCACGCCTTACGGAGCGTCTACATCAACTTCACATGTTGGGAAAGTTCAGTTTGGAAAATCTACCTTCCATAAAGACACTCCTCAGATAATGGCGGCTACAAATATTCCATACGTTGCCACAGTGGCAGAGTCTGACCCTGTTGACTTTGTAAAAAAAGCTCAAAAAGCTCAGAAAATCATGAGAGAAGAAGGGCTTGTATATATCAAGGCGCTGTCGGCTTGCCCGCTTAACTGGGGTGATGAACCATCAAAGGAGAGAAGAGTTATTCAGGCGGCTGTTGATTGTTGTTTCCACCCCATTTATGAAATTGACCATGGAAAGACCACCATAACATATAACCCTGAGAAAAAAGGAAAGAAAATACCTGTTATTGAATGGCTTTCAATGATGGGAAGAACTAAACACCTTACACGACCAGAGTACAAACACATTGTTGAAGAATTCCAAGCAGAAGTTGATAGAAGATGGGAAAGACTGAAAGCAAGACATGAACATCCTCTCTTGTAATAAACTAAAACGAACATTAGCGAAAAAAAGAGAATTTTGAT
>NZ_AP024480.1:2447500-2592764 GCF_017347585.1 Caldicellulosiruptor diazotrophicus
GTCACAAATTGGAATTGTTCCACAGGAAATCGCACTTTATAGTAACTTAACTGTGTATGAGAATTTAAGCTTTTTCGGGTCACTCTATAATCTCTCTGGAAAGGTACTGAAAGAGAGAATAGAGTTTGCTTTAGAGTTTGTTCAAATGCATGATAGTATAAAAAAACAGGTAAAAAATCTTTCTGGCGGGATGAAACGAAGAATAAACATTGCAGCAGCGCTTATAAACAACCCTAAACTTCTTATAATGGATGAACCTACTGTTGGAATTGATATATACTCAAGAAAACTAATTTTAGAATCTGTTCAAAAACTTTCTCAAAGTGGGATTACAATAATATACACTACTCACTACATCGAAGAGGTTGATAGAATCTGCACATCTGTTGCTTTTATAAATAAAGGAACTGTTATTGAATATGGTCCAAAAGACTATCTTTTGAAAAAACTATCTGAAAAGAACATTATTGAAATAAAACTCAACAAGGCTACTGAAAGACTTTTGGAAAAATTAAAAAAAATTGATGACATTGAAAATGCAGTCCTTACTAAAAATCTTCTCACTTTGACAGTTGAAAAATCAAAAAATCCTATCAAAGAAATTGTGCAGATTTTATCTGAAGATGGTTGCGAAATACTTTCAATCACTTACGAAAAACCAACAATGGAAAAACTGTATTTTGCTGTGATGGGTTATACCATAGACGAAAAAGGAGAGATTGTTCATGAGAGCAGCATTTAAAGCCTTTCTTTATACATTAAAAGAAAACGTAATGAGCATTCCACTTATTTCTATAATGCTCATCTTTCCAATTGTCTTGATATTCATTCTTGGTAATGCACTTTCTGGATACTTTAAACAGGCTAATATCCCAAAGATGGATATAATTATTGTTGAAGATAATTTTAAACCAAGTATTTATGATACTATTTTAAGATATGATAAAACATTTGTAAAAGTATTCCATGCAGAAGTTTTTGCTTCTAAGTCAGTTGCTTTGAAAAAGTTTTCATCTTCTAATAAATACGTTGCTGTTGTAATGTTTAAAAAGCGTCAAAGGAATAATCATTCAAATTATAGCCCTTTTGGAAATTTTGATATTGAAATTACCTCAAAAGCAGGTTCACAAGAAGCTGAATTTGTCAAAGTGTATTTTAATATTTTTGCAAACTACTACAAATTTATAAAAAGTATTTATTCGCCTTCTGACATACCAAAATCGATAAATTTTGAATCTGCATTTTCGGGTCACTTCCCAAGAGCTCTTGATTACTATGCAGTTACAATGGTTGTCATGATGGCGCTTTATGGAAGTTTTGGTGGAATTGCTGTTATTGAAGAAGAAAGGCGGCAAAATACCTTGCTAAGACTTTTTGCATCACCAAAAAGTCCATATGATATATTCATTGCAAAGGCGCTTGCTCAAATGGTATTTTTGTATGCTCAGCTTTGTCTTATTGTTATATTTTCGAAATACATTTACCACGCAAACTGGGGTAATAACTTAATACTTGTATTTATACTTTTGCTTGTATACAGCATATTTGCAATACTTTTTGGAGTTTTTGTCGCTCTTGTTGTTAAAAACTATATGATTTCAAATGTAATTGTGAGCTCAGCCGCTATCGTATTTACATTTTTGGCAGGAGGATATATGCGAGTTGACTTAGGAAACGGGTTCTTGGGCACGTTGAGAGAGTTTTTGCCAAATTATGCTGTACAATCAGCTTTCTTTAGTATAATTTACAATCCTGCAGATACAAGATATTCTAAAAATGCTTTGCTATATCTTATTTTCATTTGTTTATGTATTTTCATTATTTGCGCACTTTTGATAAGGAAGGTGAAATCATGGCAGTTTTCAGGATAAATATAAAAAGGTTGCTGAAAGACAGATTCAATCTATTTTTGATGATAGTACTTCCATCGGTTGCAGTAGCTCTTTCGACATTTTTCGCAACAAATGTTGATACACTTTACAAGATTGGAATTATAACTGACAAAAATAAGACAAGTATAGTAGAAGTTATAGATAATCAGCTAAGGAAATGCTTTGATGTAAAAATCTTTGACCCTCAAAAGTCTATTGTAAGTCAGATGGTTCAGAGCGGTGTTGACTGCGTTATTGTGTTAAATAATAAGACAATTGATGATATTATAAATGGAAAAAGAACAAATATCAAAATATACACTTTTGGTAAGGCTGAGACACATATGGTTTTAAAAGAATATATAAATAGCATTTTTAAGGTTCTTATTTCACAAAATAACATAAATAAATCAAAATATTTAGAAACTTCTAAGTATATTTTTGAACACTCACCTTTGGTATTCAGCGAACAATTTAAGCATGAGTCAAAAGCACTTTCTGTTTCATTTGCTTCGGGACTTTTTGTAATGTCTCTTTTTTGGCTTGCTTTAAATGCTTCAAACATTATACTAAAAGATTATCAAGAAAGAGTTATTATAAGGATTCTTTGTTCACCAGTTTCACCACAAAGTTATATCTTACAATCAATATTGAGCATATTTTCAGTTACATTTTTACAGCTACTATTTTTTGTTGTGTTATGCAAGTATTTTCTCAACCTTTCATTTGGCGTAAATATTCTGGTCATATTAATAGTTCTTTCTATTTGTAGCTTTATGTTTGTTTCATTTGCAGTGATGTTCATAAGCATAGTAAATGATATAAAAAAACTTGCAACTTTAAACTCTATGGTTGTAACAATTATGTGCATGATTGGTGGCTGCTACTGGCCGCTTAGCATTATGCCAATGTTTTTGCAAAAATTAGCTCTTATTTTTCCAACAACATATGCAACAAATCTTACAAAAAATATGCTAATAGGCAAGCCCCTTGAAAACATGCTAATTGATATATTGATAGTAATAACATTTTGTATACTTTTTGTTCTTGTTGGCATAAATCGGCTTTCCAAAAATGTAATTTTAAAGATGTAATTAAATAAATGTTATATTTTCTTGCATTAATATTTCAAAATACGATATAAAATATGATAAAATGTTTGTAAGAAAACAGTTAAATGAGATGAAATGCTATGTTACCACTAATTGTAACTATATATGCCTTCTTTAGCCTATATATCAATCTAAAAATTTCAAAAGTTATAATTTTGTTTTTGCTTGTATTTTTGATATTAGATGTTGCAAAAACTGAATATTTGAAATCAAGATTTTATGTTTTCACAATATCTTTTGTTCAGCTAATTTTAATTGTAATTTCCATCAAACTTTTTGGATGGGAATTTTCATTTTTGATTCCCTGCTCATTGATCACATTCTGGGATTATAAAAGCAAACTTGTACCAATGCTAATAGCTTTTTTATTATTGATATTTACGTTCTTTATGCCTGCAAATTTTGCAAAAGATTATTTCCTAATCTGTATATTTGCTCTTTACTCAAAATCAACCTACCAAATACTTCAAGAAAACAAACAAAAGTATATTCAGAACATAGATAATCTAAGACTCCTAAATCTTCAACTGAGCAGACTCAAATCAGAACTTTTACAATCCCAGCAAACAATACAAAAGCTTTCTGAAAAAAATCAGCAGATGAAACTTGTAGCTTCTTTGCATGATACAGTGGGGCACAATTTAGCAGCAGTCAATATCCAGCTAAATGCTCTAAAGACATTTCTTGAGAAAAAAGGTCTTTTAGAAGATGAACAAATAAATAAGATACTTTCATCATGTTTAAACCAAACTCAAGTTTCATATAAGAACCTCAGAAACTTTGTATATTCGCACAAAAATTCTTTTGAGTCTAAAACAAGGTATATAGAAAAGGTGATAGAAGAGTTTAACTTTTGCAAATTAAATTTAAAGTGCAGCGGTGACATTGAGAATATACCATCGTACATATTCGAAAACTTAATGGCAATTTTAAAAGAAGCTCTTGTAAACGTTTCTAAACACTCAAATGCAACTGTTGTTACTGTATATTTAGAAGCAAAACCAATGTATGTTCGCTTGTATATACATGACAACGGTACAAAAAAAGGAGAAATCAAAGACGGTATTGGACTTATGAGCATAAAATTAAGGTCGAAAGCAATGAATGCCACCGTTAATATTGACAACCATTTTGGATTTTCTATAGTTGTGTTTGTTCCATTAAAGTGTAAGGGGGAATAAATTTCTGTGGTAAAACCAAAGGTGTTGATTGTTGACGATGATAAATCTGTTTTAGATGGTCTTAAAATCATACTTGAACTTGAAAACTTTGATGTGGTTGGGCTTTGCACAAATGCAAAAGATGCAATAGACGTAGTAATGCAAAAAAATCCAGACATTGTTCTTATGGATATTAGAATGCCTGTTATGGATGGGATTGATGGAACTTTTAATATAAAAACCAAATTTCCAAATGTCAAAGTGATAATATTAACAACATTTTGTGAAGAGGATTACATAGAAAAGAGCCTGAGTTTTGGCGCAGATGGGTACATCCTTAAAAGCTCTGATGCAAAGCATATTGTAAATTCCATTTTGTCTGTGCTTGATGGTAAGGTTGTTATAGACAAAGAAATTGCTTTATACATTTCAGATGTATTGAAAAGGACTAGTAAACAGCTACTTGAAAAAACACAAAACCTTACTGAAAGAGAGCTTCAAATTGCAAAGCTCATATCGCAAGGATACTCAAATAAGGAAATTGCAGCCATGCTTTTCATCTCTGAAGGTACAGTAAGAAACTACATAACATCCATTCTTCAAAAGTTAAATCTTAAAAACAGAACACAAATTGCAGTATACTATCTAACCAAATTTTCTTAATCTCAAAAGTGTTAGACATAGGCATTTGTTAATCAATTGTTACTCAAAAGCATGCTTGAATAAATGGTTATAAAAAAATATAATCTGTCTGTACCCTGTTTATGTAGACCTTTTGTCGGAGTGATTTTTAATGTATAAGATAATGATTATTGAAGACGATATATCTATTGCTGAAACTATAAAAAACCACCTGTCCAAATGGGATTTCGACGCACTTTATGTTACAGATTTTAAAAATATCATTGAGTGCTTTATTCAATTTGAGCCACATCTCGTGTTAATTGATATAATATTGCCTTTTTACAACGGGTTTTACTGGTGTAACGAAATACGCAAAATATCAAAAGTTCCTATTATGTTTATATCTTCTGCAAGCGATAATATGAATATCATAATGGCTATCAATATGGGTGGAGATGATTTTATTGAAAAACCTTTTGATTTGAACGTCCTTACAGCAAAAGTCCATGCCCTGATAAGGAGAACTTACTCATTTGTCTCAAATATAAACCTTATTGAGCACAAGGGAGTTATTTTAAATCTCAATAATACCACTCTAATTCATCAAAATAAAAAAATTGAGTTAACAAAAAATGAATACAAAATTTTGCAATTGCTTATGGAAAATGCCGGAAGAGTGGTATCCCGTGAAGAAATTATGCAACACCTTTGGCAAAGTGATAGCTTTATTGACGATAATACTCTTACAGTAAATATAACAAGGCTTCGCAAAAAGTTAGCTGAGTTAGGTCTCGAAAATTTTATCAAAACCAAAAAAGGCATTGGATATATTATAGAATGAGGGGAAAAAATATGAAGGATTACATAAACATTATAGGGGCATATTTAAAACGGAATATGTTGCTTATCATTTATCTGTTGGTTTCAAGCTGTATATTTTTTTCTATTTCATTCCTTTATTCTCTTCCTTTAGAACCCACAGTTTATAGCTTAGTACTAACATATATTTTTGCATTTATCATTGGAATTACTGACTTTTTCTCATTTTATAAACAACATATAACACTTGAAAAACTAAAACGAAACATTACGATTGCGGATTTTTCTTTTTCAATTGCAAAGGATTTGATTGAAAAAGATTATCAAGAACTAATTAAAATCATTAATGAAAGCAAAATTGAAATTTTAACTAATAATGAGAAAGTCTATAGAGATATGATTGATTATTACACAGCATGGGCACATCAAATTAAAACACCCATAGCTGCTATAAAGCTGGTTTTACAAGCAGAACAATCAAAAATTAGCAGTGAACTTTTAGAACAACTATTCAAGGTAGAGCAGTATGTTGAAATGGTTCTTCAATATCTTCGTATGGAAAATATGAGCAATGACTTACTACTAAAGAAATATTCACTTGACCATATTGTAAAACAAGCGCTGCGAAAATACTCTCTAATTTTTATACGAAAAAAGATAAAACTCAATTACAAAGAATTAAACTGCCATGTGTTAACTGACGAAAAATGGCTAACATTTGTTATTGAACAAATACTTTCAAATGCGCTTAAATATACAAACCCCGGTGGTCAAATCTCTATTTATATGGAAAACAATTTGCCAAATACATTGGTTATTGAAGATACAGGCATAGGTATTGCAAAAGAGGATTTGCCCCGTGTTTTTGAAAAAGGCTTTACAGGGTATAACGGTCGCCTGGAGAAAAAATCTACAGGTATTGGACTTTACCTTTGCAAGCGGATTTTATATAAACTATCACACAAAATTATAATCGAATCAGAAGTTGGAAAGGGCACAAAAGTAAAAATCAATTTTGATACTGTTGATATAGCACCAGATTAGTTTATCTAATTAAAACCTTACTAAAATGTAAGATTGAGAAGAGAAAATGTAAGCCAAAAATAAGGCAAGCATTTTCTCTTTTTTGTTATAATGGACAAGAATAAAAAAGTCAATTTTGCACTCGGAGGGAAGTAAAATATGACACATGTTCTTTTAGAAGTGAATAGTTTAAAGAAAATCTACACAACAAGATTTGGTGGAAATCCTGTTCAGGCACTTGCAAGTGTATCTTTTTCAGTAGAGCAAGGAGAATATATAGCTATTATGGGCGAATCAGGTTCAGGTAAAACAACACTGTTAAACATCATTGCAGGTTTTGATAAACCTACAAGCGGTAAAGTATTACTAAATGGCAGAGAAATTACGTCAATGAATGAAAAAGAAATCTCAGCCTTCAGACGAAATAACATAGGCTTTGTGTTTCAAGATTACAATCTTCTTGACACATTTTCTATACAAGACAACATCCTGTTACCTCTTGTATTAGCAGGAAGACCATATACAGAAATGTATGAGAGGTTAAAACCTGTTGCTGAAAAACTTAGAATTTCTGATATTCTCTCAAAATATCCTTATGAGGTCTCAGGCGGACAAAAACAAAGAGCTGCAATTGCCCGTGCACTTATTACAAAACCCCAGCTTATTCTTGCCGATGAACCAACTGGTGCTCTTGACTCACATTCATCCGAAGAATTATTAAGACTATTTGCCGAGATAAATAATGAAGGTCAAACAATTCTTGTAGTCACACACAGCATAAAAGTTGCAAGCTATGCAAAAAGAGTTTTGTTTATAAAAGATGGAGAGATTTTTCATCAAATTTATAAAGGTTCAATGTCAAATGATGAAATGTATCAGAAAATCTCCGATACGCTTACCATGATTGCAACAGGAGGTATCCGGAATGCTTAAATCTTTTTATATAAAATTTGCAGCCAACAACATAAAAAGAAATACCCAAGCATATATCCCATATATTTTGACCTGTATTGGAGCAGTTATGATGTTTTACAACATGTGTTTTTTGGCTAATACAGAAGATATCGGACATTTGAGCGATAGCCAAGCGCTGAGGAGTATTTTGCGATTTGGAGCAGGAGTAATTGGTATTTTTTCTGTTATATTTATTTTTTATGTAAACAGCTTTTTGATAAAGAGGCGTAAAAAAGAATTGGGACTTTTCAATATTTTTGGAATGGAAAAAAGACATATAGCAAGGATTATGTTTTTTGAAACGGTAATCATAGGACTGATATGTATTGCATCTGGTATTTTATCAGGAATAATTTTAAGCAAACTTATGACACTTCTACTTTTTAAAATTGTAAGTTTTAAAGTTGTGTTTGGTTTTGAAATATCACCGTCACCCATTTTGGTCACAACTCTTTTATTCAGCGGAATTTTTATATTAAACCTTATATATAACATCTTCTCGGTACATCTATCAAAACCCATTGAATTATTAAAAGCAAGCAATGTAGGAGAAAAAGAACCAAAAACAAAATGGCTTTTAACCATCATTGGTATAGTTTGCCTTGGGATTGGATATTACATTGCACTTACAACTGAAAAGCCTTTAGCAGCGATGAACATCTTTTTTGTTGCAGTTATCTTAGTAATGATAGCGACATATTGTTTGTTTACCGCTGGAAGCATAGCATTTTTAAAGACTCTTCGGAAAAACAAAAACTATTACTATAAACCTCATCATTTTATATGGATTTCTAACATGATATACAGGATGAAACAAAATGCAGTTGGACTTGCAAACATATGTATACTTTCAACAGCAGTAATTGTTGTACTTTCAACCACAATTTCCCTGTATATTGGAGTTGAGGATATTTTAAAAACTCGCTATCCACAAGAAATAATTATTACATCGGACAATATTAACTTAGAAAATGTAAAAAAAGTTGATAATACGATAATGCAGCAATTGAAAAAATTTAATATAGTTTCTAAAAACATGGTTAAATATAAATATTTGGAGCTTGCTTTGATTCAAGATAAAACTCATTTCAGAATAAAAAAACAAAATTTTTTTGATAAGAACTCAGCCACTGCCTTTGTAGTGCCTCTTGAGGACTACAATAATATTGAAAAGAAAGTTATCAAATTATCTGATAATGAAGTTCTTCTGTATACTAGTAATGTTAATATCTCTGAGAACATTATCAATTTCAATGGTTTCAAACTCTCAATTAAAAAACGATTAACTTCAAACTCTCTAACTAATAGCCTTACACCAGCTATTAGTTGTTTTTGGATAATAGTCAAAGACATTGAAACAATGAAGAAAATCTTCTGTTCACTAAATAGCAATAAAAACGACATGGTACAATTTTCATATTATTATGGTTTTGATTTTGATGGTAACAATGATAATCTCATGGACATTTGCACAGCACTAAAAAATAGCTTAAATAAAATAGTAAATAATGCAACAATTGAAGTTCGTGAAATGGCAAGAGAAGGTTTTTACTCTATCTATGGCGGGTTATTATTCATTGGTTTGTTTCTTGGACTTTTGTTTATTATGGCAACAGTGCTTATAATTTATTATAAACAAATTGAAGAAGGCTTTGATGATAGGCATCGCTATGAAATTTTACAGAAAGTGGGTATGACGCATCAGGAGATTAAAAAGTCAATACAAAGCCAAATACTTGCAACCTTCTTTTTGCCTTTATTCTCAGCAATAGTTCACATAGCGTTTGCTTTTAAAATAATAGTTAAAATGTTACAGGTATTCAACCTTACAAATATACCTTTGTATGCTCTTTGCACATCTGCTGTTATACTTGTGTTTGCTATATTTTATACTGGCGTGTATGCCCTTACAGCAAAAACCTATTACAAAATTGTAAGTTAGTTTATTTAATACTTTTTGTTGCCTTTTGCAGCAAAGAATAGATATTTTAAAGACTGCAGAGGGTTTTTCTATTTTGTGTAAGTATTGCCTAACTTAAAACTTTAATATTGTATATTATTTATGTCCTGAAATATTTAAATTGCTGAGGATAAAAAATTTTTAAAGCAAGTATGACACAAACCCTTGTATTTGTAGTTGTGGGAATTGGCATTAGTACTTTTCTTCACGGCTACATTCCAACAGGTGTACTTGCAAAAATTGCTGGCAAGAACAATCCCTTTACTGTGGTATTTGTAACTTTACTTGGAATACTCCTTTTTTTCTAAATTCTAAAGCATCATGTCTTAGTGTTTGTGAAACACCCTTGCAAAGGTTGAACATGAGTAAAAGACTACCTTAAGAGCTATCTCAGTAGTCACCGGCTTGTCAGTTGAAAGAAGCACGCTGCATGCGTGCTGAAACCTCTTCTCAATCAAAAATGTGAAAGTTGCTCCCAACAAGCTTTTTAAAAAGCTGGCTTTATAAAAAACAAAAAAGCCACAGATAGTTTGCAGAAAAAATTATCTGTGGCTTGCCTGTTATGAAATTATTAAATAATTTCCTTCTTTCTTTTCTTTTTCAGTTCCTCTAATTCTCTCTCTACTTTTTTTGCCGTTTCTTCAAAATATCTAATAAATTCTTCTGGGGTCATGCCTTTTGTTTCTTCGTAGATCTCCTCCTGTATCCTGTGCAGTTCTTTCATCGCACTTGTTTCAAACATATTTGTCACTCCTCTTCCTCTAATATCATAAGTGGGGACACCAGTTGAATTTCTCTATAACCCATAAGTTTGTTTATTGCGTTTACGCCTTGAATTGTCCTATATCTAACTATATGCTTAAAATTCCATGATACCAAAATATCACATTCGTTAATGCTTGCAACTGCAATATGGACTGCGTCGTCGAAATACTTTGACGGAATTATACATTCATTTACATACTTCTGCGCAAGTTCCAAAACTTGTTGGTTAATCTCAATTCTCGTGAATTCTATCTGGGACATATACTCTAATAGCCTGCTTCTTTTTGGTTCCTTGCACTTATTTAATTCAGTTATTACTGCACTTGAAATGTATACATTGTATTTTCCTTGTTTAAGCTCATCCCAAAATTTTTTTGTTATCTGCATATACTCAGGATTATCCTGCTGGTCTAAGTGACTTATAACTGAGGTGTCAATGTATACTCGTAGTCTCCTCAATGCTACAAACTTTCTCCTTTCTTACACTAACACCTCTTCCCCGCCTCTGATTTAATTATACCACAAGCCGGCGTATTCTAGAATATATCTTCATTATTATAAAAAATTTTAGTAAAATAAAAGCATTGGTAGAAAACATTCAAGCATTTGAACTTTGAAGGCAAAGGGAAGACTACTTTGAAAAAACCTAAGGTTTTAATTGTTGATGATAACCCTGCCGTTTTGGACGGTCTTAAAATCATCCTTGAGCTTGAAAATTTTGATGTTGTAAGCCTTTACACCAATGCAAAAGAGGCAATAGAGTTTCTCAATATGTGGCATGTTGATGTTGTTCTTATGGATATTAGAATGCCTGTTATGGATGGTATTGAGGGAACTTTTAATATAAAAACCAAATTTCCAAATGTCAAAGTGATAATATTAACAACATTTTGTGAAGAAGATTACATAGAAAAGAGCTTGAGTTTTGGCGCAGATGGGTACATCCTTAAAAGCTCTGATGCAAAGCATATTGTAAATTCCATTTTGTCTGTGCTTGATGGTAAGGTTGTTATAGACAAAGAAATTGCTTTATACGTTTCAGATGTATTGAAAAGGACTAGTAAGCAGCTGCTTGAAAAAACACAAAACCTTACTGAAAGAGAGCTTGAAATTGCAAAGCTCATATCACAAGGATACTCAAATAAGGAAATTGCAGCCATGCTTTTCATCTCTGAAGGTACAGTAAGAAACTACATAACATCCATTCTTCAAAAGTTAAATCTTAAAAACAGAACACAAATTGCAGTATACTATCTAACCAAATTTTCTTAATCTTACTTTTTGTGTTTGCCGGAGTAAAGATGTTATCCAAAAATGTACTTCGAAGGTGTTAATTAAAGTTTTTCTTGTGATAATATTTTAATTCATTAATGTAATATATCGTAAATTAGTCTGCCAACAAATTCTCCAATTCTAAAGGTTAAAAGAGAAAATAATCCAAAACCAATAAAAATCAGCGATACCCTAATTATAGGTGGGAATTTCTCCAATTTTGTAATCATCTGTTTTAGCATTTACCAAACCTCCAGTTCTATATCGGAGATGATTAATGGCATTTTTTAATAATTATATCACAGCAATTTTTTTGCAAAATGTAAAATTTTCTACATGTGAACAGTGTGGCTAAGCTAAATGCATATCTGTAATTCATCCAGTAGTCTTGCAACATTTGATACAAACTCACCCATTCTATAATTATTTCTTGCAGTATATACCAATCTTTCTCAAGACCGTTGTACGTTACTATCGGAATTATTGCTGGAAGTTTCTTTACACCTTCTCGTTTTACTCATTTGTGGCTTTATGCGGCCATTTCAGAATAATTTGCAATAACAATTTCTGCTCTGTTTTTCAATAGCTCATCTACCATTTTTTCAAGTTTTTCAACAACTTCGTCGTCAAGGCATGATGCCCCGCATTGTTTACATACAAGAGCGGGAACATCCTTAATAATAATAGTTTGTTTTTCCATATCTACAATATGTTTAATTTTCCCTTCTATCATACTTGCACCGCACAATGAACATTTCATTCTTTCTTTATCACTTGTTCTGAAATCATCACACCACTCATCTTCGGATGGATAATAAGCGGTTATAAGCCATAACCATCCTTCTCCAACAGCACAAACAACATGCATTGCACTTCCCTTTTTTACTTTTCCCTAATACTAGGCAACTTGGATGAGGATAATCTTTATCGTACTGTCCTATAATTTCACCTTCCTGTATACATTCCAATATATCTGTTCTTGTTATATTTCTTTCTCTCATTCTTTGTATCATATGATTTTACCATTTTATTTTTCTTTTTTAACCAGTTTCCTTATCTTATCTATAACTAGTTACATTATTGTAAGTTTTATCCTATTTCTTCCTATTCTCAGTAAAAACTTTTATATGCAAACTATCAAAGAAAAGCTATCTGGTAATGATTATACCACAAATCGGTGTATTTATGCTACTAAAAAGCAAAAACCACAGCTCTTTGCTGTGGTAGTCTTTATTTTTACATTTCTGTAGACAGGTTTTGAACATGGCTTTGCTAACTGGTTTGCCTTCGTGTTTTGTTTTCGGGATGAATTTCTCATCCCTAGGCAGCAGAGCGCCAATTTGTAGACGTATTTTTAATACACTTTCCCTTACAGTTTTTATTTGTTTCTGGATCTTTATGTGTAATTTTAAAATAGTTAATGATAGTTGCATAACTTGTAACATCGTTTCTTGTCGTCACTAAACCTTCATAGTAAGGGTCTGCACCATTTGTGCCAAGATTGTCCGTAAGTTTACCTGTGATAAACACATTCACACTTGGTGACATGTTTGTTGCAGGGTCATATTTTAACACAGACCCGTTCTGGTCAAGTTTTACAAGATAACTGTACGAATCAAGGGTTATTGAAACTGAGTCTGAACGAAGCTTTGATGGGTCTTGTTTTATCACCATACCGGAGTATGTTCTGTACCAGAGCCCACCGTTTTTCCTGTGAACAATTACAACAGATGCACTTCCTTGGCTGTCTACACCCTTGAACACTGCTCTTTGTTTGAACTCATCCGGTGGTAATGTATCGCTACTAAACTTGGAAAATAGCTGACCAAGACTTTGCCCCGATTTTAAATCTTTAAGATTATATCTTGATTTCCATTACAGTCTCCCATTGATAACTTGCAACTTTGCTTGGGTCATAATCTGCCACGGCAAGTTTTGACTTTGTAAAGTTATCTAATTGACGGATTTCTGACCATGTTAGAATATTGGCATATTCTACTGGTTGTGTTCCATCACCATCGTTTGGAAATTCTTTGTCTGGAAAAAGGTCACCGTTCATAGTATAACCAGCATATCTGAACCAACCACGTGGACCTGTACCATCTCTGTTTTTATGAAAGTACCCATTGGGGTCTTCTTTGAAATTCCAAACAAAGTTGTTATCTGGCACATCCCATGGTGTACCATACACTACCATCCTTCGCTCTGCGTAGATTTCGCAGTTGAAGTATTCATCTTTGCCGTTAACCTTAATTGATTTATATGTGTTAATTTCTTCAGACTTGAAACCTGCCTGTTGCATCCAGTAACTTCTGTCCTTACCATTGTAACTATCATATCCGCCGTTATACAAATTAATATCATCTGCTTTAACTGTCTGCCATATCCCCGCTGGTGGAACAAGACTTAAAATTAATGAGAGTATACATAAAAAAGAAAGAGCTTTGAACAAGCTCTTGTGTTTTTTAAGCACCTTAATATCACCCCTTTATTTATTGAGTATATTTTGAATTTGGTTTTGCAGGGGAAAGAAACACGTAATAATTTTTCTCTCTTGTTTCAGTAAAGTACAAAGGTAATACAGTATAGAGTTCGTATTTAACTACATTAGCACCAAAGAGATATGCAGCATTAAAAACAATAAATACGTCCCCATATTGCTTGATAATTTTATTACTTTTGGATACAGATTTGATTTTTCCAAACGTGTAATAATTCAAATCTTTTTGAAGTTCATCTCTGTATGCTGGTGCAACGTAGGCAAGAAGTTTTGTTTTAGGATAGTCCCATAGACTAACCAATGGGTCGCAAATTCCAATTTTAGGATAATCAAATTCATCATATAGGACAATTGATTGCCCATTGAAGTTTAGTTCTGCTAAATCAATTGACCCTAACATGCTGTTTGTTTCAGCAATACTAAAACTACCAAAACCTTTTTCTGAAACATATTTGTTAGGTATTACATTCTTTGCCATTATAACAAATCTCATTGACTTTAGTTCTTCTATTCTAAATAAAGCTTGGGTAGAAGCCAAGGATACTCCACCGCCACTTTCATCTGCTTTTGTTTCAAGTTCTGTATATTTTTTCTTTTCCTTTTCAAAAATCATATATCTGCCTGTACCTATATTAGCTTCTGGAATCCAATAAGCTGAAGATTTTACACTAACCTCATCCAGCACATCTCTTTTGCTTTTATCGAACACTCTTGTAATCATCTGTACAGCTTCTGCTCTTGTTAGCGTTTTGCCTGCGTTGAAGTAGTAAACGCCAATGTACAGTGCTGACTGGTCTGGTGTGATAATGCCCAAATCTGCCAAGTGCAACATCGGTTCTCTGTAAAGCTGCGGTATCTTGCTGTAGTCCTTGCAGTAATAAGCAAACCTTGTATGGTCGGTTGGATATTTTCTGGGATAGTTTATTAAAAAGTCTTCAAGGTACATATTGAAATATGGGTGTTCTTTGATGTCGTAATATCCATAATAACCTTTCAAAGTAGTTCCTTTCTTCTCAAAATAATAACCGTAGTTTATCTGTGCTATATCCTCTCTTGTTATCGGGTAACCAAGCTTTGTAAACTTGCTGATAACATCTTCGGCTTTAGTAAGTATTTGTCTTGCATAGTCAATTGAACTATGAACACTTGCATCTATTGTAGCTGGAATACCTTTTGTATCCCTTACAATATCCATTGCAAACATCCAGCCTTTTTGCCACGGTCGTGGTGCGTATACCACTTTGTCAGGGTATTTCTTCTTGAACTCTGCAACTAATCCCAAAAAATCTTTGCTTATTTTATTTATCCCACCCACAGGGTCATATTTTATACCTTTGTATCTGTCCCATACATACTTGAATGTAGTCAAGCCGTCTGCGTATTTGTATTCCAGTATCAACAGTTGATAACCCTGAATAAAATCATCAAGGTCGTAACCTGGAACATAACCAAATTCATTTTCATATCCGCCAGGCCCACCGAAAAAGCAAATACCTCTCATGAATGCTTCTGTTGGTGGTACTCTTCTGACTGACACCGGTATGTTCTTGTTTTTGAGCTCCGGCACCGCATTTATTAACTTCCACACAATGTAGCTTGCCTGAGCTCGTGTTATGGGTCTGTCTTTTTTGACCTCTTGAGGTATCAAGCCCATTTTGACTGCCTTTCCCCAGTAGTCCAGAGGCTTATCCGGCTTTACCTTTGCACCTATTAAGAGCGATGTTACAAACTCATCTGCTGTGATGTAGTCTATTTTGTTTATTGCTGCCTGTACTTTCTGTGTGATTGTTCCTGCCTGTGCTACCGGGAAGGCAAAGGTTAAAAGCAGGCTCAGGATGACTGCAAAGCTCAAAAGTTTTCTCATGGCTACATCAACTCCTTTTGCTAAAGTTTTTTCTTATTATAGTTATACCATGATTTTGAAATTTGCTACACAAAAATTTTGCCTGCCCAAAAAACAAAAAGCCACGGCAAGGTTTTTTCCTGCAAACCTGTACCGTGGCTAACTTCCTTTTTATTTTTACATTTTTGTAGACGCATTTTGAACATGGTTTTGCTAACTGTTTTAATTATACATCGAATTTTTAAGTCTTGCAACATGGTTTGAAAACAGGGTACTTATTGTTTCAGTATTTCTTTTCCATTTTCTTCTTTAAACTCTTCTAATTCCTTCCTGACTTTTTCTGCTCTTTTGTGTACGTACTCTAAAAATTCTTGCAAAGTCATATTTTTTGTTTCTTCATAGAATTTCTCCTGAAACCGATGAATTTCTTGCATTACAGTGCTTTCCATAATTGTTACTCCTCATTTACAAGCATATCGTCACAAAAGCAAAAACCACAGCTCTTTGCTGTGGTAGCTTCTATTTTTACATTTTTGTAGACAGGTTTTAAGTGCAGTTTTCCCGCCTGAATTTATTATACACAAAATTTCAGTTTTTACAACAATGAAACTACTGGGTATTGAGAAAACCTAAAGGAGTTCCAAAAACTCTTCCAGACTTATTCCTGCTTGTTCCAGAATACTTTTCAATGTTCCTCTTGCAACTTCTTCATGCATTGGGACAATTACGACCCTTGTTGGGTTTTCTTTTTTGAGTTTGAGATGACTGCCTTTTTGTGCAACTTCCCTGAATCCAGCTTTTTTGAGTGCTCTTATTATTTCCTGTGGTTTTAGTATAGGATACCTGTAAGACATTTTATACTGCCACCTCTATGGTAGTTATCAACGGTGGCATTTGTGGTTTTTGTATTTCTTCGCCGTCGTAATAAAGTTCAATAGCTTCTTTTAAGTTAGCTATTGCTTCTTCGATGGTTTTCCCCTGTGAAGCTACACTGTTTTCTACGCATTTAGCGACATACCAGTTATCCTCTTTGCTTACTACTACTGTGAACAACATAACGAAACCACCTTTTTCTGTTTGAAAGTTTTTGCTTACAATTTTTATTATACCACACAGAAAAACAAAAACCACAGCTTTTGCTGTGGTAGTTTTTTATTTTTACATTTTTGTAGACAGATTTTAAGGTGTGGTTTTGCTAACTGGTTTTATTATACACCTTCTTTGCAGTTTTTGCAATACAATTTAAAAAGAGATTTTTCAAAGCTCTTTGACTACTGGAACAAGCCTTGTTTGGGCTTTTGGGCTGGTCGTTTTTTGACCAACATGACTTTTTAGTTACTATACCTTGACTCTGTTCCTGAAAACAAAAGGCAGGGTTAAAACCCCGCCTCAAAATCTATTGTTTTTGTTGTTGATTTCTAAGCTCTTTTACTTTTTCAATATCAAGTCCTGTTACTTTAGCTATAAAACTATCTTCTGCACCTTCAAGTATCAGATTCCTTGCTATCTCGAGTTGTGCTTCCATTCTGCCTTCAATCTTTCCTTCAATCTTTCCTTCAATTTTCCCTTCAATTTTGCTCTCTAACTTTATTTTTCTCTTTTCTTCTGCAAGTCCTTTTTTAATTTTCATTGCAGTACTTTGAAACATCTCTTCCACCCCCAAAATTTTTGATTTTTCAAACAACTCGTTGACTTCTTCCCGGGGTATCTTATAACTTTTCAGTACTGCATGATAAAGCCATTCTGCCAGCTCTTCTCTTTGTTCTTCCGGAATTCTGATGTTTTTGCCCAGTTCCAAAAGTCTTTCTACAACACTGTCCGGGTTTGTTGCAACCTGGTCTACGTACAGGGCAGCGGCAAGCACATTGTTGCCATTCAGCAGTTTATCCTCCGGTATATCTCTTACGTCGATGAAAATATAATTCAATCTCTGAACATACTCAGGAAAATCTTCTGCGTATTCAACGTTATCAGCGAATTGTGTCGCAGGTTGCCATTTTTCTACTCCATTATACAAAACCACTGGTACAACCACAGGAAGTCTTTTGTTTATCTGATACTTCTTTTGAATAAGAAATACGTACTCATAGATTCTGCAATGCATTTGCTTATTTGGCCTGCTTTGAAACTCCACCAGCAAGTATATCCACGATGATGAATAGGGGAGTCTGTATACCATATCAGAGCGTCGTACTTTCCACTGGTTGTTTATAGACTCTGTTGCAACAATCTCAATATCCGACTGTGTATAGTTTTTGAGTCTTGGTTCCGGGATTATTTCGGTTATAAACCAGCAAACATTTATCTTGTCTGAAAAAAGTTTTTTAAACCCCACATCATAGCTTCTTGTTAACTTCACAAACTGCAAACCCCCTTTTCCTGGCAAACTTCCAGGGGGCATATTGCCTTACAATCTAATTATACCACGAGAGTGAGCAGTTATACTACAAAAAAGCAAAAAGCCGCAATTTTTTTCTGTGACTTAATGTAGATGCATTGTGCTTATAGGTTCTCCCACTGACTCCATTATATCTCTAATTTTCAGTTTTTACAATACAACTCAGAGTTGAAATTCTCAAGACTTTTGTCTACTGGCACAGGTCATGTTTGGGCTTTTGAACCAGCTGTTTTGTAGCTGATATGACTTTTTTATGCAACACTTTTGTGAAATCGTTTACAAATCTTTTCCCTGTCCCTTTGCCTGTTTTGTCGCTTAACCCCAGCTCGAAAGCCCTTCTCAGGTTTGCCTGCTTCCTGCAAACCCGCTTGTATTCTTGTTTTGTGCCATATACCGGAGTCTGTTTTGAGCTTTCGAGCTGTCCTGTGTCTGCTGGGGTTTCAAAAAGTTTGATTTGCTTTGAATTAATTTTAGAATAGCAAACATTTGTTGGGGTAAGCAAAGTCTAATCATCGTTTTTACTCAATCCCCTTATAAAATCACTTATCAATTTCAATTTATTTCCTGGCATCTTAGAAGCTACATTAATTAACTCTAACAGCGCAGGAGAAAGTTCTATTTTTCCTTCAGAAAAAAATCGACCAATGTATTTTCGCTATGAACTGCTGTGAATACCCATTTTTGAATTGTCTTAGCCCCTGTCTCGCCCACCTTTGCAGTGGCTGAGATTTTTACTGTGTATGTAGTTGGGTTGCTATTTCTTATCAAGATTAATTACATCATTTGAATTTGCAAAAAGCACTGGTGTATCAGAATTTTCTTTCACACTGACTCTTGCCTGGACAGGTGCAGGAGGGTTTGACCAATCTGATGTATGCAAATTCCCGTTTGGGTCTTTCAAAACGTACCTGACCTTGCCGTAGTATGCCGGTGTACCTTCCTTGTTTGGCTGGATGTATGTTGTGTTGTAATCAAAAGTTTTGCTCTGTGTAAAGCTTGTGATGGATGTTGCTGTTGTATCATAGCTTTCGCTGTAATCCGGTGTTGTTGCACTTTGAACCCTGCTTCTGTCTTTGTCAATCACAAAGTCAAGTCTTACAACCCTCCAGCCTGCTGGTACTGTCATACCCGACACTTTTACAGGTTTTACTTTGTGCTGGATTGTTGATGGGTTGTACTGACCGTTTGAAATTACAACTTCGCTATAAGAAGGAGTTACTGAAAGTTGAAGCTGTGGTGCTGGTGGATTTGGAACTCTGATTGTAAATGTTAAGGTTGCTGAATTTTGTGAAAATACAGTTTTTGTTTTGCCATCCCCTACGTCAAATACTACCCGTGTTTCGCCTGTGACCACAACTGTATTATCTCCGTCTTTCAGCATATCTGCTGGTATATCAAATCGCCTGCCTTCTACTGCTGTCCTGAAGTTAACTGTATTAACATCTCTTTTGGTAACTATTGCATCTGTCCATCTGTTGATAATACTGCTACTAACAGGATTGCCATTGATTGTGATTGACGTTATCCTTGTTTGATACTGCAAAACGTCATTTCTTGTAAGGGCATTGTTGTCATAGTATGGGTTTGCTGAATTTGCCCCAAGCTGATCATCAAGTATCCCGTCAATGTAAAGGTCCACTGAAGGTTTTGTGTTGCTTCCATAGCGGTTATACTGCAAAACTGCACCATTCAAGCTGGACGAACCGCTGCCACTTGCAAAGCTCAAACCTGAAACTATTGTGCCATCAACAGTTTTTGTTGTAACTTTAGGACTGCCGCCCTGCGGAATAAAACCTGTATATGTTCTGTATCTGAGTCTGCCAGTAGAATCACGCCATACAATTCTTGCTGAAGCGTTGTGGTTTGCGTCGGTGCCAAGGTATGCAACATATGTGGGAAGTTGACTTACTGATGTCACTTTTCCGCTGTCAAAAAGCAATTGTTTCAAGGATTGGTAGGTACAGAATCTTTTTCTGTTAACAGGTGCAGATTCTGCCACAGTGTTTGCCAGTCAGAAGGAGATACCCTGCTCGGGTCATACCCTGCAAGACCAAGGTCATCTCTTGCCGAAGCAGGAACACTTGAGAGTTTAACCACTTCATTTGGCTGTACAACTTCCGGCTTTAAGTCAGGAGGGAAATTGGAGTCGGAAAACGGAGCTCCTGACTTTGAATATCCCAGGTATCTGAACCAGCCACGGACAGCTCCCGGTGTTCCTGGCAGTGCTAATTTGTATGACCCATTGCTTTGCTTGACGGCATAGAAATACCCATCTGCTGCCGGTTTGAATCCCGCTGGGGAAACAAGATGATTTTCTGGCACATCATCTGGTGTGCCATACACTACCTGCCCACGCTCTGCGTAGATTTCACAGTTGAAATATTCATCTTTGCCGTTAACTTGGATTTTATCAAGATATTTGTTAGGGTCTGTTGGGTCTTTTACCCCCGCTTTCTTTGCCCAGTCATAGCTACCTAAACCATTATAGCTTGTGTAACCGCCATTATATAGGGTTGTATCATCTGCATTAATTCTCTGCCATATCCCTACTGGTGGGACAAGACTTAAAATTAAAGACAATATACATAAAAAAGAAAGAGCCTTAAACAAGCTCCTGTGCTTATTATTCATCTTTCCCTTTTACCCCCCTTTTATTGTTTGTATTTTGGGTTTGGTTTTGCTATCAAGATTGGATAATAATTTTTATCAGTAAGCTTATACTGTGGTATCACTGTGTAAAGCTCATAATCCATTATTCTTCCGTGTATTGGTTTAGCTTTGTAATTGATATATACATCACCATATTGCTTCAAAATCTCTCCACTTTTACTCATACTTTTAACTTTTGCGGGTGTATAGTTTGCAAGGTCTTTCTTTAATTCATCTCTATATGCAAGCGGTACGTAATCAATCAATTGAGTTTTTTGATTGTCGGAAATCTCTACTTTAACACTGTCTACTTCATCATAAACGATACATCCTCTATCTCCTACACCAAAGCCAGCCAAATCATAATCTCCCAAGCTTATTTGTTGAGCCAATCCAAAGCCGCCATATCCTTGGGGATACAATTTTGCGTTAACCCTTGTGATACTCATTACTTTCGGTTCTTCTATCCTTACAATAACCTGTGGATTAGCAAATACAACTCCGCCTCCCATCTCATCAAAGGAATATTTATTTTGAGAAGTTACAAATTTACGCACAATATCGTCATAATAAACATAATATCCTAATCCTACTTCATTTTTGACAGCCCAATATTCCTGTACTTTTGAATTGAATTCATCTAGCACATCTCTTTTGCTTTTATCGAATACTCTTGCAATCATCTGTACAGCTTCTGCCCTTGTTAGCGTTTTGCCTGCATTGAAATAGTAAACGCCAATGTACAGTGCTGACTGGTCGGGTGTGATAATGCCCAAATCTGCTAAGTGCAACATCGGTTCTCTGTACATCTGCGGTATCTTGCTATAATCTTTGCAGTAGTAAGCAAACCTTGTATGGTCGGTTGGATATTTTCTGGGATAGTTTACTAAAAAGTCCTCAAGGTACATGTTGAAGTATGGATGTTCTTTGATGTTGTAGTTTGCTATACCGCCCTGAAATACTTCTCTTCCCTGTGTGTGATAAAGATAGGTTATCGCTGCTAAATCAAATCTGGTAAGGGGTATACCAAGCGGAGTACACAGGTCTATATCTGAAAATAACCAATCAATTATTCTTTCAGGACTATCTATGCTATATCTCTCCTTAACGTATTTCTTTGTATACGAATCAAAATTGGTACAATACACATCCGTCGGATATTTCAAATTCAACTTTTTTACCTCGACCAAAGGGTCTATTGTGAACATCCAGCCCTTCTGGTATGGACGTGGTGCGTATACTATCTTGTCAGGGTATTTTTTCTTGAATTCTGCGAGTATCTTTCTGAACGGGTCATCTATATACTTGTATGTTCCCGGTGCTAAACTGGCATCCTTGTATCTGTCCCACACATATTTGTATTCAGTCCTTCCGTCAGCGTATTTGTATTCCATTACCAGCAGTTGATAACCTTGAATAAAGTCGGTAAGGTCGTAGCCAACTATCTGCCTGTTGAAGATGTCATAATTGCTTGCAAGTGGTCCACCGAAAAAGCAAATACCTCTCATGAACGCTTCTGTTGGTGGTACTCTTCTGACTGACACCGGTATATTCTTATCCTTAAGCTCTGGCACTGCATTTATGAGTTTCCACACAATGTAGCTTGCCTGAGCTCGTGTTATGGGTCTGTCTTTTTTTACCTCTGCCGGTATCAAGCCCATAGTCTGAGCTTTCCCCCAGTAGTCTGCTATACCATTTGGCTTTACCTTTGCACCTATCAAGAGCGATGTTACAAACTCGCCTGCTGTGATGTAGTCTATTTTGTTTATTGCTGTCGTTACTGCCTGTGTGATTGTTCCTGCCTGTGCTACCGGGAAGGCAAAGGTTAAAAGCAGGCTCAGGATGACTGCAAAGCTTAAAAGTTTTCTCATGACTACATCAACTCCTTTTTGCTAAAGTTTTTTCTCATTATAGTTATACCATGATTTTGAAATTTGCTACACAAAAATTTTGCCTGCCCAAAAAATAAAAAGCCACGGCAAATTTACTTCCTAACTTTTGCCGTGGCTAACTTCCTTTTGATTTTACTTACCTTCGTTTTACTCATTTAAAAAATTTGACACTCTGTATTAACACCTAAAAGATACATTTGTGGCAATTGGTTCTAAATATATTATACCACTGCCAATAGGATTCTTTCTTCTCTCCTCATCTGTCAAGCTCTTAAACTCTTCCTCATAAGGGGTTAAAATTGGAATTCTTTCAAGGCGATACTCCTGATTTCTTATTTTTGACTCTATGTTATGAAACACATACTGATATGATTTGTATTTGAGCAATTTTTTTATTTCATTCAATACATCATCTGGAATGATAATGTGACCTGCGAAAAGTTTATCTACTATATCAAGTCTGTTTATCCATGAAAAGGAACAAATACAATCATTGTCAAAAACTATTGGCATCTTCAAATTCATTTATTTCACCTTCTGTATCCTGCTGGGGTTCAAACAACAAAGGTGCATATCCGCCCTCTACTAAAAGTTCCTCATATTTGCCGTATGAAATTCTGCCAGCTTCAAGTAGTTTTCTTGCAAGCTCTGCATACTCTGAATATACTTGAATTTCTTTATCTGATGTGTCTTTATAAAGCTGAGTAGAATATCCATATTCTTTTGCTTTGGCAATTACATTCTGGCTAAACTCTTTTTTCTGCTGTTCATTGATTATCCCCAGTTCTCTTAACCTTATTAACATGCACTGGTGACTTACCCCAAAGTATTGCTCCAGAAAGATTATATCACTAATCCCTATCTGTTTACCTTTTGTCTTTTTTTGCAGCACATATTTTAGCCCGTCGGCAGGGACCAAAAGATTAAGAGTAAAAATGTTTGCTTCTCTTTCTTCCGGGTTGTCATCTGCAAACTTTCTTATTGGGCAGATCCTGCTTACAACGCCTTTGCCATACTTGAAGTGGTAGTATTCATGTGCGGCTGTAAACCTCTGATGTCCCAGACTCTTTCTTGAATTGATTACTATCAGGTTTGCTTTGCCTTTTCGAGTAAATAAACCTGACATCTTGTTGCTCATTTCCATAATCACAACTGATATACCTTCAATCTCATGAAGGACTTTAAAAATGTCAACCGGTTCATAAAATGCAAGCCCAAGTTCTTTTCTTGTTTCCAGTGCTCTAAGCTCTGCAATATTACTCATTTTCTATCTCCTCACACATCCTGTACATCATATCAAGGTTCATTACAAACTCATTGGCAAAAGCTATAACCTCAAGGTCTTCGTCTGCAATTTCATCGGCTCTAAAATTAATCGCAACCTGTGTGTTTAATTGTTCATCGTCGCTTAAAAGGTAGTTGTAATCACAACCATATAACCTTGCAAGAGCCTGCAATGTAGCAACGCTTATTTCTCTTGCTCCGGTTTCATAATATGAAAGTTGTTCCTGAGTAATACCCAGGTATTTTGCAACCTGCTCCTGGGTAAAACCTCTTTGTTTTCTCAACTCTCGAAGTTTTTCACCTATTTTCTTGTATACCTCTTCTTTCATAAACATCACTCCATATAACCATTCGTTATAAATGTTCATTTCCTCTATTTAATTATACCATATTTGTTATCACAGTAAATAGTTTTTCTCCCAAGAAAAACAGAAAGCCACGGCAAGGTTTTTTCTGCAAACCTGTACCGTGGCTAACCTCCATTAACTCTTATTCAAGTTCGTTGTCGGTTTATTGTCGTTACAATTTTTACTGCAGACTTGTTTTAAAGTAGGATGAAAATGTATACTCAAGGCAAAACCAACGATGCTAAGAAATAAAAGGAAAAGAATAAAAGCCCGTGCAGTAAACTGGTATAATTTGTTATCTACTGTACCATGCAGCAGAAATAGTATGACTAATGCAGGTATTGCCAGGAATACGCTAATAACCCATACCAAAAACACTTCAAACCATATAGATTTCTTCTTTTTTGTATTATCCATCTTTCTTCCCCTTCTTTGATTTTCTCAAGCTTTTCAATAATATTTATACGGCACTTTTCAAAATTTCGACACAGAATTTTTTGTTGTTAAAAACAGAAAAGTCACAGATAGTTTTTGGAGCAAACTATCTGTGACTAACTTCTTTTTGAAGGGTTTTCCGATTACATTCGCAGCAGAATCCTTACTTATTATTGCCTTTTTTGCATTAAGAATTTTTTTGTTCCGTATTTTTTTACCTTCTTCAGTCTGTGCACTCTCTGTTGACTCAATATTCTCACGTTTTTAATTTGAACTAACTTTTGATTCCTGCAATACTTATCAGGCTGGCGACGTTGAACTATAAAGGTCTCTGGACAGTATATCTTTGGTTTTTCGCTCCTTTCTCTAATCCCCAAATAAAGATAAACAGGTTTGTTCGCTTCTATTTCTATTCTGAAGAACAAAAATTTGGACTGGAGCTTGCAGTTTTGCAGTTTACTGGGGTCAAAATCAATTATGTATTTGCTATTTGTTAATATGGGGAGTATATCAAAAAATTTTATTCTATCCTCAATTTCGTTGAAATATTTGCTTGTTTTCAGGCAAGCAAAAGTGATTTTTCCTTCATTGATGCTTTTAAAAACTCTATCTGGGGGTGCTTTTGACAAATGCGGTCTGTCAAGAAGTTTATGTAAACCTAATAAATGTTTTAAATTCCTTTTCCCACACTTTAGTATTATTTTTTGTCCATCATCTAAAGTATACACAAAATACTTTCCTATTACCTCTTTGTAATTTTCAAGTGCTTGTTGCAACTGATCCATAAAAGAAGAACCCCCTTTAAAGCAAAAACCCTGGGCATTATGACCCAGGGTCTACTCCTTTACCTATAAACACTATGCCTTCGTGTTTTGTTTTCGGGATGAATTTCTCATCCCTAGGCAGCAGGGCGCCAACACGAAGGAAAAGCCCCAATGCGCTTCTATATTTTACGTCCCGAAGCTAGGGAGAGGCTTGCTGCCACAGCCCGGTATGCTTTTAAGGTGCATACCACACCTTACTTGCTCTCTTCGATGAGTATTCTAAAAATCCTCTACTTTTATTATACCCTTCTTAGCTTAATTTGAAAACGTACTTTTTATTTTTACATTTTTGTAGACGTATTTTTCATACACTTTCCCTGACAGTTTTTATTATATACCCTAACTTTAAAATTTGCAACACAGTTTGATGCCAGGATTCTCAAGAGTTTTAGCTACTGGCACAAGCCTTGTTTGGGCTTTTGAACCAGGTGTTTTGTAGCTGATATGACTTTTTTATGCAGCACTTTTGTGAAATCGTTTACAAATCTTTTCCCTGCCTCTTTGCCTGTTTTGTCGCTTAACCCCAGCTCGAAAGCCCTTCTCAGGTTTGCCTGCTTCCTGCAAACCCGTTTGTATTCTTGTTTTGTGCCATATACCGGAGTCTGTTTTGAGCTTTCGAGCTGTCCTGTGTCTGCTGGGGTTTCAAAAAGTTTGATTTGCTTTGAATTAATTTTAGAATAGCGAACATTTGTTGGGGTAAGCAAAGTCTAATCATCGTTTTTACTCAATCCCCTTATAAAATCACTTATCAATTTCAATTTATTTCCTGGCATCTTAGAAACTACATTAATTAACTCTAACAGCGCAGGAGAAAGTTCTATTTTTCCTTCAGAAAAAAATCGACCAATGTATTTTCGCTATGAACTGCTGTGAATACCCATTTTTGAATTGTCTTAGCCCCTGTCTCGCCCACCTTTGCAGTGGCTGAGATTTTTACTGTGTATGTAGTTGGATTGCCATTCTTATCAAGATTAATTACATCATTTGAATTTGCAAAAAGCACTGGTGTATCAGAATTTTCTTTCACACTGACTCTTGCCTGGACAGGTGCAGGAGGGTTTGACCAATCTGATGTATGCAAATTCCCGTTTGGGTCTTTCAAAACGTACCTGACCTTGCCGTAGTATGCCGGTGTACCTTCCTTGCCCGGCTGGATGTATGTTGTGTTGTAATCAAAAGTTTTGCTCTGTGTAAAGCTTGTGATGGATGTTGCTGTTGTATCATAGCTTTCGCTGTAATCCGGTGTTGTTGCACTTTGAACCCTGCTTCTGTCTTTGTCAATCACAAAGTCAAGTCTCACAATCCTCCAGCCTGCTGGTACTGTCATACCCGACACTTTTACAGGTTTTACTTTGTGCTGGATTGTGGATGGGTTGTACTGACCGTTTGAGATTACAACTTCGCTGTAAGAAGGAGTTACTGAAAGCTCAAGCTGTGGGTCTGACAGAGAAGGCTTTTTGATTATTGTGATTGTCTGGCTTGCTGAGTTGTAGGAATCTACATGGTAACCTGCTGTAAAGAATACTCTTACCTTGGCACTTATCGTTATTGTGTTAGTACCTGTTTGTAAAAGATTTGATGGTATTTGAATATTGTAATCGCTCGATCGGCTTGTGAAGACTGCTTTACTATTGTCAGATTGATTTCTCTGATAATCCCCTTCTCTGTACCTATTTTCACCTGTCACACCTTTGTAAATAAGCTGGTCTGTGTAATCAACATCATTGATTTTAAAGTAGTTTAAAACTGTGTAGTATCTTGCGTCGTTTCTTGTAAAATACCATATGTCTACTATGCTATGGTTGTAATCCTTATAATCGTAAAATACACCTTTAACTGTTAGGTTGATATTAGCTGTAGAGTTTTTCGCAGGGTCAAATACAAAGGCAGAACCATCTGATGTTTTAGGTAAATTTGAACTACCGTATGAAATACTGTAGGCTACTACGTCCTGCTGGTCTGGCAAGAACTTGTTAATTGCACCAGTAAATTTTACAGGTGCAACTTTTCCGTTTTTCCTGAAAAACAGGATTATTTGCAAATATCCTTCCTGTGCAGAACCTATTATAACGCCTTTGCTGAAAAGTAAATCTTCTGTAAGCCAGGAAAGTGCATTGATGTATGAACCATCTATATCTTTATTTGAGCTCACAGCTCTGAGATAGTATCCGCCTTTCACGTATGTGTTGTAAATTTTATCTTTCTCTTTACTACCCAAACTATTTGTTCTGTACTGTGCAACCAAACTGTTATATTGGTTCCTGACATCACTATCTGTTTTTGATGCAAGGTTTGAACTTGTCAGGTCTGACCACTTCAAAAAATCATCGCCAGTTTCCGACCAGTAAGGATTTTGATATGGCTGACGGCTCATGTCATATCCATCGTATTTGAATATAACTCTGGTTGCACCAGAAGTATTAGGCGGTACTATTGTTGCAATGTTTGGCTGGTATTCTTTTATCCACCAGTAACCGATTGATGATGGTTTCCAAGGATTTGCACTGTAACTTACTTTGGTTGCACCATAAGGATTGCCCTGTACATTCCCCGGCAGTCCATATACTGCTTTCCTGTAGTCTATTGCGTATTCGGTGTTGAGGTAAAAGGTGCCGTAACCCTGTTTGTCTATTTTTTGGTCGCTATTTATGTCACCGTGAAGTATATCCCTTATAACATCTGTTCTTGTTATTCCATTATAACTATCAAAACCACCTTCATAATAATTATTGGCTACTGCACTATAATCAATTGCATATGCTTTTGTTAAGGGCAAAAACTGAGCTACAAGTTCAAATACAAATACCAAGATTAAAAATAAAGCAAGGGGTTTATTTTGTCCCTTGCTCTTGAATATTTTCATCCTCGAAAACACCTCCTCAGCAGAATCAGTACGTCCCATCATATAAAGATATCTGAGCTGCTGTTGTTCCTATCGCACCATATTCTCTATTAAAAACTATTCCAACAGAGTCCTCCGAACTAAGAAGCACCAACCTCTTTTCAGTTGTAAGTCTATATTTGCAATACAACAGTTGCCACAGTTCATCTATTCGGTACGTTATTGTCTTGCCTGTATGGTAGTAGAGAACACAGTATAAACCGTCAGGTTCATATCCCCTTGCTTCTTTAAACTTATAATTATATCCATAATCATCGATAGTATCATTTTTAAATGTCAGTTCATCAAACACAACTCTTTTGCTTTCATCAAATATCTTTGTTATCATATCAACTGCTTCTGCCCTTGTTAAAGCCTTACCTGCATTGAACCTTATATCAGGCACGTTCATTACAGGTGGATATCTTGGAACACCTGTCCATGCATCAGCAATCGGTTTAAAGTTTTTATAAACGTTTTTAAATATGTTCATATCAACATTGGCTTCTGGTTGGATTATGCCAAGGTCTGCAAGTCTTGCTATTGCCTCTTGATAGAGTTTCGGTATTGAATCATAGTCCCTGCAAATGTATTTAAACCTTGTCCAGTCAAGTGGGAGCTTCCTTGGCAGTTTCATAAGCCACCTGTTAAGTGCTTCATTCGTCACAGGATTGAGCTCTGCTGTCCACTGCCAGTCATCTACATTTGTGCTCTTGTACTTGCCAAATTCAAGCCATGGTAAGAATATCTGGTAGTATAATTTCCCTTCGCTCTTGTCATCTTTAAAAGTAAAAAACGAATATCCTTCACCCCAGCCACGAGGAAAATCTTTAGGAACATAAAATAACGAATACAGCTGTCTGTTAACATTATCTGGTACTGCAAATTTTTTATCGGAAATACTCTTACTTGCTAAAAATTTGTAATGTCCCAACACCCACACTTGAGCTTTTAATCTTTCTGAAGGCATATCAAACTTGACTTTGTCAGGGTTCTCTTTCATAAACCTCTGCAAAACCTTCCACCAGTCAAGCGGCAAAAAGTAATCTTTTAGCCTGTTCCATACATGCACTGTCTTAACTGTCCCGTCCTTATAATACTTGTCAATCACAACAAGGTCATATGCCATAATAGCGTACTTTGAGTTAAAATGTGCCCAAGGGCTATTATCCCATTCTGGTGGAGTCCACGCAACATAAGCACCTCTGAAATTGTGAGTTACATCCCCTCCTGACCAGAATGTGTAATCTACCGGTGACAGTACAACTGTTTTGACCGGTATATTCTTATCCTTAAGCTCTGGCACTGCATTGATGAGCTTCCACACAATGTAGCTTGCCTGAGCTCGTGTTATGGGTCTGTCTTTTTTGACCTCACCGGGAATCAAGCCCATTTTGACTGCCTTTCCCCAGTAGTCAGCTATACCATTTGGCTTTACTTTTGCACCTATTAAGAACGATGTTACAAACTCGCCTGCTGTGATGTAGTCTATTTTGTTTATTGCTGCCTGTACTTTCTGTGTGATTGTTCCTGCCTGTGCTACTGGGAAGGCAAAGGTTAAAAGCAGGCTCAAGATTACAATAAAGCTTACAAACTTTTTCATGGTCAATCACTCCTTTTTTTGTTTTTTAAACCTCTCATTATTGTTATACCACGCTTTTAGAAAAACAGGCACAGAATTTTGCCTACCAAAAAAAAACAGAAAGCCACGGCAAGGTTTTTTCTGCAAACCTGTACCGTGGCTAACTTACCATTTAAACCAAGATTTATCTATTGGTAGTTCCACGTTTTTTATATGTAAAACACAATAACTTTGATATACAACTTTTGCATTTTTTTAAATAGACTCAAAGCTATAAACTTGTGAATTATCTTGAGCTGAGTTAACATAACGCAAAAATTCCTTCACAGCTTCTATTCTTTTTACTAAGCAGGGATGAGTAGAAAAAAGTTCTGCAAAATTCATCCAAAAACTTTTATCCTCTCTTGCTCCCTTTAAAAGCTCATCGATATCAATTTTATTATACAAATCCTTGCCTGCTGCAAGTAAAGTCAAACCTTTTAAAGAACCATTTGGTGAATAATATGCTCCATATCTGTCTGCTGTATATTCACATGCTCTCAAATAAGCATACCCAAGCAATGGAATTAAAAATATGCTCAACTGAACAAGCCATCTGTATTTTAGATGATTTGCTTTAAGATGTCCAAGTTCATGCGCAAGAATGAACTTAACCTCATCAATGCCTTGTTTATATGCCAGTTCTAAAACATCTGCATAAATAACTACAAAATTTCTTCCAACAAATCTTGTAGCAAAAGCATTTAGAAGTCCCCCACCTTGAATTAGATAAATATCTGGGACTTCATCAAATCCCATTTGTTTTGCCATCTGTTTGTATTCATTGTAGATGTCACCAAGTTGATTATAAGAAAGCTTTACAGCATTCCCTTTAATGTTTCCTATAAAAATACCTTTTGAGATGAACAAAAAAATTATTATTGGAATAACATAAAGTAAGCCTACTATGGTGAATATGAAAATTATATAAAGCACAATACTAAAAAATGCCAGAATACCAAAAAGGATTTTTTCACTTGACAGTTTCAAGTTAATTTATTTCATATAAAAAATTCCCTCCATTTACTTATAGTAATTAAAAAGGAACAATTGAAAACTATTTTAATTTTTTTCTAAAATATGATTTTTGCAATTACATTATCTTTGATTATAATACCATTCTTAAGGTTTATTTGCAAGTTTATGCGTTTGAATTGCATATTCAAAACAGTCGTTACAAGTCTTTTCAAACAATTTTGAATATCTAAAACCTCAAAATCAATGCTTGTCTCTCGTTTTTTTCTTTTGAAAGCACCAAATTTCATGCGTGCTTAAAAACATTACCTCAATCAAAAAGTTGTGAAAGTTACTTACAACCAAGCTTTTTTAAAAAGCTGGCTTTCTAAAAAACAAAAAAGCCACAGACGGCTTGCAGAAATAATTATCTGTGGTCTGCCTGTTGTGAAATTTAAGTGGGGACACTAGTTGAATTTCCCTATAACCCATAAGTTTGTTTATTGTGTTTACGCCATGAATTGTCCTATATCTAACTATATGCTTAAAATTCAATGATACCAAAACATCACATTCGTTAATGCTTGCAACTGCAATTATGTAATTATCATCGTTATCTTACCAAATAATTGACTTAATATGAACTTTTATTCAGCATTTTATAATTTCAAAACTTTTGACTTCAAAACAGAACTTGCACTGAAATATTCTATGTCCTTAAATAATTATGCTTGCTTTTTTTTAATTATTAGTTTATTATATAATTAAATGCTTATAAACTAAATGAAAGTGGGGTGTAAAAAGCACAACTCTTTCTTTTAAAGCTGAAAAAAGAAAGATTGTGCAAAAAATATGTCCATGGAAGAAAAGCTTGCAAAAGTGTTCAAAGCACTTTCCCATCCAATTAGAATAAAGATAATTCAAAGTCTTTTGAGCGGGGAAAAGTGCGTATGTGAACTTTTACAGTTTGTTGAGTTTTCTCAGCCAAACTTATCTCAACATTTGAAAATCCTAAAAGAAGCTGGTTTGCTTGAGCATCGCAAAGTGGGTGCAAATATGCACTACAGGATTAAAAATGAATATGTCAATGATTTACTGAATATTGCAGAGATCTTTATAATTGAGAGTCAAAAGACTGAAAGGGTGTGATAGCATTTGTTTTCGCCTGTTCAGAAATTTGCAGATTTTGTAACATACAATATTTTCAAAATCCCTCAGAACTCAAAGCTTGCAAGTGCTGTAAACTTTTTTATATTTGACACAATCAAGATTTTTATCCTGCTATTTTTGATTGTATTTGTCATAACCTTTATAAGAAGCTTTTTCTCACCTGAAAAAACAAGAGAAATTCTTTCACACAAAAACCAAAATATCCTCCTTGCCCACATTTTAGCAGCGCTTTTGGGAATTGTGACACCATTTTGTTCTTGCTCAGCAGTTCCACTTTTTATTGGCTTTGTTGAAGCTGGAATTCCGCTTGGCGTGACATTCTCGTACCTAATTGCCGCACCGATGGTAAATGAGGTTGCACTTGGACTTCTGTATGCAAATTTTGGTCTTAAAATTGCTCTTATTTATGTACTTTCAGGTGAGATAATTGCAATTGTAAGTGGTATTGTAATTGGAAAACTTAATCTTGAGAAGTATGTTGAGGACTATGTTTTTAAAATTAAAGTTGGAGATGTTCAAATTGCTGAGGACAAAAAAACTTTAAATCAGCGTCTCAAAGAAACACTGGAATTTACCATTGAGCTCATAAAAAAGGTATGGGTGTTTGTTGTTGTTGGAATTGGTATTGGCGCATTCTTGCACGGCTACATCCCAACAGGTGCACTGGCAAAGATTGCTGGCAAGAACAATCCTTTTGCTGTAATTTTTGCAACAGTGCTTGGGATACCTCTTTACTCAAACGCAGCAGGAATTATTCCACTTGTAAGCGAGTTTAGGCGCCTTGGAATTTCGATGGGAACATCACTCTCTTTTATGATGAGTGTGACAGCCCTCTCTTTGCCTGAGATGATACTTTTGCGAAGGGTTTTAAAACCAAAACTTTTAGCAGTATTTGTTGCAATTGTGGGTTGTGGAATTATTGTAACCGGATATTTATTTAATTTTATTCTTGGATAAAACTTTTGGAAGAAAGGAAGGTGTGATAGGAAAGATGGTTATAAAAATTCTTGGTGGTGGATGCGCAAACTGCAAAAAACTAATGGAAAATGCTAAAAAGGCAGCTGAGGAACTTGGAATTGATGCTAAATTTGAAGAGGTAAAAGACATCGAAAAGATAATGTCTTACGGTGTTATGAGAACACCTGCACTTGTTGTAGATGAAAAGCTTATATTCTCTGGCAGGGTTGCAGGTGTTGAAGAGATAAAAGAGGTTTTGAAAAAAGAGGCATAAAAGTAAAAATCTATTTTTATTGTGAGGCGGGCAGCACACCCGCCTTTTAACTTTCTATGTTGTATTTCCCATCACTCTTTTAGCTAACCAAAATTCATTTGTGAGACTTGCTCTATGAAACTCCCCCTCTTTTTCTGAACTCCAGTGCGCTCATACCTTTGTGTTTGTGAAAAACTCTTGCAAATGTTGAATACGAATCAAACCCAACCTCAAGAGCAATATCTGTCACCGGCTTGTCTGTTGAAAGAAGCAAGCTACATGCGTGCTGAAGCCTCACCTCAATCAAAAAGTTGTGAAAGTTGCTCCCAACAAGTTTTTTGAAAAGCTGGCTTACGTAAGAAGGACTTAGGTGAAACTCTTTCGACAAGGTCTTTAGGTCTATGTTTTGGTTATAATTTCTATGCACATAGTACACAAGCTGCCAGTAGTCGGTCGGAACAGGAATGCTCTCTTTTTTAGCCCTGTTTTGGACAAAGTTATAGGCAGGTTTTTGAGAGTTTTTAGCACATGCAAAATTTCTACATCTATCGAAATACGTAACTATCTCTAAAATCTTAGCTTTGAGTATTATCTCTGCCCACACATCCTGCTGGTTGTAATATATCCACGCTTCTTTAAAAAGCCTATCCATAACTTCTTTTTCCTTGCCTTCAAAGTAGTAATAGGGAAGGATATTTTCATCATAATTTAAAAGAAGTTTACCTATTCTGTAAAAAATGCTTGATGGTGCTAAAAGTTCCTCAAACGAAATAGCAACAACATAGATTGAAATAGGTTTTTGCTCCGAATAGTCTATTCTGTGAATCTGGTAAGGCATTACAATTGAGAATGTACCGGGTTTTAAGCTGTAGCTTATTGAATTTATATATTCTGTCCCCTCCCCTTTTACAACATACATACATTCAACAAAGTTGTGCCTGTGAAGCTTAAAATACCTTGGGTCTTCCCAGAAATTCAAGACAAACTTCTGTGGACGCTGGCTAACATAATCAAAAATCTCTTCTATGTAATGAGGGCTCTTTTCTGGCATTCATCATTCTCCTCAAAAATTTTAAATTTGTATGTTAATTTTCATTATACTCCAATTTACATCGTAAATAAAAGTGTGGTAAAATCATTTTAGCAGATGCTTCAAAGCGCTGCCCGGGTCGCGGCAAACCCCGGTCAAAAAAACAAGGAAAGGAAGTGCAAATTCTATGTCTGATAAGTATCAACAAAGAAGATTTGACATCTATGGGTATGAAAAGATTGACACAGAGGTCTTAGAAGCAATCCCTTATGAATACCCTGAAAAGAACACGGTAGTGGAATATATCACAGAAGAGTTTTCGTCAGTCTGTCCATGGACAGGTCTTCCTGACACAGCCCGGCTTACAATAAGGTATATACCCAACAAAAAGCTTGTCGAGCTAAAATCATTGAAATATTACCTGACATCATTTAGAAATGTGGGAATTTTGCAAGAACATGCAGTAAACAGGATTTTAGACGACCTTGTAAAACTGCTTGAACCAAAGTTTATGGAAGTGATTGGAGAGTTTCACGAACGTGGTGGTATTTCAACAAGAGTTGTGGCAAGGTATGAAAAATAACACCTTGCCACTTTTTTAATCTTTTATATGTTGCTGAAAATCTCTTCAGTTGACATTTCAAAGCCAGGCAAAGCAGAGGATTTTACCATAGCTGGATGAAAATATATTCTGCCTCTGTCAAATCCATCTTCTTCTGCTTGTATAAATACAGCAACGCTTTTTTCCTGAGGATTCACTATCCAGTACTCTTTTGCACCATATTTTTCATATAGTTTTAGTTTTATAAGATAATCCCTTGCAGATGTGTTTGGAGAAACAACCTCTATAATAAATTCTGGTGCTCCTATAATCCCTTTTTGATCAATCTTAGATTTGTCACAAATGACGAATACATCTGGCTGCACAACGTTTTTTATATCCTTATCTTCAGCTCCTTTTGGTGCAAGTATCACGTCCACAGGCGAAATGAAAGGTATGCATTCTTTTCCTTGCAGAAAAATCCTCAGTTTATGGTATATGTTTCCGCACACATGCTGATGAAAAATTGAAGGAGAGGGAGCTAAATTGTACAGCCTTCCCTCGATAATTTCATATCTGTTATCATCTTCTATATTTTTGTACTTATCATAATTGAATTCTTCTAAAATGTAGTCTTCCATAATACAAAAGCACCTTTTCAGTATGTTCTTTTCTACTTTCAATTATACACCATAAAAATTCTGCCAGCCAGCTTCTTTCTATTCAGCCCCTCCAAATATATTCACCACAAACTGCAAATTATCAAGCCTAAAGAGGGAAAAGTTGTCCCAGAAGATGCAGCTTCCACACACAATTAGCTTTCCACCGCTTTCAAACCTTTTTTGAGCAATGAGCACAGGCGATTTTTTGCCGCTGTCTGTGAGGCTTGTCTTTCTTGCCCTCAGTATAATTTCAGCTCCATTTCCCACCTCAAGCGGAGCTGAGTACGGGAACACAACCTCTTTTACACCTTTTTGATAAAGCTTTACTTCATCTGTGGTTATTATAAAAAGGTCATCTTCTAAATGGTGTACCTTATCTTTTATGCCTTCTGGCAATATGTTTATTCCATATTCTTTTGTGATGCTATTGCAAATTTCAGAGACACCATCTTTGTTTTTGAAATGTGCTGTAAAGATTATTTTCTTGCCCTTTTGCTGTAAAGCCTCTCTTATCTTTTCCTTCTCTTCATTGCTGAAAGGATTTTCTGGGTAGTTGAAAACTATGACGTCATACTCAAAAAGCTTATTAAAATCATCTACTTCCTTAATTTCAATTTTTCTTTTAAAAAGTTCTTTGTAAAGCCCTGAAAAGTAATAGCCATCTGTAATCAAAAACTCCTGATGAGTTGCGCTCCATGCAACTTTCATTTTCATTCTCACCTTGTATGTTTGATTTTTTCACAATTCAGGTGGACAAAGCTATTTAATACTTTATATAATTTATTTTACCATCATCAAAATTCCTCTCGAAAGTCTTAAAATATGCAAAATTGTTCTTTATGGTGTATTTATTTTTGTCAAAAAGTGATATTATTATATTATGTAGCTTTGAAGAATAAAAAGTTTATAAAATTTTGAAGGGAGCTATTGATAGGGACAATGCACAGTCAAGAAGACAGAAAAATAAATAAAAACATACTCATCGCAACAACACTTTCTTCTTTTTTGGTGCCGTTTATGTCAAGCGCCGTTAACATTGCTGCACCAGATATAGCAAAAAGTTTTAAGCTCAACGCTGAAGAACTGAACCTTGTGATAAGCATATTTTTGATATTCTCTGCAGCTTTCATCCTTCCCATGGGAAAGCTTTCTGACACATTTGACAGAACAAAGATATTCAAAACAGGGCTTTTGCTGTTTACACTTTCAACCCTGATGTGTGCACTCTCAAACACAGTAGAAATTCTTTTTGTCTTCCGTAGCCTGCAGGGATTTTTCTCAGCATTCACATTTGTTACATCAATGGCAATCTTGATTGAAGAACACTTACCACAAATAAGGGGAAGGCTTTTAGGGATAAACACAGCAGTTGTGTACTTGGGAACATCCTTAGGACCTTTTTTAGGTGGTTTGCTTGTAAAACTTTGGGGATACAGAAGCATATTTTTGTTTGGTTCTGTTATAGGACTTGTTGGTTCATTTGTGAGTTTATTTTTGATCCAAAAAGAAGTGAAAAATGCAAAGCAAGCAAAACTGGTTGACAGCCTTAAATCACTTGACAAAATGGGCACAATCCTGTCGATGACAGGGCTTTTTCTTTTGATGTACGGAGCCTCCACATTTGAACTGGGAAATACCTCTAAAATTTCGTTCTTTGCAGGGTTAATTTTGATAGTAATTTTTGTTGTTGCAGAGTCAAAACTTCAAAATCCCATTCTGGACGTAAAACTGTTTGTAAAAATCCCACAGTTTGGATTTTCAAACTTAGCAGCGCTAATAAACTACAGCTGCACATTTTCTGCGTCTTACCTTTTGTCGCTGTACCTTCAACTTGTAAAAGCTCTGCCATCCCAGCTTGCAGGTTTTATTTTGATTGTCCAGCCACTTTCGCAGGTTATAACCTCATTGATTGCTGGCAGAGCCTCTGAAAAGGTAGAGCCGCGAAAACTCGCAACAGCCGGCATGGTCCTCACAACCATAGGACTTTTTGTGTTTTCGCTATTTAGCAGCAAGACAAGCCTTGTGATTGTTATACTAAATCTTCTTATTATGGGAATTGGTTTTGGACTCTTTTCATCGCCGAACACAAATGTTGTCATGAGCTGTGTGCCAAAGTCACTCTATGGAACGGCATCATCAACAATTTCTGTCATGAGAGTTGTCGGTCAAGCATTCTCAATGGCAATTGTCTCGTTTGTATCAATGCTGTCTTTAAAAGGAGTAAGACTTTCGCACGAAAACTCTATCCTGATTTTAAAGAGTATGAAGACAAGCTTTTTGGTGTTTGCAATCCTTTCCATTTTGGGAATTGTTGCATCATACAAGAGAGGGAATATATACAGTGAGAACATCACAACAGAAAAAGGGGCAGTACTTTGAAAAACTAAAAAGTATCTGCCCCTTTTGTTTTTGCTTTAAATTACATCATTTTCTATTTTAGAACCTTTATATCTTCAACAACTGGATTTGATTTAGGATTTTGAGGATTTGTTTTAAAAGTTACTTCAACATAGGTATTTTCATCAAAGTAAGCTAATTTGTCAGAAACATTACTTATCTGAAGAACTATGTGTTTTTGGTCAAACACAAACTCTGCAAAGTTGTTATCTGCAAGTCCCACAAACTTCCCTTTTAGAGTCACTTTGTCAGGCTTTTTTATGCTCACAATTCGGGGGTTGCCACCATCTTGAGGTTTTTCAAACTCTACTTCAACAATCTCACCCTCTGAAAGACTTAGCCCATGAGTGAGATTTTCATTAATCTCAAATTCTTTATAATCAAAATTGGTATTTATGAGAGAAAGTTGAATTTCATGGGCATCAACACCACCATCAAATCTTGCAAAAGCCTTGTAAACCTCTGAAGAAATTGTTGTATCCTGCTGCTTTGACTCAGAACCTTGTAAGTTTGTAACCTGACCCTGCTGTGCTCGGCTTGAGCTATTTTGTTCATTTTCCCCTTGCAATTGCCGGGAAGACTGGTCTGTCTGCGAAGTTTGGTCAAGAGCAGCAGGTCTTTTACCAAGATGCCCTGTCATGTAATATCCAGACAAAATACCAAGAGCACATACTGCTACAATCAGAACAACAACCCAAACTCTTTTAGTATTGGCTTTTTCTCTTTTCATAAATATTCTGACTCCTTTTCGGTTACAAAAATCAAATCTACATTCTTAATTTATACCTATAAGTCTACAGCAACATAAATGTAAAATCAATGGAATTTTAAGACGCAGCAGCTCTTTTGTAATGCCTGCTTTGTCCTTTTCCATGTCCAACTTTTCTGCCAAGCGAAATAATGATTGACTCAATACAACCTCTGCACTTTGTCGCATCTTCATTTATGCAAATCTTCCCAGGATATAGTTCATATTTGAGTTTGTACTCAAGGTCATTTACATTTGGCATCACAATGTTTGCACCGCACATGAGACCTTTTTGTCTTCCAAGAGGGTCTAAAGTGCCAAGCGCAGTTGTTGCAGGTATGTTGCTATCTGGAATCAAAAGCCTCAAAATAGCAATGCTCTTGAGGGTCAAATCCACCGAACCTTCCTCTGCATCTTTTAGAGGCGTCTGTGGATGAGGAATAAAAGGTCCGATGCCTATCATATCTGCATCCAGCTCTTTTACAAAAAGTATATCCTGTGCTAAATCATCAATACTCTGCCCCGGAAGGCCTATCAAAAAACCTGTTCCAAGCTCATACCCAAGATTTTTGATCCATTTGAGACATTCTATCCTGTTTTCAAAGCTCATTCCGGGATGATATTTTCTATATAGCTTTTCGTTTGAAGTTTCAAATCTCATCAAAAACCTGTCTGCCCCGGCATCTTTGAATGCCTTGTACTCATCATACGACCTTTCACCAATCGAAAGTGTTATAGCAACATCCACGCTGCTTTTTATCTTCCTTATGATTGAACACAGCATGTCTTTGGTGTAATACATATCCTCACCAGACTGCAATACCACCGTGCGGTACCCCATCTGATACGCCCTTTTCGCAACCTCTACAATCTCATCTTCCTGCATTCTGTAACGCTGAGCGTGTCTATTGCTTTTTCTCAGTCCGCAGTAAAAACAGTCGTTTTTGCAGTAGCTCGAAAACTCAATAAGCCCTCTTAAAAAAACCTCGTCGCCAACATACTCTTTCCTTACCCTGTCTGCTGTTTCGAAAAGAAGTTCTTTATCCTTATCTTCTGCCATCAGCAAAAGCTTTATCTCATCTTTAGAAAGAATATTCTCATGACATGCTTTTTCCAAGATATCTTTTACTTTCATTTTATTGACTCTCTCCTGTCATAAAGAAAATTTTGAGTATTTCTATCTACTTTGCTGCTATTAATTATACCACATTTTAAACAGGTTTAAAAGCTGACTGCCATCCACCTTTTCCCAGAATGGTATACATATTTATTTTTGTGGTATAATTGAATAAGGAAAGAGGGGAGGAATATTCGTTGCAAAGCAAAAATAAAAAAACAAAAATACAAACGCCATTTAGGCTTTTTCTCAAAAGCTTTTTAAGAACTACTTTAGTACTTTTGATTGCAAGCATGGCAGTTTTAATTGGTGCTGGTTTTGGAATGGTCACAGGATACATAAAGGCAATACCAGCAAATGCTTTGGAGATAATAACATCTTCTGCAGACACCCAAACAACTATTGTCTATGACCAGAGCGGAAATGAAATTGCCCGGCTTCATGGCAGTGAAAACAGAATAAGAGTGCCATATACTAAGATTCCAAAAAATCTCATAAACGCTTTTGTTGCAATTGAGGATGAGAGGTTCTGGCAACACAATGGAATTGACATTAAAAGAATATTCGGTGCAATATTCAAAAACATAAAAAGCGGTTCTCTTTCAGAAGGCGCAAGCACAATCACCCAGCAGCTTGTGAGAAATAAACTTTTGAGCTTTGAAAAATCTTTTAAACGAAAGATTCAAGAGCAGTACCTTGCCATTCAGCTTGAGAAAAGATGGACAAAAGAACAGATTTTAGAAGAGTATCTCAATACAATTAATCTTGGTAGCGGTGCTTATGGTGTTGGAGCTGCAGCATACACCTATTTTGGAAAGGATGTATCGCAACTGACTCTGGCAGAGTGTGCTTTAATTGCTGGAATTACTCAAAACCCCTCATATTATAATCCATATGTATTTCCGGACCATGCAAAGAAAAAGCAGGAAATTGTTCTTAAAAAGATGCTTGAGCTTGGATATATAACCGAACAAGAGTACTTAGAGGCAAAAAATCAGCCACTTGTTTATGTAAAAAAAGACATCTCTGCAGAAAGTGCATACAAACATCCGTACTTTGTTGATTCTGTGATAGATGAAGCCATTGAAATTCTGGCTGAAAGGAAAAGAATTTCTGAGGATGAGGCAGAAAACTTAATCTATAGCGGCGGGCTTAAAATCTATACAACAATGGATGAAACAATACAAAGCATAATGGAAGATGTTTTTTCAGATCCATCAGTTATGCCAAAAATAAAACACTACGATGCATCAGGAGTACCACAGCCACAGGCAGCAGCTGTTTTGATTGACTTTAAAACAGGTGCTGTGAAAGGTATCATAGGCGGAAGAGGAAATTTAAAAGGTGTTAGGCTTTTGAACCGTGCAACAATGTCTGTGCGTCAGCCGGGCTCTGCCATAAAGCCAATTGCTGATTATAGTTTAGCGCTTGAAAATGGCTATACTGCTGCAACTGTGATTGATGATGTACCATTTTCTGTTGGCAGATACACACCACGAAACTGGTATAAAAGCAATGTTGTATCAGGTAAGCGTGGATACAAAGGATTTATGACAGTAAGAGAAGCCTTGATATGGTCGGCAAACGTTCCTGCTGTAAAGGTTGCATATAATCTGGGAATTCAAAATGTTTATAGAAACTTGAAAAGGTTTGGTTTTACAACTCTTGCACCACAGGATATGAACAGTCTTTCAATTGCAATTGGTGGATTTACCTATGGAGTCAAGCCCATTGAGCTGACTGCTGCGTTTGCTGCAGTTGCTAACAGCGGTGTGTATATAAAGCCCTATTTTATAACAAAAATTGAAGACAAAAACGGTATTACAATATTTGAAAGAACGCCCTATAAAAGAAGAGTAATGGATGAAAAGAATGCATATATACTTACAAATATGCTCCAGAGCGTTGTCACTGCAAGGATAACAGTAGGTGTCAGATTTTCATACCCTGTTGCAGGAAAAACTGGTACCACCGATGATAGCAAAGATAGATGGTTTGTGGGATACACTCCAAATTATGCGCTTGGCGTATGGGTTGGCGAAGACAAGCCTGTTGCACTGAATTATTTAACTGGGACAAATCCGGCACTGAAAATTTTCAAAGGAATAATGGACAGGGTTGTGAGCCAAAAAGGTGTAAGCTCAGAGTTTATAAGACCAGCTGGAATTGTGGAAAGGTATGTGTGTAAAGAGTCAGGCAAACTTGCAACAAGCCTTTGCAAACAAGACCCTCGTGGAAGTCAGGTTATAAAAGAGATTTTTGCTGAAGGCACAGAACCAACAGAGTACTGCGACAGGCATGTAAAACTTAAAGTTTGCACAGAGTCCAAAAAGCTTGCAACACAGTACTGCCCAACAACAATTGAAAAGGTGTTTATAAAAAGAGATAATCCTATTTGGCCAGGTTCTTCAGCTGTCCCACCTGATGATTATATGTACCAAGCACCAACCAGCTACTGTGACATTCACAAAGCACCACAAGAGGTGGTTGTGCCACAGGAGGGCAATACCTCGCAGCAGGAGCAACCTTCTTCACAGAGCCAGCAACCATCATCGGCTGACCAGGGCAGCCAGCAAAGCGTTGAAGAAAGCCTGCCTCTTGAGAGTGGTACAACACAATCAAGCACTTATTCTTCACAGTAGTGAAAGGAAAAATAACATTTTGAAATTTTCATTGAGCAAAACTAAGGTAAAACTCTACGAAGCAAAAACCATACTTTACAAGAAAGGGGCTATCATATTATCTTTGTAAATAGCCCCTTTTTTAATACCATCATCTTTATTTGGTCTATTACAAAGATCATTCTATAAGCGCTGTTACACCATTTCAGTCCATTTTCTGAGCACTCTAAAACTATATTCAAAAAACAATTCAGTCAATTCTTATTTACAAGCAATGATTTACTATTTTGTTATTACATTTATTACCTTTTAAAGCCATGTATTTAGATGAACCTGCGAAATAAAGCTTTTGTATTTACCAATTGTTGTCGACCTGTAATCCCCCAAAAACCCCTGGGGGTCGACAGCAAAAGGTCGTTTTTTTGGCATGTGTTGACCTGTAAGCTTTTGTGGTGTATTATAGAAACAACCTACTGCAGCTTGAAAACTTAACCATTTATTCCTTGCAAGACTCTGAGGACTCTCTACGTGTTTGTAGCCTGCCCTTTGGGGATTGAAACAGGCTTGCAACAAAGTTTTTTAAGCTTATCCTTAGTTTGTAGCCTGCCCTTTGGGGATTGAAACATGTACCCATCTTCTGTTTCTGTAATAACCCTACAAGTTTGTAGCCTGCCCTTTGGGGATTGAAACTCAGTTGTCCCACTCACAAAATATGCACTAACCTGGTTTGTAGCCTGCCCTTTGGGGATTGAAACATACTATCCCACGCTTTTTTGCGCTTTCTCGAATGGTCTGCCAAACCCTAGTCAACCAATCGTGGAAGCCCAGGAAGTTTGCCTTCCACGCCGCTATAGCCCAAGCAATTATGCCTGTAATACCAAGAATAATCCAACCCACGGGACCAAGGCCAATCAACCAAGCCGCTGCCATGCGAGCTACCGACATGAAGTTTTCTACACTGCCCATCATGATTACAAATCAATTTCTTCGAGTGTGTTTTTAACTATTTCCCTTAACTTTTTTTCGAAAGTTCTTGTACTTTTAGCCCAAACAAAAGAATACTTGTTCGCATTAGCTTCAACTTTTGTTTCATCGAGATAATAAAAGTCGAAGTTTACATACCCTAACTCTAGAAGAAGTTTAACTACCTCGGCAAAGATATTTTCAATTGCCTCTCCCAAAATTTCTTTTCTAAATCTGTTGATAGTCCTGAAATCAGGAGCTTGATATTTTGAGAGCCACATAAAAGTAATGTTTTCTCGTAAAGCCCGAGCTATTTTTCTTGATGAATAAATACCTTGTATGTAAGCGTAGATTAACACCTTTAATAACATCAACGGGTGATAACTGCTTGTACCACCACCTTTGTTCTTTTCCATTATGGTTGATATATCTTATTTTATCAATGATTTTATCAATTACTCTGACCAAATGATTTTGTGGGATAAAAGCTTGTGAGTCAATAAGTATCAAAAATTGGTATGAGTTGAATTTTTGAAGATAACTTCATCATGTTTACGAGCTATTGGTTTATTACCAAATGTTATCATTTTTTTGACATATTATATTAAAAATATATCACTATGTCAAAAAAGTAAAATCAAAGGAGCTGTCCATTCATCTTTTTAGACAGCTCCAAGATAGTCCAATTATAACAACTGGAAAAGAAAACATCAAAAGCACATGCAAATTTTGAGTAAAAGAAAATTGCAAGAACTATTTTTACCTGTAAATGTCTCTGAAATTTACAATACATAGTGCTAATATTTTTAAAGTTTGTAGTCCTCATTTCGGAATTGAAATAAAACTGTTATCATTATTCCATTTTTAAACTTCAAATTTACTAATCAATAACACATAAGGATTTTGTATAGCAAAATTTATTACCTCATCTGCAAAACCACTTTTTGAGAATAACACATAGAACTTTTTACGATTATTAAAAATCATACTCTTTTCTATTAGGTTATTCAAAACAGACATATCAACTTTCTGGTTTCTCCATTTGCATTCACCAAACAGGATGTTATTGTTGTCAAATGCTACTATATCAATTTCTTCTTCACGCTTTTTATAAGGATTATTCCCCCACCATTTACCTATATTTTCAAAAATGAAGGGTAATTTTTTTGTCTTGTTTAAAATCTTAAGATAATCCATGCATATCTCCTCATAAACTTCTCCAATAAACTCATTCATAAAAGGTTTAATTTTATTCTCGATAACTTCATCAATCAATCCCTGTTCAATTAAAGTCTTGTTGGTAAAAACAAATCGATACCAGAATCTAAAAAATTATCCTTAATTCTGTAAATACTTTTTCTGCTCTTTGCTTCCAAGAAAAGAGGAGTTACCTTTTCAAGAATTTTTAAATCTATGAGTACAGAAATATATTTTGCACATTTATCAATGTCAGTTCCCACTTTTGCAGATATCTCACTTAATTTACTGCTGCCTGTTGCTATTGCTTCTATTATCGAATTATACAAAGCTGGTTCTCTTACTTCTTGCCTTAAAAGCAGTTTTGGTTCTTCATAAAGATAAGATGACTTGTCCAATATTTTTGTCTTGATGTTTTCGTATATGTCTTTTGTGCTGTCAAAGATACTCAAATATTGAGGAATTCCTCCCAAAACTCCATATGCAATAACCTGATCTTCAAAACTATAATTAGGGAAAAACTCTCTACTTTCAAAAAAACTAAATGGCTCAACTATTAACTGAGCAGTTCTTCGTCCATATAAAGGGCTTTTATAGCTTAAAACTTCCTTTTCGATGAAACTTACAGAAGATCCACAGATAATCAAAAAAAGTTTGGTATTCTTTAGATGATGGTCAATCAAATTTTGCAGAAGTGATAGTATACTTTTGTTTGAATTAACTATATAAGGAAATTCATCAATTACAACAATTAATCTTTTATTCCTCGCTTGCTGTGCCAAAAATATAAATGCCTTCTCCCATGATTCAAATCTGCCCACTAACCCTTCAAGGTTAAAATAAGATAGGACCTTATCTGAAAAAGATTCAAGGTTAATTTTATCATTGTATTCTTCAGCAACAAAGAATATTGAGGGTTTATTTTTGCAAAACTCAGTAAGCAGAGTAGTTTTTCCAACACGCCTTCTTCCATACACAACAACAAAGTGGAATTTGTCTTAATTATAAAGTTTGTTTAATGTTTCAAGCTCATACTTTCTGCCAACAAACATAAAATCACCTACTTTAAAGTTACTAACTCCAGAGTTACTAACTTTAAAGTTAATAACTTTGAAATCAATAAATATTACAACATAGTTTTAGTCAGATTTCTATTGTGTTTTTGATTTTTCTGAGATACTCTAAAACTTTTTCTTCAAGCCAATCGTTAGAATCTTCTTTTGAAAAAACTTCTTCCATAGTACAAAAAGATTGCTGCTCTATTGTTTTTAATTCATTGAATTTCTCCTGAAGAATATTATCTTTCTCAATCTTCCTTGAGCCATCTTTTTCCCTAATTCTTACCTCGTCTTTTTCAAGGTCAAGATAACTGCACAAAAGAGGAGATTTTTCATCATACTTTTCTACATTTTTGATAATTGAATTTCTACTAAAATTCGCATAGCAGTAAGTACAAAAGTGTTTGCAGGTATTGAATATTCCAAGGTCTATGCTCTGAACACACCCGCACGCCTTTCTCTGATTGTTGTCTTTTTTGTATTCTTTATCTTCACAAAAACCTTTTTCTTTTCTGAGTTCCCTTATAAGCTCGCCATCCACACAGTGCGCTTTTTTCAGCCCCAGCTGTTCAATCGGCACATCTTCTGTGCATGTCTCAACACTCAGATTATATCTTTTCCCTATACTGCCTATTGCACCAAAGACATTGTAAAGCTCCTCTACCGAAAGATCCTTTGCATTTATTTTGTTCAGCTCATCCACTGCCTTGCTGTAAAAGTCAACATAGCTTATTATGCACTTTTGAGTGTAAGGTGAAAGCTTTTCGCAGAGCTCCTCAAACTTTTCCTTATGGTAACTAAGCGGCATTTTGTCGGTAATAATTATTGGGTCATATCTCCAGATAACTCTCTTTTTGCCTATCATGTTTGAAAGCTCTATAAAAGTTTGTATAACTTCATCCTTTGGTGGAATATTAGGTTCTATGTCTTTGCCGTAAGGGGTAATTGTGAATTGAAAATAATAAGTATACTCTTCTAAGTACTTTAGCTTGTCTAGAAAATTTTTGGGATTTTTTGTCCAGAAGACTATGGCATCAACATCTTTTGGATGAAGCGACACTGCAAAAACCTGAGTAGGCCTCATGGGATTTCGATACATTGCAAATCCTTCTTTTATTCTGTTTATAAACCAATCGCCGAAAAAAGCTGGGATATCTGTTCTTCTGCTTGCACTTATAATCAACTGTATCATCTCCTACTTATAAATTTTATAATACATTTCAGTTTTTAATTAGAACAAGCTGAATATTCATCCCACATCTCAAAATAGTCTTTTAAGTCTTCAGGTATATTAGAAAAGTCAACCCTGAAATCAGAATGTGCAGCGCCAAATTTAAGACTTGGGTCATCTTAGTATGGAAAGTAATATTTGATTACTGATATGTTATAGTATATCATACTTTGACAATCATAATCACGGATATTGCCATTATTCTTCCTTTTAAAGTGAACTCTTGGAAGGCATTTCTCACAAGTGCTTACTCTCTGATAGGTCGAATTCAAAAAACGAAGACAAACAGGTGAGTGAAATTCTTTTGCAACCCTCATAATATCATACACAAGTAAATGCACTTTTTTCACTCTCCTTCACAGACTGGAAATACAAAAGACATAGGCAATTTTAATATGAGATTTTGATAACTTTAAGGTCAAAAATTATGCGAATTTCATTTATGAACATGAAAATTTGGAACTTTCATTATATTTGATAAATAATATTATTTGTATTTCAGTTTATATTTTCTTTTTTTGTTATAATGTTATTTATGATTTTTACTTTTTGTATTTTCATTTTTCATAACTTTTTTACTTTTGCATTTACCAATTGCTGTCGACCTGTAATCCCCCCAAAAACCCCCGGGGGTCGACAGCAAAAGGAAGTTTTTGACATGTGTTGACTTGTAAGCTTTTGTGGTGTATAATAGAAATAACCTACTGCAGCTTGAAAACTTAACCATTTGTTCCTTGTGAGATTCCCCAAGCCATCTACGGGTTTGTAGCCTCCCCTTTGGGGATTGAAACTTTTTTATATGAGCACTTCAACAATCCTTCTACTTTGTTTGTAGCCTCCCCTTTGGGGATTGAAACTGATGTAGTGCTGATTGTACAGTTTGATAGGATGATTGTTTGTAGCCTCCCCTTTGGGGATTGAAACTGAAAAAAATTTTATGTATATTGAGAATAGTAATTTGGTTTGTAGCCTCCCCTTTGGGGATTGAAACGGTCAAACTTTCTTGTTATCTTGTCAATCGTGTAATTTGTAGCCTCCCCTTTGGGGATTGAAACTTCATCGTTGTAATTCAGCCCTGTTAGTTCACACAATTTGTAGCCTCCCCTTTGGGGATTGAAACTCAAATACATGAATTTTGCCTTTTTTAACTTGTTCATTTGTAGCCTCCCCTTTGGGGATTGAAACCCATCCAGAATAACTATATTATTCTGGATGGTAATAATTTGTAGCCTCCCCTTTGGGGATTGAAACTCCTTTTTTGATAATCTTTACCCTCCAAAACGACTAGTTTGTAGCCTCCCCTTTGGGGATTGAAACTTTCGTTTAACAGCTTTATAATGAGCCAATTTTGTGTTTGTAGCCTCCCCTTTGGGGATTGAAACTAAATCCTGCATTATAAAGCTTTTCTATAAGTTCAATAGTTTGTAGCCTCCCCTTTGGGGATTGAAACTTGAATAAATCGTAATTTGTAACATAGCCTTTTTGTTTGTAGCCTCCCCTTTGGGGATTGAAACAAATGCTTTCTATTCCACGGGCATATTCTTGAATTACAGTTTGTAGCCTCCCCTTTGGGGATTGAAACTCTATTTCCTTTTTATCACCGCGCACATACCAATTGAGTTTGTAGCCTCCCCTTTGGGGATTGAAACTCTTTTCTCATTATTTTTCAACCCTCCATTTCTTTTGTTTGTAGCCTCCCCTTTGGGGATTGAAACAAGTTTTTAGTTATAGTGGCAATGCTTTTAGAGGAGTTTGTAGCCTCCCCTTTGGGGATTGAAACATAACCTGTGCATTTTGATCAGCAGGATTGTTCACAAGTTTGTAGCCTCCCCTTTGGGGATTGAAACACACTACTTAGAGACATGCGCAGTATAGAGTTTTATTGTTTGTAGCCTCCCCTTTGGGGATTGAAACTCAAGACAGTATTATATTAACACAAGCGAAGCAATAAAGTTTGTAGCCTCCCCTTTGGGGATTGAAACTAACTCTGCCATCAGCTGTTTTAAAAGCACCTTCTCTGTTTGTAGCCTCCCCTTTGGGGATTGAAACAATTTACATCCGCACTGCAACCGCACAGCACCTGCGTTTGTAGCCTCCCCTTTGGGGATTGAAACTCAATCACTCTGTCAGTCTTCTCTTTAGCTTCATTAGTTTGTAGCCTCCCCTTTGGGGATTGAAACCATCTGCTGCTGCCATGAGTTTTGCTGCCATTTCCCGTTTGTAGCCTCCCCTTTGGGGATTGAAACTCCTCCCAATTGGCAGGGCCTGGTAGACATCCTAGTTTGTAGCCTCCCCTTTGGGGATTGAAACTGAAAAGCTGAACAGGAATATCAATCGTGCGTACTAATTTGTAGCCTCCCCTTTGGGGATTGAAACAGGCTCAGCTCTGTCAATACTCCCATGTGAAAAGCATTTGTAGCCTCCCCTTTGGGGATTGAAACAAAGTAATTCCCGCTGCCTTCGGATATCCACCACCACCAGTTTGTAGCCTCCCCTTTGGGGATTGAAACACTGAAGCGGAAAGAGAGAAAATCAAGGATATTTGGAGTGATGAAGAATGATGTATGATACTTATTCTTCGCTAAAAGAGTTTATTGATGACTTAAAAGCGGTTGGTGAAATAGAGTTTGAATATAATGACAAGCATTATTCGCTTTTGTATTATGATAAAATCTATATTTGTGAGTATAACAAACCGGAAACTGAGGAAGAGTATGACACCATTGAGGAGTTTTTAAATAACTACAAGATTGACGGAACATCAATTAAAGACTTGGCGACAAGAATCAAAGTGATATTCCACTAACCAACCACCCAACCCAACAGTGTTGAGGTGGTATTTTTATGTCTTCTTGTAAGGGAGTGAGTGTCATGGCTGAGAAGGTTAGCAACAGAGTATGGGGCGAAATCGTTTGTAGCCTTACCGTTGGAGATTGAAGGTGGTAGGAGATTTTGTAGACTCCTCGTTTGGGATTGTAATAAGGTGAATTTTAACCTCTATGTCGGAAATTGAGAGGAAAGGAGTGGATAGCCTTTTCTTTGTGGATTGAAAAAAGAAAGTGATAGTCACTTCTTGGAATCTGAAATATATTCTGATTGAGAACCAGTCAACTGTAAAAAAAGAGATGCAGCAAAAGATTTTAAAGTACATGATAAGTTTATGGGCGGAGGAGATAAGAAAAGGGGTCCAAATCCTGCCAGCAATTATACCGATAGTTGTATACAATGGAATAGGTGAAAGATGGAGTATATCAACCGACCTTATGGAAGCATTTGACATATTTAAGGATGATGTGTTTAGATACAGAGTAGTTGACATAATAGAGCTTAATGTAGAGGAGCTTTTGGAAAGAGAAAAGGATGTACTGCTACCTATAGTGTTTTATCTTGAGCAGGTAAGAGAAGACAGGGGTGAGCTGATAAGAAGGCTTTTAGAGGTTGAGAAGAACTTAAAGAAGCTGAGCAAAAAGAATGTAGATAGATTTTTGGAATGGTCGTATCGCATTATAAGGCCAAGGCTTTCTGAAGATCAAAAGCCAGAGTACGATAGAGTTGCAAGAAGGTTGAAAGAAGGAGGAGTGAATGCCATGGGTGAGTTTATATCAAATGTTGCAAGACTTCTAGATGAGGCAAAGACAAAAGATTTCATGGCAGGTAAACTTGAAGGCAAACTCGAAGGTAAACTAGAAGCCTCAATAGTGTTTGCAAAAAGATTAATAAAAAAGGGGTTTAGTGATGAAGAGATTGCAGAACTTACAAAGCTTCAGATTGAAAAAGTCAAAGAATTGAGAAAATCCATAGTAAATTGAGAATATTTGAACATAAAATAGTAAGTAAGGGTATCCAAAAAGATGATGGATACCCCCTTGAGGTTTCCCATTTATTTTGATTCACTATGTCATAAAATCCACAGGATTTTTTTCAATGCCAATTATTTGCCTTTCTGAGTACCAGGTATTTTGAAATTTGTAGATAATAACCGAATCTTCAGACAAATCCAGTATTCTTTCAAGTTCGAGAATTAGTCTTCTCAATGTCCCCTCTGATATATTTCCTTCAAATACCGAATTTTGTACCCATGTAAGATATTGTCTGCATTTTTTCAAAGCTTTTGCCACCCGTTTTTCATTGACATCATAAACAAGAATCACAAACATAGCTCCTACCACCTTGCAACAAAAGGTTTGTATTCTATATTTTCTAAAAACAACTTCTGAAGCTTATATGCTTCCATCCGAATAAGCCTTTTGTAGCTCACCTGAGTGTTCAATTTTGGATGCATAATGGTTGAGTAAAGCTTTTGGTTGTACTCAGAGATAAACAATTTTTTGCCCTGGTCATTTAGAATAATTCCATTTAGTTCCTTTTCAAAATGTTTTTCGCTCAGCACTTTCTTGTTAACAAGAGAAAAAATTACTCTGTCAACAATTATGGGCTTGAAGATTTCAGAAATATCCAAATTCAAAGAAAACTTACGCTGGTTTGTAGAATGTAGATACCCAATGCGTGGGTCAAGCTGTGTCTGGTAAATCTCTCCAAGAGTTGTAGCATACAAAAGAGAATTTCCAAAGCTAATCAGAGCATTTATCCTGTCAAGAGGTGGATTTTTGCTCCTGCGGACAAATGTAAAATTTTCATCATCCAGTATCTTGTTAAAACACTTATAGTAGATTTCTCTTATATTCCCTTCCAAAGCCATAAGCGTATTTACATCACTGCAGGCGCTTATGTTATGGCGCATTCTTTCGATAGTTTCTATCTCATCTTTTAACATATTTCCACGGGAATTGTAGTACCTCAGAACCACAAGCATGTTCAAAACAGCACCTTCAACAATTGACCTTGCAATGGTTATTCTTTTATTATAGTCGTTGTAAAATTCTACCTGCTTGAGTATCACAATGCCTGAGTTGTAATGTTCGCGCGGGTAGTATGTACCAACGTAGTACTCATACCTGTTGAAAAAGTGTACACATATATTCTTTTCTGTCATGAACTCCAAAAATCTTTTGTTTATGTCAACCTCTCCAAATATAAAAACTGATTCTATCTCTTCAACAGGAAAATATTTTTTGCCCTCATCTGTTTCAAACATGATGGTGTTATCTTTCCTTCTTAAAAATCCTGAATTGAACACATAAAGGTCTTTTTTCACTTCAAATCACCCCGAAAAGTTTTTTGAAGACATTTGACTTGTTTTTCAAGCAAAACAATATTCCCTGTAAGCACACTTTGGACAATATCGGCATGTGGCTGCAGGAGGCGGGCTTTCTTTTTCAATTATCGTTTCAATCTCAGCTATCATCTTTTCCAATTTTTCTTCTTCCTCAGCTGTCAGAACAACCTCTTCCTTTTTTCTTTCCTCTGGATAAAAAAGCACTCCTTTTGCTGAAATTCCTGCTTCTTTTAGAAGCTTTATATAAAACAAAAGCTGATACCTTGATGCTTCTTTGAACCTTGAAGATTTCTTTGTTTCACCAATCACTATCTCATCTTTATCCTGATACAGAATGTCAAACACTGCATTGCCGAATTTTATTTCCTTCTGATCTTTCCTGTAATAATACTCATGAAGAAACCTGCCAAGCACAATGTTATCGTCGTTCTCATCTGGCAAGATGCTATGTGCCATGAGCCACACCTGTCTTTTGCAGATGTTGTAATACCAGATGTAAACACCTGTCATGTAAATATCCATTTTCAAAACACCATCCTGTTTCTTAAACTCAGGCAAAAATAATATGGTCGTTTGGGTCATACACAAATCCTGTCTTAGGGCTATAGTATCGCTGGCAGGATGTGGGTGGCAAAGATAATATTCCTTTCTCTTCATCAAAAATCTGGGCGTATTTTATTGGCACAGAAATTGTATATTCAAAAAGGATATTTTTAAGTTTAAGATAGATTTCTCTTCTTTCGTAATAATCTTTAATGGAAAAAGAGTCTATATACCTTTGATAAGCATCTTCTATTTCTTCATTGCTTCTTATGATAACGCTGACATACCCACCCCGCTGCTGGATAAGACTAAACCTTGAAATTGTGAGTTCTTCCTTTTCCAGAATACTGTCAAACTTTAAAAGCCTTATTGCCTTCAAAAACTCATCAGACTTTTTAAATGATTTATTTTCTTTTATCATCCTGAAATAACTATCAATCAGCATACCATAGTCTTTTTCTTCCACTTCAAGATGCTTCAAAAGAAGTCCTCTTGATATTTCAATTGCCGTGTTGCCATAAACTCTTTTTGCAAAGGTTATGCCACTTTCATCTTTCATGTTTACAACCAGCACACTACCCTGGCTTTTTTCATTGTGCCTGTTGCACCTTCCTGCACACTGGATTATTGAATCAATAGGAGCTATGTCTCTTACTACACAATCAAAGTCAATGTCTACCCCTGCCTCAATCACCTGAGTTGAAACAACAATGGGTTTTGCACCACTTTCTAACATTTTTTCAATTTTCTTTATAATATCTTTTCTATCTTTTGGTACAAGGCTTGCTGAAAGGTAAATAACCTCTTTATTTTTGAGGTTGTTTTTTATGCCATTGTAGATTTGATGCGACTGATTTATGGTGTTGGCAACAATCAAAAACGATTTTTCGTCTTCATATACCTCTTGTAAGAAGAAATCCACAAATTCAGCTACTTTTAAATCGCTGTGGTGATACATAAGCTTTGTTCTGTTAAAAATTGAATAGTCACAAAACCCTGCAAGCTCACAAGCATCTTCGAATATAAGCGGTTTTGTGGCTGTCATGAGAATAATCTTGCACCTGAAAAGCTGTGTTAGTTTCTTTAAAACCTCTTCAACAAGCGGCAAAAGCTCAACATCAATTGCCTGAATCTCATCAAGGAGAAGTACTGAGTCATAAAAAGTATGAAATTTTTTGAGCATCCTGTTTCTGTTCGAAATTAAAGTTTCAAGCAGCTGGACAAATGTTGTCACTACAAACCCAGATGTCCAGTTTTCTATAAAACACTCTGAAGCAACTTTTTCAAATACAGTAATTTCATCTGTAATTTCTTTTAGCGCTCCTTCTTTCCCCCTGAATTCAACATCAGTTAAATGATGGTGTTTTAACAAGTACCTGTCTCTGTTTTTTTCAAAATCTTCTATTGCCTTAAATAGATTTTCGACAACATGGTAGTTTTGGTCTATTATAGAGGTAAACGGAAGAGCATATATTATCCTACCAGACTTTTCCAAAATCTCTTTCAGTTTTAATGCTGCAAAAACTCCTGCCAAAGTCTTTCCTGTACCAGTTGGTGTTGTGATTGAAAATATATCTTTCTCTTTGTTCTTTTCAATATTTGAAAGCACAGCCTCAAACACACTTTGCCTTATTCTCTGCAGATTTTTGTCCTGAGTTGGTTTGATAACTTTGTCTCTTGCCACAATAAGTCTGTCTGACGAAGCATAGCAAGGAAACAGTAACTTGTAATTTGCAGCCGACATCTTGTCTGCCCATATGAGAAGAGAATACAACTTTTGCTGGGCAAAATAAAGCTCAGTTCCATCTTTGAAAGCCTGCGGTATCATACCAATCATGCGAATGCCATATTCAATTCTTTTAAGATATCTTAGGATATCCTCTATAAAACCCCTTTGCTGTGCCAAAAACTTTTCAAATTTGTTGCCAAGTCCAATTTTTTCAAGCAAAGGTTTTATATCTTCAGCGTTGCACCTCAAATCCTCAATCTGAACATAGGCATCATCTATTTTCTGAACAAGGTTTATATCTGCCTTGAAATCTCCTTTAAACTTTTCTGGCAGGTTCTTGCTAATATCCTTGACATCTCCGTGATGGTGAAGAATGCAAGCGTAAATCAAAAGAGATATGACTTCATCTAAAGAAGCTGGGGGGTTCATCTGTTGTAAGCACAGTCCTTTCTTTTGCATCCAGCAAAAGACTCCAAAGATGGCTGATAAAAAACCATGCTGTGAATGCTTGCTTGATACACCGCTAAGATGACTTTGAAAAAATGTTGTAAATTTCCCAAAGTCATGACAAAGACATATAATTTGCAGCGCTTCTTTTTCCCAGTTCTTAAGCTCAACATTTGCCTTCATAGCATAGTGATAAACTTCAAGAAGGTGATCATAAAGAAGCTTATCAGGATTTTTGTGAGAATAATACTCCATACAAATCCCACCTTTTTGACAATATATAAAAACTTTTTTGACAAAACAAGAAAAACGCCATCTGGGCTATCCCCCAAATGGCAAAAGATTTTTTACATCACACAAATGCATTCTTTTCTGTCACCTGAAAATTCTTTTATATAATACACCTTGTCTTGCGCACTGCTATCCAAATCTACCCAGATAGGATTGAGATTTTCGTCGTGAATATACGTCTTGACCTTTGTGGCAAACCTATCTTTGTCAAAATCGCACGGCATCCTGTCTCTCATAAGAGCAAGAGAAGAAGCAGACTCTAACTCTAAGCTTAGAGATTTTATTAAGCCTGCATCAAGCACAGTTAAAATACCAGCCCTGCTGTCTTCCCACCTGCAAGCTTCAAATTCACCCAAAAACTCAGTTTTTGCAGCAAACGGAGCACTGCCAAAGTATATCGGAAATTCTGACTTGCCACTTTCAAGCCTTGCCCTCAAGAGAGAATATATCTTCTCATCTTTGGGCATAACAAAAACTCTAAAACCTACAAATCCATTGTAGCCAGCCAAGATCTCAAGCGGCACCTGTGTGTGGGTATTTGGATTTTTTAGTTCATTTACAGTTTGAGCTTTTATATAATTTACCGTCTGTACAATCTTATATGTCCTTTCTATCTTTTGTACTGCAACTAAAAGGTTTTCTGCTGAGAGCACCCCATAATAACTATCCCTCTTAAAACCCAAGATAGCTGCAACCATACCTTCAATCACAGTCCTCGGTGGCACAAGATACGAAAGCGATGATGAGTTTGTATAAAATTTTCTAAAGTGAGCGAACTTACCTTTGAGGTCAAACACTAAAAATTTCATTTTCTTCTCACCTTGTTTTTCTAAACTTCTTCAAGCTCAAAAGTACCAAATGCATCTTTAAAGTCCACAACATTGCCACCGCAAACAAGGCAAAGCTCTGGGTGTTTGAAATAGTAAATCTTTGAAATTACATTCTTGTTCTTATGCAAAAACTCAGCCAAATCTGTGATGTCAAGCTGAACATCTTCAATTTTTCGCGGTTTTTCGACAACTTCTATAAGCTTGACATAATCTCTGAGCTCTCCAAGCAAGGTCTTATCATCTACATACTCTACTCTCATGTAAAGCCTCGGATACTGACCTATCTTGCTTCTGGTTGCCTGAAGTGGAATTGCTTCTTTCATTGCTCTATCCAAAAACTTTAGGTCATCTTCTGTAAGTCTTGTCTCTTTTGCTCTTCTTGCGCTCACTATTCCAGAAAAAGCTATGAAAGAGTATTTCACTCTGTAGTCTTTTCCTATAGCACCCTGCTGTTTTTTCTCATCGCTTGCAAAATGGCTTGTGATAGATGCTTCTAAAAGTTCAACCTTGTTGAGTGAATATCCCCAGTTGAACTGTACAGGCCCGATGTAAGTTCTCGTCTCTTTCTTAATAGGTATTGTTGCACCAAAAAGCCTTATGTCAATGAACGTCTCAAGCTCGTCGATGTCTTCTCCTACGCTTTTGATTACTTCTTCTGGCTTTACGCTCTTGCCTTCAATCTTTCGAACATAAATTGGAATACCCTGGTCGTCTGCATAATCACGGATATACCTTTTTAAACGAACATCTGACACAAGGTTTATCTCTTTTTCCCAATCCATCCTTGGTCGATTTTCCTCATCCGGGTCACCGTTTGGATTGCAAAGCTTAGCATCATAGGTAAACAAAATCTCGCTGGTCTTATCAATAATCTTCTTTTCCATCTTTACATCAGCCCTCCTATTTTAATTAGATGTATCCTGAGAGTTTGAAGAAGCATTTAATATAACCTTTTGAGTTTTGTATGCATAACCTGAGAGGATGTAAAAAAGAGTTTCATACTTGTCAAGCTTCCATGAATCTATGTGCTTGTCCAAAAGCCTCTTCATCTCGGCAAAAATCATCTCGGTGTATGGCAAAATCTTTTCCTGCCTCAGCTTGTTGTAAACATCATTGCACAGTCTTATAAGCTTTGGCTTGTCAATCCCATTGTAATTTATCTTGTTCAAAATTGGTTTGTGCCCAGCAGAGTCGTCTTGCCTATCTTTGGTAGCAAGATATTGTTTTGCTCCTATCTCGCCAATCAAAACTCCAAGCAAAAACAGAGCTGTCTTTGGCTCATCATAATTCATTTGTTGAATATAGCTTTTGAGATCGTCGGACAAATTCAGCTGCGCAACATCCATCCCTCTTTTCACCTCCAGACAATCCAAAATTTCTAAAAATCTTATAACAAAAACCATTCTGATAACCATTGAAGCAATGTTGTTTCTTATCAGCTTTGATATGTTATACCCTTCTTTCTTGTAAACAACAACACCTACTGCCTTTATAAAATTTTCTATGAGAACATTTTTTGCTATTTTTCTGCCAGAAAAAATAGCATCGTAGATGTTCAAAAGCCTTTGCGCTTCTTTACTCTCACTTATGTTTTTGAGCCTTATTGGAACGCTGTAATAGATGCTTTCAAGGGAAATCTTAAAAGAAGGGTCATTCCCAATGAGGTCAGTATATTGAGAAAAGACTTTTGATGCTGCATTGTAAATCTTGTCGAAAATTGAAGGATTGATGTCAGGTATAAACCTTATTATCTTTGTACTTGCTTGTGCTTCTCTGTAAAAAATCAGGTTCAGTAAAAAATAGTGGTTTTGGTCGAAATATGAAAGAAAGTTGTATATATCATCTCGCAGTTTTTCCAGGCTGTTATAGTTCCATGCAGTGTTCAACGAATTCGTGATATTTTGGGAAAGTTCTTCTAAATAGTTTTTTGTTAGCTTTGCACTTGTGTAAACAAAAGTTGGCAGAACATATACATCAAAAGAGCCAAGCTGGGTTTTAAGTTTATTTCTTAAAAATATATCTCCTGCCACAAGCTTTAAAAGACATTTTTCGCATACAGTTATGTTCTTGGCATAGTTCTTTTGGTCAAGATAAGATGCAAAAATATTTTTGTCTGTTGTAAAATATTTAAACTTTGTCTTTTTAAATCCTTCGTAAGATAAGTTATCTGTGTCCAAACATATATAACATATATTACCTTCTTTTTGCTTCTTTTTAGTTTTTTCTGTGCCTTTTTTGACCTGGCGTTTGTATGCAATAACAGCGTCAATATACTCTTGATAGCTTGTCAAAGGTTTCCCATCAATGCAAAGTACATATAAGCCTATTTGCTGAGGTTTTAGCTCTGTTAATTTTCTTAATCCATTTGTACATTCCTTTGTAAAAACATCTCTCAATTGCTTAAAAATCTTATCTGTTGATTTTGCATTGTTAATTAGTTCTTTGTAAATCTGTGATAGCGGCTTTTCAGTCAGTCTCTTGTTGTCATTTACCACTATATTGTCAGTATCTAAAAAATAAACGTATTTTTTCTCTATTCTCTGCTGCAAATACCTCTTTTCTTCATCGAAAAGTTCAGAAGACTTGCTTAGATATTCTTTGACTTTGACAAAATACATATCCAATATTTTTTTACATATGTCAGATACTACAGGTATTTCACATTCAACAAGGTTTGGAATGGTTTCTGTTAGAAAATATGCAAAAGATGTCGTAGAAGCAAACCATTGTGACGAATTTGCCCCTTCTGCCGAACCAACATAAACATATTTTTTAGCAGTTTCACTATCAATTTCTTCAGCACAGTCTATATTAATCTTTTTCTCATTTGTAGAAAAGTTAATTTTTGCAACATATCTCTTTTCATCCCCAGATGGAACCTCAATATCTTCTGTAAGAACAGATAAATAGGCATCATTTCCAGATGCATCACCAATTAGAACATCACCAATCTCAACCATTTCCTCTATCAATAGCCTCTCACCTCGCTTTTATGTTAATTATACCAATTTTATTTTCAAGATACAACCAAATTTTGAACTTGCAATCCTCGTTACTTAGTACACTTTTTAATTTTACATATCATCATTATAATTTTTAAGGTCAAATTTTATGCGAAGTTAATTAGATATATATGTCATTTTTTTCATTTTATATTATTTTTGTTTGTGCAAAAATTGACATTTTTAATTATGTACTTTGTGATTTGCGACGTATTATGACTTTGCATTTACCAATTGCTGTCGACCTGTAATCCCCCCAAAAACCCCCGGGGATCGACAGCAAAAGGTAATTTCTGGTATGTGTTGACTTTCAAGAGCTTGTGGAGTATAATAGAAATAACCTACAGCAGCTTGAAAACTTAACCATTTGTTCCTTGTAAGATTTCTCAAGCCATCTACGGGTTTGTAGCCTTCCCTTTGGGGATTGAAACCAAAACACGCAAGCAGAAAAAAGCTCCAGCAGACGGTTTGTAGCCTTCCCTTTGGGGATTGAAACCCGTATTTGCAAACCGGCCGGTAAGAAACCAAAACCGTTTGTAGCCTTCCCTTTGGGGATTGAAACCAAAGTGGGGGCTATCTGATACGTGCAAAAAGCCCGGTTTGTAGCCTTCCCTTTGGGGATTGAAACGGAAATTTTTTTCATCTCTAACTTCTATCTTATTCAGTTTGTAGCCTTCCCTTTGGGGATTGAAACTGGGATTTAACGGAGCGGAGCTATAACTCCGCTCCGTGTTTGTAGCCTTCCCTTTGGGGATTGAAACAATATATAGCCTGCCCTGCAAAAACATCGCCACCCGGTTTGTAGCCTTCCCTTTGGGGATTGAAACTAACCGTGGCGGATAGCATCCACCACGGTTCGAATGGTTTGTAGCCTTCCCTTTGGGGATTGAAACTTCAAACATTCATACAGCTTGTCAGCGCTGCATGGAGTTTGTAGCCTTCCCTTTGGGGATTGAAACATAGACTCTGCTTCTGGAGAAGCAGAGTTTGTCGGTTTGTAGCCTTCCCTTTGGGGATTGAAACTTCTTTATAGAACTATTATAGCATAATTGGCAACAGTTTGTAGCCTTCCCTTTGGGGATTGAAACTTTCGGCTCTTTGTCAAGAGTTGGGGTGGGTATTCGTTTGTAGCCTTCCCTTTGGGGATTGAAACATTTCTAACTTCTATCCATTTCGTCTTATTCATTTGTTTGTAGCCTTCCCTTTGGGGATTGAAACTCTTCATAAATAGTAGGGCCTGGTAGACATCCTACGTTTGTAGCCTTCCCTTTGGGGATTGAAACTTTTATTATTTAAAATTTTGGCAACACAATCAAAAGTTTGTAGCCTTCCCTTTGGGGATTGAAACTCCTTCTATAACTTTTCTTACTTTTTCTTCTTTTTGTTTGTAGCCTTCCCTTTGGGGATTGAAACCATTGTCAATAATAATGCTTTCATCTTTGTAACATAAAACGTTTGTAGCCTTCCCTTTGGGGATTGAAACTACCTCCCTTATAAAATTTTTAGCTTCTTGGACAAATTGTTTGTAGCCTTCCCTTTGGGGATTGAAACGAAGACAATACCATACCAAAGTAAATGAATATAAAGGTTTGTAGCCTTCCCTTTGGGGATTGAAACTGAAATTATCTGTTATTGGCTTACCACAAACAGGACAGTTTGTAGCCTTCCCTTTGGGGATTGAAACATAACTTAAAGAGAGATGTTTATAATAGAATGATTGCGTTTGTAGCCTTCCCTTTGGGGATTGAAACACTGGTGGAGTTGATATTGTAGGAGCTCTTACAAGGTTTGTAGCCTTCCCTTTGGGGATTGAAACTGTAAATGGGAATAAAATAGGAGAATATGCTGGGAGTTTGTAGCCTTCCCTTTGGGGATTGAAACATTGCATTGTGTCGTAATATCTAAAGTAGCGTTTGGTTTGTAGCCTTCCCTTTGGGGATTGAAACGCTGTTACAACATGTTTTAAATGCTCATAAATGTTTGTTTGTAGCCTTCCCTTTGGGGATTGAAACGCATATTTTCTGTTCTTCATATTAGGTGCAAGTTGTTTGTAGCCTTCCCTTTGGGGATTGAAACAAAAAAATAAAAATACATCCCCCTTATTATGCACTATCGTTTGTAGCCTTCCCTTTGGGGATTGAAACTCGGTAAAACCATTCAGTTGGTCTGCCTTTTTGTTGCGTTTGTAGCCTTCCCTTTGGGGATTGAAACTTTTTTTGGCTTTTCTTATTTCTCTAAGCTTGTTCAGTTTGTAGCCTTCCCTTTGGGGATTGAAACAAGGTCTAACGAATCCATACCTATCAAACTCTTTCGGTTTGTAGCCTTCCCTTTGGGGATTGAAACTTCAAACATTCATACAGCTTGTCAGCGCTGCATGGAGTTTGTAGCCTTCCCTTTGGGGATTGAAACAAGAATCACTTCGAAGTCTACAACAGCTACTGAGCGTTTGTAGCCTACCCTTTGGGGATTGAAACAACCCCAAAGGGTAGGCTACGCAGGGGCTAAAAGGTTTGTAGCCTTCCCTTTGGGGATTGAAACACAATTTGGATACTAACAATTCGGTCGCTGATGTTGGTTTGTAGCCTTCCCTTTGGGGATTGAAACGTTAATGAAATTAAGGAGAGGCTTATATATGAATTAGTTTGTAGCCTTCCCTTTGGGGATTGAAACTTTTTTTAATTAAATTTCTCTCTAACATTTTTTACCGTTTGTAGCCTTCCCTTTGGGGATTGAAACTGCTAATCGATATAATGTTGATTTTGAAGAATTATTGGTTTGTAGCCTTCCCTTTGGGGATTGAAACTCAAATACATGAATTTTGCCTTTTTTAACTTGTTCAGTTTGTAGCCTTCCCTTTGGGGATTGAAACTAAATTTGCAAGCACAATTCTGTAAATGCATAAATAGTTTGTAGCCTTCCCTTTGGGGATTGAAACTAGTCCTTCTCACAACATTGAGAAGGACTGCTTTCGGTTTGTAGCCTTCCCTTTGGGGATTGAAACAGATTAGCCAGGGCAATAAAAACACAATTGTTGATAGTTTGTAGCCTTCCCTTTGGGGATTGAAACTCAAAGATGGTCAAGTTATTGAAACTTGGGAATTAGTTTGTAGCCTTCCCTTTGGGGATTGAAACCTGTGCGCTGCGATCCAGGTAGGCACCTGAACCGACGGTTTGTAGCCTTCCCTTTGGGGATTGAAACAATATTTTATGCCGTCTTTTCAATTTTGGCGATACGTTTGTAGCCTTCCCTTTGGGGATTGAAACCCAAACCTCGATCCACAACTGTGGTTCGAGAAAATAAGTTTGTAGCCTTCCCTTTGGGGATTGAAACAAACTAACAATCCATCCACTATAAAATCAACCATAGTTTGTAGCCTTCCCTTTGGGGATTGAAACATATTGTTCCAGTCTTCTTTGAACATCATAACACTCCGTTTGTAGCCTTCCCTTTGGGGATTGAAACATAAATTCAAAATAAAATGTATTGTTTCTTATAAGTTTGTAGCCTTCCCTTTGGGGATTGAAACATTTTTTTAAAAAAATACTTGACAAAATAAAAAAGTTTGTAGCCTTCCCTTTGGGGATTGAAACCTATATAGCAAAGACAAGCCGTACAGACCAATTGCCAGTTTGTAGCCTTCCCTTTGGGGATTGAAACACAATCCTCTCATTGCATTTCCACTGTAAGTAAAGAGTTTGTAGCCTTCCCTTTGGGGATTGAAACCCAAGCACGGTTAACGCTGCAAACTTCATAGTCATAGTTTGTAGCCTTCCCTTTGGGGATTGAAACGGCCACAAGAAATACATCTGCATATTGGAACGTTAGGTTTGTAGCCTTCCCTTTGGGGATTGAAACCAATAACAACAGCTAATGAATTTGAAGGAACATCAGGTTTGTAGCCTTCCCTTTGGGGATTGAAACTCAAACACCTAAGATTAATTGGGCAGCGGGCAATGTTTGTAGCCTTCCCTTTGGGGATTGAAACTCAAACACCTAAGATTAATTGGGCAGCGGGCAATGTTTGTAGCCTTCCCTTTGGGGATTGAAACGGAACTTATAGATGGTTGCACAATGACAAAGATTTGTTTGTAGCCTTCCCTTTGGGGATTGAAACACTTCTATCCACTTCATCTTTTAAACCTCCTTTTTGTTTGTAGCCTTCCCTTTGGGGATTGAAACTGTTTTATATTGCTACAAGAAAAACAAACATAATTAGTTTGTAGCCTTCCCTTTGGGGATTGAAACGAAGCAAAATTTTTATTGCTTTTTCTATCATTTCGGTTTGTAGCCTTCCCTTTGGGGATTGAAACTATTTTTCCATGAATCTACAATTTAGTATCAATTGGGTTTGTAGCCTTCCCTTTGGGGATTGAAACTAATCCTTAACATCTATAAGCCTACCAGTAACAATACGTTTGTAGCCTTCCCTTTGGGGATTGAAACTATGAAAAGGGAGGTTTTGTTGTTTAAACTGTAAGTTTGTAGCCTTCCCTTTGGGGATTGAAACCAAGAGAGGCTTTGGTTACAGGTACTAATGTTCAGTTTGTAGCCTTCCCTTTGGGGATTGAAACTGAAATCAAACAGGCTGCTTTAGAGGTTGATAAAGGTTTGTAGCCTTCCCTTTGGGGATTGAAACTTAAAACAACAATATAACCAGAACAATAAAAAATTGGTTTGTAGCCTTCCCTTTGGGGATTGAAACTTTCTTCAAGCTTAGGCTTTGCGTATTCGGCAGCCTGTTTGTAGCCTTCCCTTTGGGGATTGAAATCCGGTACTATCAATTAGAATAATAGCACCGGTAGCGTTTGTAGCCTTCCCTTTGGGGATTGAAAATTTGCTCATCACCCATATTTGCATTTGCTTTGATAGTTTGTAGCCTCCCCTTTGGGAATTGAAACTTGATATCAACAAGTGCTTGAATTCTGTTGAAACCATTGGTTTGTAGCCTGCCCTTTGAAGATTAAAAAAATGAAACTGTGAGACCGCTTTTGTGGTATAATTAAATTGGACAAAAAATAAAACAAACTCAACATCTTTGGCTACAGAGTGTAGAATTTTATTCTGAAAAATTCATAAGTCGGAGTGAAAGTGCCTTGAGCTCTGAAATTCCACCAATGGAGCATGATACCACTTTTAAGTTCTTGCTCAAAGACAAAAAAGAGCTACTTGTGCTTATAAAAGAGATTCTCAGATACAGCTGGGCAGATGAAATAGATGAGGAGTCTATAGAATTTGATGACAGCGAATTTGTAACACAGCACCTATCCCAGCTCAGAGCCGATATTGTTGCAAAAGCAAAGCTAAAAGGAAGAGAAGTATATTTTTATATCCTGATAGAGAACCAGTCGACAGTGAAAAGGGATATGGCACAGAAGATACTAAAGTACATGGTAAGCCTGTGGTGGAATGAACTTAGCAAAGGGGCAGAGAATCTTCCGCCTGTCATATCCATAGTTGTGTACAACGGAACAAAGGAAAGATGGAATCTTTCTACTGATTTAATGGAAGCATTTGAGACTTTCAAGGATGATGTATTCAGTTACAGAGTAGTAGATGTGTCTGAAGTAGATGTCAAAAAGATTCTTCAAGAGGAGAAGGACTTGCTAACGCCGATAATATTTTATTTAGAGCAGGTAAGAGAAGAAAGGGATGAGCTTATAAGAAGGCTTTTAGAGGTTGAGAAGAATTTAGAGAAACTGAGCAATGAGAACATAGACAGATTTTTAAGGTGGGCATATTACATAATACGACCGAGGTTGCTGGAAGAGCAAAAAGAGGAGTATGAACGGTTAGTAGAAAGGGTTAAACAAGGGGGTGGTAAGAATATGGGTGAATTTGTATCAAATGTAGCAAGACTTCTTGATGAAGCAAGAGCAAAAGATTTCAGCCTTGGTCTGCAACAAGGTTTGCAGCAGGGCTTGCAACAAGGTATTCGTGAAAGTCAAATTAGAATAGCTAAGAAGATGATACAAAAGGGTATGAGAGATGAAGAGATAGCAGAGCTGACCGAACTTGATATTGAGGAGATAAAGAGATTGAGGAAAGAGCTTTTGAATTGACAGCAAGAGAATTGCACCACAAGTGGCTTTAGAGTTAAAAAGCTGCTTGTGGTTTTTGTTTTTTTAAAGCAAGAGTAATACAGATTATGGTTTTTGAATATTATTCAAAAGATGACTTATATTATTTCTTTTTGACCAAAAGTCATTTCTGTCGACCTCCGGTGGATATTTTTTAAGGTTTATTTTGTACTCGGTTTCAGTGCTTATGCTACAGACTTTGACATAATTGCTGGCAGCAGCTGGATAGACGGAAGGATAGATGAGGCTTAAGAGCTTGATTTTTCTGAACTGAGCAGGATTTTGATATGATGTACTGATAAAAAAACATTGACACCCCTGCATAAAGTTGATACAATAAAGTCAAGCATTTGAACGTGTTTGTAGCCTCCCCTTTGGGGATTGATAAGGTTGAAAGGATTTGTACCTTTTCATTTGGTATTGAATAAAAATGCCACAGGCATAATTTGTTTTGCATTGCCTGTGGCTTTAAAGTTTTTAAGTTTAATTTTTTCACTCTTCCTCAATATCTATTTCAACTAATTTATTTTTATCCATATCTATTATCTTTTTTCCTTTTGCAATTTTCCCGCAGTCATCTTCATACTCATCATGTTTAAGCCAGATTTTGTATATAGATAAGACGCTGTTGATACTGTCAAAATCATATGCGCATCTGAATACAAATTTACTGCCATTTGATACCCCTTTGTAAATATATGGTTTATTTATTCCCCAAGTTTCATTGTGTTGCAGTTCTCCTTTTAAACCCTGATACTCCCTGTAATTTTTGAAATACAATTTTACCTTCTTTATAAGTTCCATCAACTGATTATGAATAAAATTCTTATACTGCTCATTTTTGTTTATTAATTCTTTTACCTCTGTACTTACCTTTATTGTTGTATTGATGTAATCTTCAAAAATAAACTGTGCAAAAGCATTTGGGCTTACAATCTCTTGCCCATCAACTACTATCTTTTCGAAAAAATAAGGCATTGTGTCTACAACTTCTTTTTCAGCTTCACTAAGTTCTTGATAACTCAGCTGCCCAGCTTTCAGCAAGTTTGCTATAAAATTTTTGTTTTTTGCAATTAAATCAAAATTTATTTCAATAGGAATTGGGGGCACAACAAGCAACTCTTGATCTTTTTCGTACATATACCCAGATGGATAACCAAAAAGAGCACCTGCAACATATCCCAGATAAGTCATGTATTTGTAGCCACCAATTGGCGCAAAAAAAGTTGTTTCTTTTGAACCCTTTAATAGTTCTTTTCCAACAACTTGCATAAAATTCCCTAAGGACCTTTGCAATTTCACTTCATTTGAGACATCCACATCTTCTACCTCTGCCATAAAAACTGTTGAACCTTCAAAAATAAGTTCTATTACTTTTTTATTAATTAGCCCAGCCATAATGCCATCTGGAGTATCAGAATGTATAATCGAAACACTAAAATTTTCACCCAATAATCCTTTTTCTTTTAGACTATTTAGCATTGAAAATTCAGCACTTACTTGATTGGGTTTTTCTTTGACCGATCTTTATCTTAGTGTTTTGATAATCCTTTTTGCCCATACAGACGTTCTTGCTACCTGAGCTATTTCTATGGAAACTTTATCAGTATCAAATTCTTTGTCTCTTTCGCAAACTCCAAAAGCCTTTCTGAAAATCCTGTTTTGCTAAAGAGAATATAAAGTTCTTTTTGCTCAGGAAATATTTTGATACTTTCTGCTTTTTTCTTAAGGTTAAAAAATACATCAATATCAACTACATTTTGTGAATATTTGCATTCACCAAAAACAACATGACCTGTATTTTTACCAATTCCTACTATATCAATCTCCGACTTTGAATCCCACCACTTGCCTACTCTGTCTAACTGAACATCAATCTCTTTTGTTTTTACTAAATCCATTAAAATTTGCCTGCAAATTTCTTCATAAACAAAACTTATGTGATTTGTCACAATTCTTGACTTGATATTTTCAAGCACATATTTAGTATTGTCAAGTTCCAATTGTTCTCTGTAGGGATATACAAACTTAAACCAGAAATCTATGAAATTATCGTTTATAAAATATAACCCTCTTTTGCTCTTTTCTGGATACTCCTCTGTTATTGGAACTTCTCTTCTTACAATATCAAGGTCCATTAAAGTATTCAAGTATTTTGTAAGTTTTGTTTGTGCTACAGAAAGGTTCTGGGCAATTTGACTGAGTTTATGGTTTCCAAGCGCAATGCTTTTAATTATCGAAAAATAGCTTCCTACCTCATGAACTTCCTTTTCAAGCAAAAATATAGGCTCTTCATACAAGAAGCTCTGTCTGTTTAGAATATTTTCTTCAATTGCCTTGTAAATATCGCCTTCAAACTTGAACATCTCTAAATATTTTGGAACACCGCCAATGATGGAATATATCCATATAAATTGGTGGTCTGACACTTCAGGAAAAAATTCTTTTGCTTCTTTGAAAGAAAACTGCTTCAGCTTTATTTGTCCTGTTCTTCTACCGTACAAAGGACTTGAATAAGAAAGAGCATGTTCTTGCATCATGCCAACCAAAGAACCACTTAAAATAAGCATGAAATTTTGGTTTTTTAGTTTTTCATCCCAGATTCTTTGAACAACCGAAGCAAAAGCTGGATTTGTTTTGCACAAGTTTTGAAATTCATCAAATACTATCACTACTTTTTTATCAATTTTTGAATTTACTATAACATCAAAAATATCATCCCAACCTACACCAGATAATCTTTCAATCAAAGGATTTTTTAAAAAATTGCTTACAGCTTTTTTAAAATACTCTATGTTTTGATTCTCCGCCTCTTCAGAAGCCAAAAAATAAATAGCAGGCTTGTGTTGAATACATTTTTTAATAAGTGCAGTCTTGCCAATTCTCCTTCTTCCATAAATGATAACAAGCGATGAATTTTTCTCTTGATACTGTTTCTCTAAAAACTCAAGTTCTTTGCTGCGGTTTATAAATTTTTTCATAAAAAATCACCTCATGTTTATTATACTCTATTTTATTATACTTTAAAGTATATTTTGTAAGCCTGCATATGGATTATCTTAGATGTCATGACATTCTTGCTTTTTAAAATAATTTTATTTCTCATTATTGGAAAAATATTTTTTGAGATGTTTGTTTTTAAATGCTGATAGTTTTTGAGCCTGTTTAGAATTGAATAAAATTTATTTTTCTCGCTTTGATTAGTTATATTAAAGAGTTCTCAGAAATTCAAGCACAGCGTCGTTTGCATTTTGTACATAAATAGGCAACGGTACAGCTTCTAAACCAATTGCATCATAGCTTACAAGTAGCCAGCATCCTTTTTTGAACTTGAATGTCTGCTTGAACATATCTTCACTAATACCAAAAGCATCTGTTATTCTCTCCTGGTCAGACTTTCTCGGAAGCTTGCTGACAAAATATGTATGCGGCTGTGCCATAATATTGGTGTTAAGGTAAGTAATCCTCTGGGTTGCAATACCTATCCCCAAGCCAAATTTTCTTCCTCGCCTTGCTAAGTGCATTACAACCTCGCTTGAACGCTCGTATGAATCCTTTGCATCCTGCGGAATGATCTCATCAGCCTCGTCAAATATAAAACTTACAACAGGGTCAATCTTGCCGCTTCTGCGCCTGTCTTCAAAAATTGACATGCCAATCTGATATGCAAGATTTCGCAGCTCATCAGGATCATGCGATTTAAATATCACAAGCGTTTTTTCGTCTGGTCTGTTGAGAATATCAATAAGTTTTTTCTGGTCAATAACATTTTTATTTGAAAATCCAAACTCTTTAAGTTTTTCATACCTCTTTTTCAGCTCATTTACAAAAAGTTCTAAATTAGAACGAGCAATTAAACCAAGGTTATCGTAAAAAAAATACTTTTTTCTATATACAGCATGAGATTGCAATAAACTGCAGCATTTAAAGTATTTGTCTTTTTCAGAAGCTGTTCGTAAAGCTTTTTTACCGCAGCTTTGCTCTTCTCCAAATTACCTTTTAAAAGCATTCTCTCATGCATTCTAACAAAATCAGCAACAGTTATGTTGCAGTTCGCCAAATCTTTATTTTTTTGCTGTTTAGAATCTTATAAATATTATTGGCTGCCTCTGTCAAAAATCCCGGATACCCAGAAAAATCATTGTCAAGTTTATAATAAAGCGGCAGCACAATTGAACATTCATTTCACTCCTTATCATCAAACTTGAGGCTATCTCGAAATTTCATAAAAGTCATATTGAGTGGATCTTTTCTGTAAAAGTGCTGACTGCTCTGAATTATACCCTTAGCAAATTTTAAGAGGGTTTTAGCACCTCTGTCTGCCTTGTGAAGCGGTTCTGGATAACTATTGACAACTAAAGACATAAGAAGGTCGGTGTATGAACTATCAACTCTTTTGTAGCGGAAAGAAGAGGATAGAAGGTCGGAAATTCTTAGGGATTGTGCGAGGGACAAAGATTTCAAGACACAAGTCAGGTGTTGCAAGTTTTACTTCAATAAAAGCCATTGCCTTTGTCTTTTTCGTTTTTAGCAAGGCTACTTTTCTTTCCGATAACATAAAGCAATCGAGCAAATTTTACTTTTAGCTGTTTTAGAGCTGGGCAAATAGAGCCATCACAGGAAGCAATACATAATTTGTTCGATAGCCATATTTTTAGCGGTCTCAAAAATTTCATTTTTCACCATAATCGTAAACCCCCCTTGGTGATTATTTCAATACTAATTATACAGTGGACACAATTTTATTTTAACTCCCTCAAACACAGCAAGACTTCTTAATAAAACAAGAGCAAAAGATTTCAGCCTTGGTCTGCAACAAGGTTTGCAGCAGGGCTTGCAACAAGGTATTCGTGAAAGTCAAATTAGAATAGCTAAGAAGATGATACAAAAGGGTATAAGAGATGAAGAGATAGCAGAGCTGACCGAACTTGATATTGAGGAGATAAAGAGATTGAGGAAAAAGCTTTTGAATTGACAGCAAGAGAATTGCACCACAAGTGGCTTTAGAGTTAAAAAGCTGCTTGTGGTTTTTGTTTTTTTAAAGCAAGAGTAATACAGATTATGGTTTTTGAATATTATTCAAAAGATGACTTATATTATTTCATTTTGACCAAAAGTCATATCTGCCGACCTCCGGTGGCAAAATTTTAAGGTTTGATTTGTATACGGTTTCAGATTTGCTGCACATGGATTTGAACAACCTTCTGGCAGCAGCTGGATAGACGGAAAGGTTCAATAAGCTTTTATCGCTTGATTTTTCTGGGCTGATTTGAGTTTTACACAGATGTTTCGATATAAAAACATTGACAGGGGTGTATAATATTGATATAATAAAATCAAGCTTTTTAACGTGTTTGTAGCCTCCCCTTTGGGGATTGATAAGGAAGAGAAGGTTTGTAGCCTTCCTGTTGGAAATTGAGAGGAAAGAGTGGGTAGACTTTTCTTTGTGGATTGAAAAAAGAAAGTGGTAGTCACTTTCTTGGAATCTGAAATAAGCAATGTATCTTTTGCTTTCATAGTGTGGTATAATAAAAGTGTACAGAAAACCATACAACCTAAGAAAAAAGGAGAAAAAACTGTGTGCGAGAAATTGCCACCAAAAGAGCACGATACAACGTTCAAGTTTTTGTTTTCAGACAAAGAAGAAATACTTTTGCTGGTAAAAGACATACTATACTATACATGGGCAGACATCATAGAAGAAGACTCTATCGAGCTTGTCAAGACAAACTATGTTACCCAGCAGTTTTCGCAGGTTGAGGCTGATATTGTAGCAAAAGCAAAACTAAAGGACAGGGAAGTATATTTTTATATTCTGATTGAGAACCAGTCAACTGTAAAAAAAGAGATGCAGCAAAAGATTTTAAAGTACATGATAAGTTTATGGGCGGAGGAGATAAGAAAAGGGGTCCAAATCCTGCCAGCAATTATACCGATAGTTGTATACAATGGAATAGGTGAAAGATGGAGTATATCAACCGACCTTATGGAAGCATTTGACATATTTAAGGATGATGTGTTTAGATACAGAGTAGTTGACATAATAGAGCTTAATGTAGAGGAGCTTTTGGAAAGAGAAAAGGATGTACTGCTACCTATAGTGTTTTATCTTGAGCAGGTAAGAGAAGACAGGGGTGAGCTGATAAGAAGGCTTTTAGAGGTTGAGAAGAACTTAAAGAAGCTGAGCAAAAAGAATGTAGATAGATTTTTGGAATGGTCGTATCGCATTATAAGGCTAAGGCTTTCTGAAGATCAAAAGCCAGAGTACGATAGAGTTGCAAGAAGGTTGAAAGAAGGAGGAGTGAATGCCATGGGTGAGTTTATATCAAATGTTGCAAGACTTCTAGATGAGGCAAAGACAAAAGATTTCATGGCAGGTAAACTTGAAGGTAAACTTGAAGGTAAACTTGAAGGTAAACTCGAAGGTAAACTAGAAGCCTCAATAGAGTTTGCAAAAAGATTAATAAAAAAGGGGTTTAGTGATGAAGAGATTGCAGAACTTACAGAGCTTCAGATTGAAAAAGTTAAAGAATTGAGAAAATCCATGGTAAATTGAGAATGTTTGAACATAAAATAATTAATGGGGCTGTCCAAAAAGATAATAAGAAAAAAGGCTTGAAAAAGCCATTTTGTGGCTTTCAAGCCCTTTTAGAGTGTTGTCAGAAGCTATTATTTCTTTGCAAATACTTTAATTCTTAGCAAGCGCCTTTTTAAAGCCCTGCCAAAACCCTTTTATAACAAACCCCAGAACAACAACAATTGCAAAAACTTTTAACCCTTCTGCAAGCCCATTGAGCATTATTGATGCGCCAAGAAGAGAACTTAGCGACATCGCTTCTCACCTCGCAGCACTTTCCTACTACTTATAATTTACCCTCTATGAAAAGCTTACAAAAGTCAATTTTTCTGCGAAGAAAATTGGTTTGCAGCCTGCACAAGTTGAATAGCAGAGTTTTACAAAATCTACTTTACACAAAACAACTGACAAAACATATCAAGAAGCTCTGTTGAGGCAAATACTTCGTATCTACCAAAATACTCAATTCTTGAAGGAACCACATGCTGTTTTTTCAAGCCATCTTTTATGACAAAGAAAAATCTCTGGTCTTCTGGGTATGTTCCAAACCTTTGGTAGTAGATGCTCAAAAGCTGCCTTCTTAGCATCTCTGAAAAAATCTCTGGCTGTCTGTCATATTCTAAGCAAGCCCCGTCTTTTTGAACAAACACACCGCTGAGCAAATTTCCACTTGTCTTTGGCTGCTGTGTCATGCATGAAATTCTCTTCAAGTAAATGCCATCAAACAAGCTATTTAAACTTTCATAAATCTTTAATACGTTTTGTGTAACAAGCTCTAAAAAAGGTGTTGCAAGGTATATTCTAAAATCTTCGAACACCCATATGCCATCTTCAACCTCTTTTTTGTTTTTTGTTCTAATGGGTGAGATGGTAAACTGCTCTGTAGCAAGAAGACTTTTCAAAGCTTCATATACCTTAGAGTAATAAGAGGATGGCAAAAATACGCCATCCTCCCTTGCCCAGAAATGAAATGTAAAGTATTTTGCCACTTTTTCATCACAGCCCATCATCTAATGGTTACTTTTATCCAGCCGGGGACTGTCCAAATATTCCCATCTTTGAACAAAAGCCGTCGTGACTTTGGAAAAATGTCTGGATAGATTTTCGACTGAGTATCTACCCTTGAAAGTTTTTCAAAATGGTTTTTGTTGAAAAATATTCCCACAGTTTTTGAAAGATATCCTGTTGAAAATCCTATCTGGAGCAAAAACTGATTTTTGTCAAGAGAATTCAAAATACTCAAAAGTTTTTGATACTCAGAAACAATCTGCTTTTGATTATATTTTGAGTAAAAGCTTATTTCTTTCTGGATATAATCCTTTGCAACAGAACTTAAAATCTGGGCAACAAACTCATATGGTGAAGATGATGCTCCACTTGTCAAAAGCTTCTCCTTTAACCCTTTAACTGCGCTGTTGCCTTCAATTAAATCTTTTTCAGCTTTGATAGTTCCATAAAGCTTTACACCAGGTTTCAATCCTTCAGCAACAATGGCAGTTGCCTGACTTGGGTCATCAATATTACCATTTCTCGAAAACCATTTTGCATGATTTGAACATATGTTCAAAACTTTTATTTCAAAAATCCCTGCACTCTCTTGATCTGCAAAGCTGCTGTCGCTTACCTTTAGGTATTTGAACGGCGATTCATAAGGTGTTCCAAAAATCTTCTCATCTGCATCACGGCTTACAAACTTGGAATCAACTCTGCTTTTGTTCAACGCCTTCTGGTATGCATTTGATAGCGCATTCTCATAAAGCTGCAAAAGGTTTTTCGAAAGAGCTTTTGTTATAGAAGATCTCATTGCCCCTTTTAGCGACGATCCCGGAATGTAAAACCTGCCTGCACTTTTTACAAAAGCAACTACTTCTTTGCAATGGCTTGTAACACCCTCAAGTCTAAGCCTGTACTTTACCGCCTTTTTAAAATCTATGCTATATTTTTTCAAAATATCTTTTATATTAAAATCTCTTGCACCTGACGAAAGCCCTCTTGAAAGCTCTTCAATGAAGCTATCTTTAAAAAGGTTTTTCTCAAAGAGCTTATCAAAGTTCAAAAAGTACAAATACTCTCCTTCTCTTACAAACTCAAAACTCTGAATTTTATCCTGTCCCCCTATGATTGTGGGAGTCAGAATCTCAATCTCGTATGTTTTGCTTTCAAAGCTATCTGCTGCCAAACAGCATCACCCCTTCCGGCAGAGGAGCCAAAAAGGCAAGCCCAAAACAGTACACCTTGTGACTTAAAAACTTCTCGGGTGTGACATCAACCACTCTGCCACATATTTTACTGGAAAAAACTGCACCCTCGCCAAACACACTGACAGTTTTTCTCTTTATCCCAAGCCCTGCTTTGGAGTAGACATATCCACTTCGCGTCAAAATCTCGTAATACACAACGCTTTTTATCTCATCTTCATCTTTTGGATTAACTAAAGACAAACTCATGTAATATTTTGATTTATCGCTTTTGAACTGCGGCACATCATCTTTAAAATCAACATCAAAGCTTCCAAGCCCACAGGTTCTATCGCCGCCAAGTCCTTCATCGCCCAAAAGCCTTATCGCTGCTTTGATTTTATTTTCCAGCTTTTCGATGTTAATCTTTAGATAGAACCACAAACCTGATTCTTTTTCAAACTCAAAATGAGAAAAGTAATATATGTTAGAAGATGATGTTTGTCTGTCGACAGAAACTCTTGCCCTTTCCTTTGTCCTGCCAAGAGAAAAAGTCTTTTTTTTATCATTTTCAAACTCACTTTGCGGTATTAGAAAGCTTCCTGCCGGCTTGTATTTGAATGGAAAGCCTTCAAACAGATCCTTTTCTCTTACAAACTTTATTTTCTTGAGCTCCTTTTGATGTTCAGCATTTATTATTCCTTTATTCTTGTACTCTTCCATGTTCAAGCCAAGAGGAACAGGCACAAAATACTGAAAGTTAACATACGGCATTGTAGACGAAACCTCAAACGGTGGTGTGCCGTTTATGAATTCACTAATCAGCTTTTCAGTTTCATCTTTGCCGTAAAGCAGCGAATATGCATTTATTATGCCAGACATAAGCGTGTCTGAATGCGCAAACGCTCTGGTGATGTTGTATAGTTTTTCCTTTTCGCCAATGTGCACAGGTGCTTTAAAGCTCATCACAGCTCTGCAAATTTTGTTTTTGTCCATTTTTATCACCTTTTAAAAAACAGATTTGTTAAGAAAGTTTTAGATCATCAAGGCTTTTCGCCGTCACAATTGGCTGAAGTTCACTTGAGTCTTTTTCATAATCGCTTGAATCCTTGTAGAATATCTCTATATCAACAAACCTCACTTTTCCATTTCCTCTTGAACCCTGCCCGCCAAGGTAATCATCTTCTAATAGCTTCATTGCTTTGATAAACTTTTCAAGGTAGTATTTCTGGTCATCTTTGCTGTTAACTTCAAATCTGTTTATGACAAATTCTGCTGAAAACTGTACACCTGCAGGAACTCTTTCGCTCTGTCTTGGATTTGCCTTTGATGTTATTCTATCTATATTGTTCTCAAACTTCACTTCTGTCCACTCAAGGTCAAGGTTCTCTTTCATCTCGTCAGTTATAGAGCTTTCTATCAGCTTTGCATCGCGAACAATGAGCCTTGTGGGGATGACTGCGTCTGTAAGATCTATCTTTCCACCACTTTTTAAATCATGTGAGCCATGGTTTCTGCCAAAAAGTCCGCATACAGGACAATTCAAATCATCGCACATGTGAATGCATATCTCTGGTTTACCTTCCCTTTTGACCGACACAACAAGCAAATTATCTCTTACCTTTCCCTCTGCAAACTCCATAAGAGATCTCATCTTACCCTTGAGAGAAGAACCTGGAATGTAAGGCTTGCCTTCTGCATCTTTCACAACTGCATTGTCAATTCCGCCAATCTCAAGGCTGTTGTTGCCCTCACCAATGTGAAGACCTGTTACAGCTTTAATCTTGCACTTTATGATGTATTTTCCTTTCAAGATTACATCCATGGCAATAGTCTCCTCCTTTTGTGATTATTGCTCTTTTCCGCCATAATACTTGTGATATGCAACAGCGCCTTCAAAAAAGTCTTTAAACCTGCTCAAAGCATCAGGGCTTTGCAAAGCCACAGGAATTGCTTTGTTAACTATCTCCTGGAAATCTTTTATTTTTGGAAACCTTCCTGCTGTGTATGCAAGCTTTGCTTTCAAAAGATTCAATTTGTATTTGTAATTTTCATCATCAGGAGAAAGTCTTTTTACCTCTGTGAACACTTTTCTAAGCTGAGTAACAGTAACACCACAATCTTTCAAAAGCTGACCTGTCTTTTCTGAAACTTCAGCTAAAACAGTACCATCTTTGTCCTTTGAAGGGTCAATCGCAGTCTGGATCTTGCTCAAAATATCATTTTTCAAGCTAACAATCGGATTTACATTCTGTTGCGCTGGCATAACAAATTCTCCTCTCCCCAAAATTGATTTTTACCTTCTCAGCTCAAGCTCAGCCCAGCGCGCTGCAAGGTATGAGTGCTTGTACAAAGAATTTGATTTTTTATCAATAATTTTTCGTAAAACATCTTCAAGCTCTTTTGAATACTTCTTATACCTATCTTTTAACCTTGCCATGAAATATACAAACCTCCATGATTTGAAAAGCTCATCTTGGGTCTGTGCTATCTTTTTAAGATTGCAAACGGCATAGATGCCGTTTATAAGCGCTTTTGAAACGTTTTTGCTACCAATTAAATCTGCAATTGTCTCTTTCAACTTTTCCACATCATCATAATCTTCCCAGCCAACAAAATTGCCGCCAAACGCAAGGCAGTCTTTCTTCCTACCATCTTCTCTTTCGTATTCTTTGGCTTTGTCCAGATGATCTCCACACACAATAGCAACCCTGTAAATTGGATATTTTTTATCTGGTGCTATTTCAAAGCCCATTGAAAGTGTAATATCTGGATTATGGCATGAAAAGCTTCTAAATTCTGTATAAATTTTGTGTGCTGTATGAGGTAGCACATCCCACTGACCAAGTATGCAAAAGTCATCCCCACCTGCATAAATAACAACAATATTGTCCTGCTGCTCACTTACAAGCCTGTTGAAATAGTAGCCGAAAAACAGTGAAAACTCCTCAGATAGAGTCATCACTCTTGAAATTGAACTGTCTTTGCCAAGCCCTTCTTTGAAAATTTTTCCCAGATTGTCAACATCACCGCGAACAATTCCCCATGTCTTTATTCCTTTTGAAGAATCTGATATCTCTTCTATTGTTTTCAGACTAACTTCATTTTTAAAAGGTGCATGTGTTGAAATATCAAGAGCTTCATAAAAATCAATCTCAAATCTCAATTTATTTGATTTATTCCCTTTTTCAATATTTACATTTCTTTCTAACAAGTTTTCAAGTCGATTTCTGTCAATAACAATTGTACTTGCCATGCTTTCATAGTGGTTTGAAAATAAAATCTTTCTTCCAAATGCCTCAAAAATGTCTTCTACCCTATCAAAATCCGAAAAGTCCTTTTCTTTCCCCCATGAATCTATGATAAAATAGCTTTTCATCAGTCTGTCGCCAAAGTCAACAAAGCTTTCACAAAATTCGCAAAAATCAGAATCATCTTGTTTTAGTTTCAGCTCCCTTGAACAATGAGGACATTTTTGTTCATAGTCCTCATGCGGCTCAAAAAACCTTAAATTTTCCTGTTCAATAACACTTTTGAACTTGGAAATTTTCTTCCTGTAGATTTTCGATGAAACTCTGTCAAAGCAATCTCCAAAATTACCTGCAAAATCGTAAAGGTCAACTATTTCTGCATCAAGAAGAATGCTAATTGAACCTCTGTGTGCTTCAAATAATAGCCTATCAATCTTTTTCTGATACTGCTCAAGTTTTTCTACAAAGTATGCAGGCATCAAAAGATAGAAATGCCCTCCGCCATTGAATATAAGGTTACAAATGGGCATTTCCTCTTCTTTTAAAATATATTTTGCAACTGTGTCAAGAAGAAACGAAATATAAAAAGACTTTGCTTTGAGTGCTTTTAAAGCACCATCCATTTTGGTGTCGAAAACAAAATCCTGTATTCCGGATATATCACCTTTGACAATACAAAAATATGGATAATCCTCTTGTTTTATTGAATAATCATTGCCCGGCAAAAGTTTTGTGTTCATAGCCTCTAAAATTTTTACTCGTTCATTTTCCTGCGAAAACTCTTTTTTAAGCTGCCTGTCAAGACAAAATGCAATTGCAGCAGTTGATTTGCTGTGCGCCCAAAGGGATATGTCAGGCTGCGAATAGTAAAAAGCAGATGGAATGTTGTATGTGTAAATTCTAAGCAAGTTGTAAATAGCAGTCGCAAAGTCTTCTAAGTCAAATGAACTACCAAAACCATCTCTCAGAGCATTTACTTTTCTGGAAAACTCTGTCCATAGGTTTTGATAATCTTCTTTTGCATTTGTATTGAAACTATTAGAAGGTGGTTCAACTTCATACCTTTTTTTCAGAAGCTTATAATAAGGTGTTTTCGTATTTCTCTTTTTTTCATCAAGGCTTATTTGAGACAAAACAGAGATTAAGTACTTTGATTTGTCTTCACCTGTTTCTTCCTCGACTGCATCCTTTCTGTCGACTTTGGCTGAGATCTTGTCAGCAACACTTATCAAAAACTGCTGGTATGAAGATGGTCTGTGATGATACAAAACAAGAGATATGACCGTTTTTAAACTTTCTGGCAAAAAATGTTCGACAAAAAACGCGCTCCACTCCTGATGTCGCGGAGCATACTTTCCTTCTTCTCTGTAAAATGCTTCATATTCTCTTGAGATGTTCTTTTTAGCATCAGGGTTTTCTGTTCTCATATAAAATTTGCCAATATCGTGCAAGATTGCGCCAAGAAAAAGAGTATAGTCAAAGTTTTTATCTTCTGGTTGATAAGCATTATAAAAAATCATTTTTCTTGTCCACCTTCTTTTTTGTTGTGTATTCGACAGATTCAGTAATAACAATACACTTTATACCATTATACAACAAAATATCTTTGAAGAAAAGATTTACAGGGAAATAATATACCCTTTTTTGATAATTGAAAAGTTCAAAAAATATGCGAAGTTTTTCCTCCGAGAAAAGGGAAGTTACCTTCTTAAGAATTTTTAAATCTATGAGTACAGAAATATATTTTGCACATTAATCAATGTCAGTTTCCACTTTTAGAGAGTATCTTATCTGAAAAAAAATTCAAGGTTAATTTTATCATTGTATACTTTAGCAACAAAAAATATGAGGGTTTATTTTTGCAAAACCCAGTAAGCAGAGTAGTTTTTCCAACACGCCTTTTTCTATACACAACAACAAAGTTGTAGCCTCTCCTTTGAGATTGAGTGAACGGGCATTTTTGTATTTATCTTTTCAGCTCATCTTTTCGCTTTAACATCTTCTCAAAGAGCTCAGATGCTAAATTAAACAAATCATTGAATGCTTTTAAATTTAGCAGATAATTTTGATTAGTCCGTGGCTCTGAACCGTGTGCTGCTGCATTTCGAACATACTCTAAAGTTCGGTAAATTTCTGCTTCATCCTTATCTTTTATAAGTCTATTTTTCTCTGGGTCAATTTTGGAATTGTGAATCTCTGTCTTAATTTTTTTTCTGCTTTCTTCTCGCGAATCATAATTCATCACATCTTTTATCCCATACACATCAGCAAACAATAAAATTATTGCTTCATATAAGAGAATTAAAGCTTTGAGATACTGATTTCGCCTAAAGAAAAACTGGGCTCTTTTGAACATCCTCAGATACAGCCTATTCTGCCTGTTCAGTTCTGAGAATTCTTTGAGCAAATAATCTGATATTTCCTCAATATAAAAATTCTCTGACAGCTGTTTTTTGCTTCCCAATTCCTCTATAATTTTTTCTACTTCACGCCAAGGCTGTCTGTTCATTTCAATCTTGAAATATGTTTCTTCAGTATTTTTAATACCTATACAATCAAGCAGAGAAGAGAAATATCCTGAATTTTCAAATGTCGACATAGATTCTATGAGCTTTACAGCTTCGTTTACAAACCCAACCTCAATAGCCGGTGAGTAATTCTCTCTGTGTAGAAAATAATCCTTCATCTCAAATGCTCCATAAAAAATCCTAATGTTGTCAATATTTCTCAAATATTTGGAAAACATTAAAGCATAAGAAAAAACAATTGGAATGTATCTAAACCCGTGTGTGCAATCAAAAACTACATTATATTTTTTTTGTGGTTCAAGCTCTTTCAGGATAATATCAAGATAAACCTTAAAATCTAAAGGTTTGACTCTGTGTAACCTCAAAATTGGCAAAAAATTTTGCAAAGTCATTTCCCATTTCTTTAATATCTCCTCAGAGACGCCTTCTTCTTCGTCTTTTGCGCTCTCTTGCTCATATACTTTCAGATACAAATCAGATATACTCTCGCTTTGCTGCTCTTCAGGTGGTATTACCATCAAAAGCTCTGACCATGCTGACTTGTCAGTTCCAACAACTATAAATTTGTCAATATTGAGCTTTTCAACATCTTTTAAATATTCAAGAAGTCCTATACCAAAGAAGGCTGTCTCTTTTGTTAAGTATTCGTTTTCTGATTTTGCATTGAAAACATAGCGCGTCTTTTCATATCCCCTAGCTCCATCTCTTCTCTCTCGTCCTTTACCTATGATTGATATTAAAACCCAGTTTTCCTCTTGTATTTCCATAACCATAAACTCCTTTCATCCTAAGATTAACATTATAATACTGCTTCAAATAGTAATAACCAATAAAATTTTCCCAAAAGCAAAACAAGATAAAAAAGCCAGGAAGATAATAAAGAAGATTTTTGTTCCTGCCGTGGCTTGATTCTTACACAAATTTATAAACATCAAACTATTCTATTCTATCTTTCAGCCAGCAGTTGATTACATTAAAATTTGTATTAACTGCATATCTTACAAAAATTGTGCTGTCTTCTGTCCTTATCTCTGTTATGTTTCTTTCAAATCCGCTGTGGGCAAAATAATTTCTGTCAATTGGCTCGCCCACCAGCTTTCCAGGATCAATTATCTTGTAAAGTCCTGTCCAGCTACTAATATCGTCCATTTGTTCTAATATTTTTTGCGTATTTGATATTTCATTGCTAAGCATAACATAGTTTGTAGGTACTCTGAATGTTGAATAAATCTCAAAAAAGTTTCTCTTTAGAAAGTTTAGGTCAATTCCTGTATCCTGACAGAACATAGTTATATTGTGCTTTTCCAGCATATTTACAATCCCAATGTAAAATCCCAAACTCAAAATTGCATCTATGTAAGCTCTTTTATTGAGGTTGGGAGACTTTTGATAATTGCTGCAAAGCTGACCCTTGGCATGTTCAATTAGCTTGAAAATCTCTTCTTTTATCTCATCTATAGAGTGGTAGTGCTGATAGTAAAGATACAAAGGAACGTTATTTTTTATGGCAGAAAACAAAAGGCAAAACATTTCTATCTTCTCTCTCAATTTCTTTCTTTTTTCTCTCACCTGCTGTTTGAGCTTTGCAGCCTCTGACCCTTTTGCACCGTTATTTGGATCTGGATATATATTTCTTAAAAATGAAAAGTTGTACTCTGCTGCCTCTTTTCGTTTAATTGGAGATGAGAAAAATGCCGTAAATCTTTGCTGCTGAATGTGTATCTCAAAACTTTTTGCTGAACTTCCTATAATCGGGTCAGAAAAAGTGATGCATATCTTTGGCACTTTGCTTTCATCAAGCCAATTCATAAGATTTGAGAAAACAGCAAAGTGTCTTGCAGCCTCCAAAATTGCAGAAATATAAATGTTGTGTCCGCTTGAAATGTCAAGGTAAAGTTCTTCAAGTTCACCTTTCAAGTGTCTTTCTATCATATCAAAAAGAATCTCAAGTACAATATCATCATAGCTTGTATCAAGAAATGTTCCCATATACTCACCAAGAGAGTGAACAATAAGCTTTTCGTCCCTGCACCTTTCAAGTTCTATTTTATCTATAAACTCATCTGGATTTTTCAGGTAGTCTGATGGATCTTTAAAGATGGCTGCAATTTCTTCTTTTAAATTGGTTGGCTGAATGTACTCAGGAAGTCTACTGTTAAGAACAATGCTAACAGGATATATAACAACTGTTTTTGCCTCACAGCCTCTTTTGCGAAGAAAATCTCGCAACACAGTTGAAGAAAGTTCAGACTCTCCGCTCTCCTCAACTATCTCACCATTAAAATTTTTAATATAAAATTTTTTAATAGCTATTGCAGGATTATCCAGTCTCCCAACTTGGTATATTACTTTCATTTGACTATCTCCACTCCTTTCTTCAGAAAAACATTTTGCATTTATTGCTAAATTTTTCTTCAGTATAATTTAATTATACCTAATTTTCTCCTCTAAAAAAAGAAAAAGCTGCAAAGAGAAGTAGCAATAGCCCTCTTTACAGCAAGTTTCCCTGCTTTGTTTTTTTGAGATAATCCAAAATTTTTTCTACAAGCCAATTATTAGAATTATCTTCAAGAGAAATTTTTTCATATTCGTAAAAACCAAGCTGTGTCATTAATTCTTTTTGGTTTGCCTCTGCTTTCAAAATAGCTTTTTTGTCAAGTTTTATAGAGCCATCTTTTTCTCTCATTCTTATTTTCATCCTTTTCAAGACCAAGTCTACTACACAGAAGTGGTGAGTTGACATCATATTTTTTCGCATTTTTGAGGATTGAATTTCTGCTAAAATTTGCATAGCAGTAAGTGCAAAAGTGTTTGCATGTGTTGAATATATCCCAAGGTCTATGCTCTGGACACATCCGCACGCTTGACGCTGGTTTTTGTCTTTTTTAAAGCTTGCTGTCCAGTAGGGGAGTATATTATCTTGATTAAATGCTACTATATCAATTTCTTCTTCACGCTTTTTATAAGGATTATTCCCCCATCATTTACCTATATTTTCAAAAATGAAGGGTAATTTTTTTGTCTTGTTTAAAATCTTAAGATAATCCATGCATATCTCCTCATAAACTTCTCCAATAAACTCATTCATAAAAGGTTTGATTTTATTCTCGATAACTTCATCAATCAATCCCTGTTCAATTAAAGTCTTGTTGGTAAAAACAAATCGATACCAGAATCTAAAAGAATTATCCTTAATTCTGTAAATACTTTTTCTGCTCTTTGCTTCCAAGAAAAGAGGAGTTACCCTTTCAAGAATTTTCAAATCTAGCTGATAAATATTATATTTATATTTTCAGTTAGATTACTATTATGTTTTTTGTTATTTTGAAAGATGTTATGTTAGCAAGATAAAAGAAACATTGTCATTGAAATTTCTCAGATAAAATCTTTTTTGAAATTCCATGCAAAAATCATCAGAATAAAAAATTTCTGGTATTTCTTTTTCAAATACATCCCAGAACCCATCACTACATATGATGAACCTATCTTCATCAATAATTTCTGTCTCATTTCTATAAATTTGAACCTCTGTTCGATAATTATCTGCTATTATTGCAGAAGTTAAAGTATGCTTTTTAGAATGAGTCTTTGCCTCATCCACAGTTATGTAGCCACTTGAGACAAGCTCTTCAACCACAGTATGGTCTTTGGTTAATCTAATTGCTCTTGTTCCAAGCAATCTATAAACTCTGCAATCGCCTACATTGAAAACCTGAACTTTGTTGTCAACAATCAAGATCCCTGCAATCGTACATCCCATTTCAAAACTGTTTGGATTTGTCTGCGCATAATTTTCTAATTCATCTCTTGCTTTTTTAATTGCATCTTCAATAAAAAGCTCTTTTTTGATAATATCTTCTTTATAACTTTGCAAAACTTCTAAAACCATTTTTGAGGCCAACTCACCTTTATTGTTTCCTCCTATACCATCTGCAACAGCAAGAAAAATATTTTTGTCATTAATATATATACTCTCACATTTTTCCATATCAGTATTGCTTATAATTTTCTCAGAAATTAACAAAGCATCTTCGTTTGTGTTTCTCAAATTCCCTCTATTCGTAAAATAAAAAACTTTATACATGTTTACAACTCCTATCTGGTTTTTTTACTGTAACTCATCTACTGTAAGTTCTAATGATAACGAAAGAGATATCCTGTCACCTTTTTTGATTACATCTTTACCTTTTATCCTCCTGCCATTTATATAAACTCCATTTGTGCTATTTAAATCCTCAACATACCAGGTACCTGCCTGTTTGAAAAATCTTGCATGTCTTCTTGAAACAGTTTTATATACTTCCAAATATTCTTTTCCTTTTTCATGTCTACCTACCACATCGCCACTAAAAACCTCTAATACAAAATTATTCCCCCTCAAAACGATTTTAGAAACTTCAACCATTGTTCTATCATCGTAAGACTCTTTTTTAAAAGATTCTTTTCTTTCTATCCCTTCAGTCTTCTTAGCTTCTCTGACTGCACTATCCCCAGTTACAGGCACATTTATTATATCTGCCATACATTTGATGCAGATTATTTCATCAGGAGGATTTTGCCAATTACAGTTTGGACATATCTTATATCTCTCCATTTATTAACACCTCAGTATCTTTTTGGTAGGGTATGCCTATTATAACTAATTTATCTTTCTGATTAATAATCTGGAGAACTCTTTCTTTTTTCTTTTTTATCCAGAGTGAATAATCACTGCTCAAAGACTTATTAAAAAGGAAAAATCGTTGATTTTCTGAGCCTTTCCAAATCAATTCACTTTCAAGTCCTTCTATAAAAGGGGAATCCACTAATGCATCTATTAGCTTCAAAATATCTTTATGTTTATTTAAAAGGTATTCATATGTGTATCCAGTATAAACAAGAATGTCATCAAAAAAGTCTCTTATAGAATTTAAAAGACTCTGCAGGGGGACATGCTGATCAAATGGCTCCCCACCACTTATTGTTAGTTTTTTGCAACCAAAACTCTTCAGGACATTAGCAACTTCTTCTATTTTAATTGCTCTGCTTTTATCAAATTCCCATGTATGTAAAGACATGCATCCTTTACATCTTATTGAGCATCCCTGCAGCCAAATACCTGTTCTTTTACCAGGTCCAAGTGTGTAAACAGGATAATGTATAATATTAACCAACAACTCTTCCATTAAGTTCCCACCTGTCATCTTTTTTAACCAATTCATTAACCACCACAGTACTTTCTGTTTGAGGAAATAATTTAAACAAAAGCTCTGAGAGAGGATTTATAAACAAAAGTTCAAGTTTATTACCTATTCCCCTTCCACCCATAGACAGGTCTTTTACAATTTCTTCATATATCTTTTGCTGCACATTATCTGATATTTCAAGCTTTATCCCCTTGTCTTCTTCAAGTTTTATCCTAACATTATTCAGCATTTTATCCAATATTTTTTTTACATTTTCATTGCGTATAAAATCAAATACAATGATGTTTTCTCCTATACGATTCAAAATTTCAGGTCTTGCAATCTTGAATGTAAAATATTCTTTTATAGCTTCAGTCAAAATCTTCTCAATTTCATCATAACTCATTCCTGGTGAGATGCGCTGTATTTTTTTGCCATCCGACGTCACTTCGTAAACACCAAGGTTAGATGTAAATATTATTAGAGTTTCAGAAAAGTATACAGTTTCTCCCCTGCCAGAGGTAAGTCTGCCATCGTCAAGTATTTGCAAAAAAATATCAAGTATTTTTGGATGAGCTTTTTCTATCTCATCAAAGAGAATTACTGAAAAAGGATTTTGTTTTACGGCATTTGTCAACTCACCACCAACATCATATCCCACATATCCGGGTGGCGCACCAATGAGTCTTTGGTCAGAATGTTCGTGTGAAAACTCTGACATATCGAATCTTATATAATGATGTTCACTTCCAAATATTAATTCTGTTATAGCTTTTGCAAGTTCAGTCTTCCCCACACCGGTTGGTCCTGCAAAAAACAAAACACCTTTAGGTCTGTTTGAATATCGCGAAAATTGTGAACCCGAAAGATTGAAAAAAGCTCTTCTCAATATAGTAGCTGCTTGTTTTATAGCTTTTTCTTGCCCCATAACTCTTCTTTTTAAAAATTCCTCTGCGTTATTAAGCCTTTCTTTATCTATTTTTGCCCATGGATTTTCGCTGACACCAACTTTATATCTCCTTGTTGCTTCTCCAATCTCTCTTGCACTCAGATTTTCTCTCTTTGACAAAACTACTATAGAAAGCATTTCCCTTGCAAACATGCCAGACGTCAGATTTACAAAATCTTTTATCAATTCTTCCTTTTTGCTTTCAGGCAAACTTGTCCACTCATCCATTCGCGGCAAAAGAGCTTGTGCTATCCATCTTCTTATCTCAAAATCAGGTTTTGGAATAGGAATTGTTCTTATTCTTGGATTTTCAACAGTATACCATGGCGGCAAATCATTTTCTTTTTCTACAAGGAAAATTATTGGATTATAAGAAGGTGGATTACCTTTCTGGTTTATGTTAATAGAGAGCTTGAATGTGTGGTAAAGAAAATCTGGTAAATCTCTACTGCAAGAAATCTCTGGCAATCTCGATGAAAAGTTAATAACAACAGCTGCCTTCTCATCACCTGTAATAAATTTTTCTATAGTTTCATACGCATCAAGCAAAGTCACAACTTTATCACCAATTTTTCTTCCAGAGAGGTTTGTAAATATTCCTTCATCTCCTTTTAATAGTCTAAACCCTTCAAGAGGAACATACTCTATTACAATCTTGTAGCTATCATATGTAGTAAGCAAATGAGCAATAAATTGAGTTATATTCATGGGTATATATTTTTCACCTTGTGGAAATGGAAAAAGGTCATAAATATTCCCAAAAAGAACAAACTGACATGTTATAGAACAAAATCTTAAAAGCTCTTTTGCAAACTTTGGTATGCCTTTGATTTTTTCAGGTATTATGTCGTTTGCCATACTTTACACACTCCTTTGTCTCTGTTGTATATTAATGTTTTTGATATTTTGATGTTTTTTGCTGACTTCCATTTTTTCTCTTTTCATGTAATAAAATCTCATTTCAGGTTCAATCCTCTGTTTGTCTTCAATTACTATCCCTTCCTGACTTAAAAGCTGTTTAATTTTGTCATAATCGGAACACCACTTTTTTGCTATAGAGATATCCTTATGTTTTTCATATTCACTTAAACTTCTTTCATCTTCAACATACCTTACAAACATAATTTTTATTCCGTCATTTTCATATTTTATTCTCAACATATAATCATCTCCAAAAGGTGTTCTAATTTCTACTATTTCACCCTTTGATAATTTTTCCATCAAACCTTCTTCTACAACAGAATAACCTAACTCTCTTATTTTTCCAATAAACTTATCCACTGAAGCCTTTCTGATTTTCTGTTCCAAAACCTGTTTTCTTCTTTCAAGTAGTCTTTTTACAAAATCATCAACTGCTTCTTTATACAATACTCTCATTTGCATTAAATCATTAAATTCACTTTTCATACCTACCTCTTCTGCAAATGTTTCGTACATTTTTAAATCATTTTTTAATACTTCAGTTTGAATATATATTGTTCTTGCCTTTATGTAACTGAACTTGAGGTCTTCAAAAATCAGTTCTACTCTTGATATATCATCTGTTTCTTTTGCCTCTTGTATTAACTGTTTCTTTTCTTCAGCCAACTTGAGATTTATATTTTTTAACTTATCAAATATAACTTCAATCTTTTCTAATATCTCTTCCTTTTTTGTAACCTCGGTGTTCTCTTCTTTAGTAATTCTTTCTACTTCAATTTGATCTTTTATTTCAAAAGTTTTTTGCTCAAGCAATTTTTGTTTTATCCTTCTTATAATACCATGATACTCACTTGGTACTTCTTTTAAATACTCCTTTAGTATTTCAATATCTGAAGGATTATCAAATGTATACTTTTCTATAGTGTTTAGAATTTCGGTATATTGTTTCATCTTTTTATAATATCTATTATTACATAAATCTTTTGGGAATATATTGAGATACTGGTTTATAACATTTATATTTGCATTGGGATTTTTAAATTCTTTCTCTAAATTTTCAAATAATTCTATAATTTTTTGTATCTTTTTTTTGGTCTCTAAAGCACCATCTGGTAATACATCTATAAAAGCTTTTAATGTTTGGATATCTAAATTATCTGTCAGCTCTGTTTTAACTAAAATAATATACTCCTTTGTTTTTCGAACTACATCCTGCAGTTTTGCAATTTGCGCGTCAACCCACTGAGTATGGTTTTCACTTAACAAAATTTCCATTGTGTATTTTTCCAAAAAATCTTTCTTGCATTTTTCAAGATTTTCTATTAAATCCTTACCTAAAAAGCATGAATCAATATTTTTTAGCATGTCTTTTACATGGCTAATAGAATTATCTATTTGGTTTTTAAAAAACTCTTTGTTTTCTCTAAGAGTTTCAGTCAAATTTTTATTGCCGACAAAGGTCCAACAATAAGTGAAGCTACTCATACTATCATCCTCTTAATTTTTAAATTTATATTTAATCATTATAACGTCTTAAAATTTTGAATAATACTGAAATAACAGATAAAACAAAATAAAAATACACTGAGTTAACTAATGTCTTGTTTGCTGTGCCATTAATGAAATATTCATAAGATGAAATGTAAGAAAAATAGAACATAACTGCACAAACATACAAAATTGATAATCTTGCAATTTTAATCTTGGTAAAATGAAAATATTTTTTATATAAATAATATGATAATAATGATATAACAATCAATACAAACATATAATAATTTCTACTGTTGTCAAAATATTTTTTAACTATGACATCGTAAAAATACTGATCTGTGGTAAAATATAATATCAACCTTGTTGCTATCAAACCCACAAGGTAAAATATAGACACTTTATATATACTTTTTAATGTTTTTTTAATATCTCTTAAAAGCTTTTTTCTGCGAACTGCTTGATGTAATTTGTAACCTTTTATTATCCAATCGACTGCTTCAGACACTGAAAATTTTGCCTTACACCATTCAATTATTTCATTTGCTATCCTTTCTAAAATTTCACTATCTTTTGTTCCTTTAAAAACCATTTCTTCAACTTCATTAATGCTAAATCCCAAATTTATAAATTTTGATGCTAATATTGGCTTTACTTTTATTGTTTTCCATCTGACAGCTTCAATTATGCTAACATTATTTTTTTTCCATTCTTCGGCTTCGTCAGCACTAAATCCTTTTTCAGCCCAATTCTTCGCTTCATCAACATCAAATCCATATTTCTTCCATTTTTGAGCATCTATCTCTGAGAAACCATTCATAATATAATGAAAAATACCCTTTTCAACAAAATCAAATATTTTATTCTTATCTATTCCTTTTTCTAATAATTCAAGTATATCAAAAGCAGTAATACCTTTTCTTTGCCACTCGTAAGCATTTTTGGGACTGAGTCCAAGGTTGTCAAATATAGTAGATTCTTTTGGGCTAAAACTATAATTATACCATTCCAATGCAATATTGCCTTTCCTAAAACCAGCTAAAACCCATTCCTTCATATCTTTTGCAGAAAATCCTTTTTCCCAAAAAATTTTCGCCTCTTGCGGACTGAGGTTTGTTTCAACACCTGCTTTTACCCACTCGGAGTCAGAAGAAAATCCAACACTATTCCATTCCTTAACATCATAATTTTTGCTCTCCTCATTATATTCTTCATAGAACACAGGTACGTTTTTCACATTATTTAACCACTGCTTGATCTGTTCATATCCCCATCTTTTTTTGTAGTTCCTCGTAAGAAGTCCTTTCAACAAAATTTTGTATCTTTCAGAAATATCTTCTGGAATTTGTACCCCTTGGGTAGCAAAAGTATTTATAATAACAGCCTCTGATAAATTAGAGAAAGGATTCTTACCTTTTAAAACTTCATATATTACTATTCCTAAATGCCACCAATCAATTTCTTTGCCAAAATAACCTGAAATTTCTTCTGGAGCCATATAAGAATATGTCCCCTTCAATGTAGTGAAAACCTTAGAAAACTCTTCAGACATAGCAAAAGATATCCCAAAATCAATCAGTACAAGGTCCAATGACTTTAAATCTCTTATAAGAATATTGGAAGGTTTCAAGTCTCTATGAACAATTCCCTTTTTATGCAGTGCTTCAATAGCTTCTGCAATTTCTTTTACTACAATATCAACTTTGTCTTTTACCTTTTCTATGTTATCTTTTAAACTACCATATTGAATATATTCCATTATCTCAAAATATCTGCCGGTCTGTTCATCTTTACCCACTTCAAAAATTGTTACAACATGTTCTTTTAGTTCAAAAGATATCTTTTTTAATCTTTCTAATACTTCAATTTTGGGGGTAACACCCTTTCTGTATAGCTTTAAAAACATCTTATTACCATTATTTTCTATAACGTAAGCATCGCATTCTCCGCCTTTGGCTGGTAGCTCCTCTACGATGTTGTAATTTCTAAATGTTGTCATGGTTAATTTTTCTTTTTCGTTAAGAATATCTGTCACTCTCACAGTAGCATCTTGTATATTTTTTTTATCCCACCAGCTCTCTTTCACTGTTTTTTCATCCATAATTAATCCCTTCCTTGTTCTGTGCTTGATCATTTATATTTGGTAAAATATAGCATTAACAATGCTTTTTCCTATTAACGGGTTTTTCTCCTTAAGTTTAACTTTCTTACTACTTATAATTTACCCTCTATGAAAAGCTTACAAAAGTCAATTTTTCTGCGAAGAAAATTGGTTTGCAGTCTGCACAAGCTGAATAGCAGAGTTTTACAAAATCTACTTTACACAAAACAACTGACAAAACATATCAAGAAGCTCTGTTGAGGCAAATACTTCGTATCTACCAAAATACTCAATTCTTGAAGGAACCACATGCTGTTTTTTCAAGCCATCTTTTATGACAAAGAAAAACCTCTGTTCTTCTGGATGTGTTCCAAACCTTTGGTAGTAGATGTTCAAAAGCTGCCTTCTTAGCATCTCTGAAAAAATCTCTGGCTGTCTGTCATATTCTAAGCAAGCACCATCTTTTTGAACAAACACACCGCTGAGCAAATTTCCACTTGTCTTTGGCTGCTGCGTCATGCATGAAATTCTCTTCAAGTAAATGCCATCAAACAAGCTATTTAAACTTTCATAAATCTTTAATACGTTTTGTGTAACAAGCTCTAAAGAAGAATGCTAATTGAACCTCTGTGTGCTTCAAATAATAGCCTATCAATCTTTTTCTGATACTGCTCAAGTTTCTCTACAAAGTATGCAGGCATCAATAGATAGAAATGCCATCCGCCATTGAATATAAGGTTACAAATGGGTATTTCCTCTTCTTTTAAAATGTATTTTGCAACTGTGTCAAGAAGAAACGAAATATAAAAAGACTTTGCCTTGAGTGCTTTTAAAGCACCATCTATTTTGGTGTCAAAAACAAAATCCTGTATTCCGGATATATCACCTTTGACAATACAAAAATATGGATAATCCCCTTGTTTTATTGAATAATTATTGTTTTGCCAATATCGTGCAAGATTGCGCCAAGAAAAAGAGTATAGTCAAAGTTTTTATCTTCTGGTTGATGAGCATTATAAAAAATCATCTTTCTTGTCCACCTTCTTTTTTGTTGTGTATTCGACAGATTCAGTAATAACAATACACTTTATACCATTATACAACAAAATATCTTTGAAGAAAATATTTACAGGCAAAAACTTTACTTAAGTTCAAACAAATTATCTTTAATAATTATCCTTGCACAATCAAGAACTTTTTTCTTGAAATCATTAAAACCGGATATTCCATTTGCTATGCCAAAATTGATATGGCCATTTTTTACATGCGCACCAATAAAATAAAAGCCAGCAAATGACTTTTCAAGGTTGACAGAAAACAGTATCTCACCTGTTGTTTTATCTTTGCCAATAAGTCTGAAAGGATAGTTAATAAGTGGAAGGTTCTCTTCCTTTGCTTGCAGGAAAATCCCTTCTATTTGCTCAGTAATTTGTACTTTTTCAACCTCTGAGGCTTGTGAAAGATAGTTTTCTAAGTAAGGGTCCCATATCATGTTTTATTTTCCTTTTCTTTTTAGATATTTAAGGGTTAATTTCATCAAGACTTCCTATTATTTCTTGCCTGTGAGTCCAAGCATTGAACTCTCTTTTATAAACAGTTTTTAAAACTTCAACATCCATCGAATAAGCTTGCAAACATTTCAGCTTCATTTTTGTAACTGATGAACAATCTAAGATACTTACAACAATTTTTTGACTTCTCCCCGCCTCACAGAGACGAGGATTCCTGACAGCTCTTTATTTCAGGCTGTCTTCCCAGTAGAATCTTTCTTCCATAGATGGATGTTCCATTCTACTGGGCAACACAGGTGGGCTCTAAACCTTACACCTGTGGAGCAGGCCAACTGCCCTACTACCAGAGGTTCTGCCTCTGTATACTTTCTGTAGATGTTTATCGCTCCAACTCCATCCCTGTGGTATCTAAATCCGCACTTGTTACATTTATAGTTCCTGTCCTGTGGTTTGTTTTTGCTTCCACACACAGGACAAACCTGGGATGTCCAGTTTTCCCTTACCTTCTCAAATTTTATCTCAGCAAATATTGCCTTAGCTTTGAGCCTCTTTTCTATTCTCTTAAACAACCACTGGTGTATCTTTTGGTTTGCTACTTTGTTGTATTTCTTACTTTTCCTTATTCCAGTTGCATCGCCTATTACTATCGTTCCAATACCATTCTTGATACAATACCCTATCAAATGAGATGTGTATTTTTCCAACACATCTCTTATCTGGTTGTTCAACTTGCTCAAAACCTTTCTCTTTGCTTTTTCAAACTTTTTGAATCTCTTAGACCCTTTTCGACACAAAGAAAGTTTCTGTTGAAACTCTGCTATCTTTTTGTTGCGATACCTTATCTTTGAGTTCAAAACTCCGCCATTGTAGATTAAAACATTTTGCCCATCAAAGCAAACCATTGGATGTATTACCCCAAGGTCTACTGCTAAAATCTTTCCCCTTTTTTCAACCTTTTTCTCTTCTTTTTCCTTTTCCTTTTTCTTCTCAATTTCAACTACCACATGCAAATAGTACTTCTTCATATTTGTATGATAAAGCAATTCAGCATACTTTGGCTTTACATCTGGGTTTATATCTGACAATCTTATTTTGGGCATACCTCTCATGTTAGAAAAAACTAACTTATTGTCCTCTACATGTATCGCACTATCCTTATATACAACCTTGTTATATTTCTTATTCTTGTATGGCAACCTTATTTGGGATGTACTTTTGCCTTTCTTTTTTGCTTTTTGTATTTTTCTAAAAGTTGCAATATAATTTGTCCATACCTGTCGGTATGCTACCTGTTTGCTCTGGCTGTGAAGAACAAAGTCTCTCTGATGTATCCACCATTCCATGTACCTGTCAAATGTCTTTTTTGAAATCTTAATAGCTTTTTTGTTCATTCGCTTTAGAAAACTTACAGCTTTAGAGTAGATTTTACCTGATTGTTTTGAAAGTTCTCTTGCCAAAACCTGATACTCTTCCGGGATAGGTAGAATATATGTCTTATCCATTTTTTTCTGCCTTCTTCCATTGACTTTCTATGTATTTTTTGATTGTTTCAGAAGACACATTGCCAGCTGTTGCAACAAAATATGCTCTTGTCCACACTGAATCCTTCTGCTTATACTTGGGAAACTTTTGAGCTATATTCCTACCAGTTGTACCTTTTATCACGTTAATTAGTTCACTTGGTGAATATCTTGGAAGTGCTGAAATAAACAAATGAATATGATCAGGCATTATCTCAAGTGCTAAAATTTCGAAATTGTATGTCCTGGAAAGTTCCTCAATTGTTTCTTCGACAATCTTTTTTACTTCAGGGTCTTTTAAAATATCCTTGCGATATTTTGGTATCCAGACAAAGTGATAGTTGATTAGAAATTTAGCATGTCGTGTTGATTTGTAGGTATGCATTATAATCTACCCTGCTATTTTTAAAGGTTTGATTCAATTATATCATAATCGGTTCTCATTTTCAATCATTGCATTCATCCCCGCCCTAAAAGGACGAGGCTTTCTGCAAAACTTTCTGTAATTTGCTTTTATTTTTCTACAAGTTTCATAAAGATTTTTCAAGTTTTCTTGGTCTATGTCATCATAAAGCATAAGCCTCTCGCTCAAGTCTTTCTTAAAATACTTTTCTGCAAGCTCAATTAACTTTTTATCTCTAAGAACATATAATCCTATCATTAAAAGAGCATCCTCAAATATGTTCTCAAGAGTGGGAATCTAAACAATTGCACTATCTTCAGTATTCATTTTGTGGTCTTCAAAACGGCTTTCCTGTGAAATTTTTCTTAGCACCCACGCAGGTCTATCATTTTCCCAAAGATTCAATATATACTCTGGAATAATTCCACTATAGTTCTGGTGAGATATTCCTACAAGCACAGAACAGGTAACTGTTCCCATATTACACTCCTCCTTTTTTCTCTACAACTTTTTTAGAGTAGACAATTTTTTCAGCCTCTATGTAAGTTTAATCATTTCAAGGTTTATTTTATAACCTTTTTTGGTAGTTGAAAAGTTCAAGAAATATGCGAACTTTAATAAAGATAGCAATTATTTAGTCGGTGCGCAATCTGTATAATCATTATATTAGCGTTACAAAATATAAAAGAGGCATGTATCATAAATTTTAATAAAAGCAAAATAAGACATATTACTTGCAATTTATCCTGTAATTAGCGTATTTGTTTGTTTATTTGTTCCATATGGCTTTATGTATCTTGAAATATAAGACTTAAACTAGCTTTTGTATTTTCCAATTGCAGTCGACCCGTAATCCTCTCAAAAACCCCCGGGGGTCGACAGCAAAAGGTAATTTCAGGTATGTGTTGACTTGCAAAATTTTGAGGTGTATAATAGAAATAACATACTGCAGCTTGAAAAATTAACCATTTGTTCCTTGCAAGGCTCTTCAAGCTATCTACGGTTGTAGCTTCCCCTTTGGGGATTGAGAGACATCAACTTTAGATACAGATTGCACTATATTATTAATTTGTAGCCTCCCCTTTGGGGATTGAGAGAGGAGGGGGTTTGTAGCCTTCCTTTTGGGGACTGAGAGGAAGAGGGAGTAAAACATAACAAAATATATGATTATGTGTATAAGAATCCTTTTGTTAATTTAGAGGGAGCTCTACCTTTGGTGTTTGAGGTATAGGAAAGGTTCCCTTTGGGCTTTGAAATGAATATTAGCGGCAGGAGGATTGGAGCAAGGATAATCAAGATAATGACGGCAATCACCATCCCATCTTTTGCCACCTCTCAAGGTAAAACTTTTTTCATCTAAGCTTTAATAACTCTATTTTTCTTATACCCTCATCACGCTTTATTTCTCACATACAGTTTACAACCAGCCGCATTTTTGAACAACTCCAAAATTTATGCGAAGTTTAAAGATCAAATTTATCAGGTGAGATTAAAAATTTATTTCACCATGAATTTTTGCCATAAACAACACAGCCTCAAATACTTTATTCTCAAGCAATTACTGCACAATTGAGAAAATTACAGTTTAAACTCTAATCAAAAATCAACTTCGCATAAAAATTTGTCTTTCCAAAGAGAATAAAACTCAGTTAAAATAACCTTTGCTGCTGCTTGCAGCAAAAAAAAAATTAAAGGGAGATGGTACACATGCAGCGAAAATCAGTTCTTAAAAAACTCTCTTCAATCAGATTTCGCCAATACGTTTTGCAAGAAGAAGGTTTAAACTCCTGGTGGGATTTTAGAATGCCAATTGAAGATGATTACACTACACTGTTTGAGCTGATCAAATCAATAAAACGCACAATGCTTGTGTTCAAAGCTTTGATGGCATGCAAAAGATACTTTAGAATAATTCCTTCAAAAAAAGGTCTGTGCCTTGTCTACAGATTCTCCATTCTCTCAACAGCAAAAAACCCAGAACTTCCAGTTGACATAAATCAACCAACAGAAATAATAGAATACAATGGCATAAAATGGTTTGTCGAAGAATTCGGTTCTCTTATTGTCATCGGTGAGGTTGACGTAAACAAGGTTAAAAGAATTGTCGAAAAACTTGAAGAAAACTGGAAGAAAAGATATCCAAAGATAAGAGAGAGGGAAATTAAAAAGTATATTGACAGCATAAAGAATGAAAACATAAAAGAAATGCAAAAAATGTGGGATGCATTTGTGGATGTTGTAAATGGAGACTAACAAATTTTATTCTATATTCACAACATAAAAAAATCAAATTTTTAAAACTCTGCTACTGTCTTTTAGGCTCCCATAGATATTCAACTGATGGTTTTTTAGAAACAGGCTGGGGGTATAAGCACATGAGCTGTTTGATTTCTTTATCTATGCAACAGCTTACCTTTAACCCAAGCTCTTTTGCCTTTTCATATGTTATTGGAAAATCATGTGTGTATTTACCCTCAACAAGCTCATTTGCTATTTTCTGAGCAACATCCTCAGTATAGTTGTTAGACAAAAGTTCCAAAACTATCTCTTTTGTTTGTTTGATAGCTTTTCTTGCAATATCTGCTAAAATCAATGTTTTGTCGTCAATCTCATTGATAGCTTTTTGTTTTACAACCTCTAAAATAGACACAGCAGGAAATTCGCCAATCTGAGGGTCAACAGGACCTAAAACTGCATCCTCTGACATAACTATTTCATCTGCAGCAAGTGCAATGAGCGTCCCACCTGACATTGCATAGTGCGGAACATGAACTGTGACTTTGCCTTTGTGCCGTTTTATAGCTCTTGCAATCTGGGTTGATGCTAAAACAAGCCCGCCCGGTGTGTGAAGAATTATATCAAGCGGGATTGACGGGTCTGTCATATTGATTGCCCTGATTACTTCCTCTGAGTCGTTTATGTCAATGTATTTGTATATTGGAAAGCCTAAAAAGCTCATAGTTTCTTGCCTGTGAACAAGTAGTATCACCCTTGAACCTCTTTTTTTCTCTATTTTAGCAATTAGCTTTTGCCTTGCAGACTCAAGCATCCTTTGTTTTAAAGCAGGCTGAAGAGAACTTGCTATGATGAAAAATATAAGCAAATCCCAAAAGCTCATACCATGCACTCTCCTTTTTAAGAATTTTAATAATATCTGTAGTAAAAGATTTCATCATCGAAAAAATTATTGTATCTGCGGTACCTCTTTTTGAAGAAATTAACTGTAAGTGCGCCAAATACAAAACCACCTATATGAGCCCACCAAGCTATTCCGCCTCCGAATACTGGTCCAAAAAGTTCTAAAATTCCAGACGATACCTGTGATAAAAACCACAGACCAAGATAAAATACAGCCGGGATGTTTACAAAAAGTGGAATAAACCCAATCGGTATAAGTGTAACAATACTTGAAAGTGGGAACATCAAAAAGTATGCACCCATCACACCTGCGATTGCACCAGATGCTCCAACAACTGGCACATTAGAGTCTGTATTGAAAAACCAGTGGGTATAAGCTGCAAAAAATCCACTCAAAAGATAGAAGATTAAAAATTTAAAATGTCCCACCCTGTCTTCAACATTGTCGCCAAAAAGCCAGAGTGACCACATGTTAGATATAAGATGCATCCAGCTTCCGTGCATAAACATCGAACAAATTATTGGCATTATTGAATAAGTAATCCCTGTTACAAGACCATGTGACAAAGCTTTAGTAAAGTCAACAGGGACAAATGCATATCTTAAAACAAGTTCATTGGCTGCATCCGGTGGAAGAGAAACTTGAAATAAAAAAACAAGGGCATTTGTAACTATTATAAACCATGTCATAAAAGGCTTTTCTCTACTTGGAATTGTGTCTCTAAGTGGAATCACTTTTCTTTTTCTCCCTTTCAAAATGCTTATTATAATTTTTAAATACCCATTTTATAGACAATATTAATCTTCAGAATTTATTATTCTTCAGCATCTTCAAATAAAATAATTCTTTTAAAAGATTTTGTCAAGTGTAGTTTGGCAGACAAAAAAGGCAACAAAAATATTTTTTTGGTTTTATTTTATTTTGCAAGATGATATAATCATTTTAGAAACTATGTAATACAATTTTTATATTTATGAAATCGCTTTCCTATCTAAAATATTAAAAGTTAAGGTGATTGAGTATGTCGTTGAGGCTGCCTTATTTAATTAGCGACGGTATGGTGCTTCAAAGAAACAAACAAGTAAATATCTGGGGCTGGGCTGAACCAGGCGAGCTGGTAACAGTAAATTTCCTGGGAAAGTCATACACGGCAGTAGCTGATCACTTGGGAAAATGGAAAGTTACTTTGCCATCCATGGATGCTGGCGGTCCATACTTTATGGAAATCAAATGCCAACATTATGCCGTTACAATCAAAGACATTCTCATTGGAGATGTGTGGGTATGCTCCGGACAGTCTAATATGGTTTTGCCGATGGAAAGAGTCATCGATTTATATCCTGAAGAGTTTGATGACTGCAATATTCCGCTTATCAGGCAGTTTACCGTCCCCGATAGATATAACTTTAAAGGACCTCAAGAAGAGTTAGAAGGTGGTTCATGGGATGTTCTCAGCAAAGAAACACTTCTTAAGTTTTCAGCTGTTGGATATTTTTTTGCAAAAGCGATCTATAAAAAATACAATGTGCCCATTGGATTGATTAAAGCATGTGTCGGTGGAACACCAATTGAAGCATGGATGAGTAATGATATAGTCTATAAATTCATTGAAAACCCTGATGAATTTGAAAAACTTAAAGATGACAGTTACATAGAGTCTGTATCAAAAGAACAGGAAACTAAAATAAAGGCATGGTTTGATTATTTAGATACCCACGATATCGGTCTTAATAGCAAACCTTCATTTTTTGATGAAAATTGTTCCACATCTGACTGGAAAATTGTAACAATACCAGCTACATGGAAAGAGATGGGCCTTGGTTCAACAATAGGTGTTGTGTGGTTCAGAAAAGAAATAGACATACCTTCTTGCATGGCAGCAAATCCAGCAAAATTATATCTTGGAACAATAGTTGATAGTGACTTTACATATGTCAACGGAAAGCTTGTTGGGTCAACTTCATACCGATATCCGCCAAGAAAGTATAATATACCTGCTGGTCTTCTAAAAGAAGGAAAAAATACAATTGTTGTAAGAGTAATAAGCAACGATGGAAATGGAGAGTTTGTAAAAGGGAAGGAATACAAGATATTTATAGGAGATTTCAAGATTGACCTAAAAGGCCAGTGGCTGTGCAAGGTGGGTGTTAAAAGCCCAGAACCTCTGCCACCACAAACTTTTTGGCAGTACAAACCTACAGGTCTTTATAACGGAATGATTGCACCATTATTAAATTACAATATAAAAGGTATAATATGGTATCAAGGTGAATCCAATACAGACAGGCCTGAGGGTTACTGTAAAAAACTGTGTGATCTTGTTGAAGATTGGAGAAAGAAATGGGGTGATAGCAGTCTACCTTTTCTATACGTACAGCTTGCAAACTTTATGGAAGCAAAGCCGCAGCCTTGTGAGAGCAACTGGGCAAGGTTGAGGGAAGAACAAAGAAGAGCACTTTTGCATCTTGACAATGTGGGAATGGCAGTTGCAATTGACCTTGGTGAGTGGAACGACCTTCACCCATCGAATAAAAAAGATGTGGGTGAAAGGCTTGCTCTTCTTGCGCAAAAAGTTGCATACGGTGAAAAGGATTTGGTTGCATCTGGACCTTTATACAGGTCTATGAAAATTGAAGGAAATAAAATTATTTTGGAGTTTTCAGAACTTGGGAGCGGACTTGTTGCAAAAGAAGGAGGAATGCTAAAACATTTTGCAATTGCCGGAAAAGATAAGAAATTTGTATGGGCAAATGCTATCATAAAAGATAACAAAGTGGTTGTGTGGCACGACAGTATTCAAAACCCAGTTTATGTGCGGTACGCTTGGGCTGATAATCCAGAAGGTGCAAATCTTTACAACAAAGAGGGCTTGCCAGCATCTCCTTTTACAACCGAAGATGAGATTTAAATTTTTTTAAATGGAGTGATTATAAATGAATGTAAGCTATCTATTTCCTGGTGGTAGGTCTAAGGCGCTTACAATGAGCTATGATGACGGACAGGTATATGACAGAAAACTTGTCAGCATATTTAACGAATACGGGATTAAGGGAACTTTCTTTTTAAACTCAGCAAATCTTGGCAAGGATATCTTTGTTCTTCCTGATGAAGTTTCTCAGCTTTATAAAGGACATGAGGTAGCAATACATACAAAAACTCACCCTTTTTTAGACTCAATACCCCTTGAACGTATAATTGAAGAGATTATTGAAGACAGGAAATACTTAGAGCTTCTGGTTGGATCTCCTGTTAAGGGAATGTCATACCCGTATGGAGTTTACAATGAAGAAGTGATAAAGATTATACCCTCGCTTGGCATTGAATATTCACGAACAGTAAATTCAACCTATAACTTTAACATGCCAGCAAACTTTATTGTTTGGAATCCAACCTGCCATCACAAACAAAATCTTCTTGAAATTACAAAAAGATTTTTAGAAATAGAAAATAAAAATCAACTTCAACTTTTGTATGTATGGGGTCACAGTTTTGAGTTTGAGCGAGAAAATAACTGGAAGTTGATTGAAGAGTTTTGCAAGATGGTTTCAAAAACAAATTCTATTTGGTTCGCGACAAATATTGAAATTGTAAGATACATCAAAGCGTTGAGAATGCTTGAGTTTTCTGTAAAAAGAGATATTGTTTATAATCCTTCGGCCATTTCTGTATGGCTTTCTGTAAATGGTAGTGTTGTTGAAGTTAATCCTGGTCAGATTGTTACACTCAAATAGCTGGTAACGCTATTTAACTTGAGTTTTTAGAATATTTTTTTGGGAGGGTTTAGAATGGATAGATACCAACATCGAAAAAGTCAGGTGTTATTGAAAATTACCACAGCTGATGGTAAACCTTTAAAAAATGTTGAAATCACCGTAAAGCAGATAAAACATAAGTTTTTGTTTGGATGTGCAGAATTTTCAGTTGTTCCTTTTGTAAATGGTGAGTTTTCAGGTGAATTGAAAGAAAAAGCTGAAATGGCTTTTGAAAAATTTGTTGATCTTTTCAACTTTGCCACACTTCCTTTTTACTGGGGCAGGTTTGAACCTGTCAGAGGAAAACCAGATACTCAGCGACTTAAAAACGCTGCTCAGTGGCTAAAAAATGCCGGATTTGTCCTCAAAGGTCATCCGCTTTGCTGGCACACAGTTACTGCAGACTGGCTTTTAGAACTTACAAATGACCAAATTTTAGAAGCCCAGCTTATGAGGATAAGGCGTGAGGTAAGGGACTTTGCCGGTCTTATTGATATGTGGGATGTAATAAATGAGGTTGTCATAATGCCAAACTTTAGAAAATACGATAATGGCATTACAAGAATTTGCAGGCAATACGGCAGACCAGGACTTGTCAAAATGGTCTTTGACGCAGCAAGAGAGGCAAACCCAAAAAGCATTCTGCTTATCAATGACTATGTTGTATCAGATGCCTATGAAATACTGATTGAGGCGTTGCTTGACAAAGGTGTGAAGATTGATGCAATAGGAATACAGTCACATATGCACCAGGGTTTCTGGGGAGTGGAAAAGACTCAGGAAGTGCTTGAAAGGTTTTCACGTTTTGGCCTGCCTCTTCATTTCACAGAAATTACATTAATCTCTGGAAAGCTTATGCCACCGCACATAAAAGACCTCAACGACTACAAGCCTGAAAGCTGGCCATCAACTCCTGAGGGCGAAGAAAGACAGGCAATGGAAGCAACACTTTTCTACAAAATGCTCTTTGCACATCCACTTGTTGAAGCTATTACTTGGTGGAATTTCATTGATACTTTTGCTTGGCTTGGTGCACCAGCTGGATTTATTACAAAAGATGGAAGGGTAAAACCAATTTATAATGCTCTTTATAATCTTATTAAAAAAGAATGGTGGACAGGCACGCAACAGCTTGTCACAGACCAAGATGGTTTTGTGAAGGTATCAGGTTTTATGGGTGAAGGTTATGAATAGTGTTTAAAGTATTAAAAACTATTTAAAATTTTGCTAAACACTATTCTTTGTTAGGCTACATTCAACCTAATTGGGTGTAACCCCACACCCTCTATCCCCTCAGCAAATGCTTCGGGGAATACTTTTCTTATAATATTATACGCACTGTTTACATCCGCATTTATTAATATCCCTTTGTTGCTCCTAAATAAGCCTCTCTTTATTCTTCGACGTGGATTATAATTTATTTCTTTGATTTCTTCTCCATCTAAAAAACTACAGCCACTTGTGTAGCTCTCCTCTGTAATTATTATGTTAATCTCTTCTTCTTCACACTTATACTTGAGCATATTTACAAACTGATTAAATGGTATAGAAGCAAAATTTTGATTATTTACTTTGCCAAGCTCTATCTCCTGCTTCCAGTTTGGATTATACCCAACAACAAGAGTGTCTATTTCGTGTTGCTTACACCAGTTGACTATAAAACGGCTTGCTTTGTGCATAAAATCCTTAATCCTGTTGTTCCTCTTTAAAGTCAACTTCTCTATTCTTTTGCTACTTCCTCTATTGCCTACATAACTCATAAGCTGTGCTCTTTTCTTGTTGTAATACTGATTTATTGACTTAATAACTTTGCCATTAATAACAATAGGCTTTATGCCTATGTTATTTACTAAAGTTACAAAGTTATTAAGCCCTAAATCTATACCTGCTATCCTCTTTGGTGGTCTTTTTACCTTGGCTATTTCTTTCTCATAAACTATTTCAACTACATAAATGCTTCCTTTTGGTATTATCCTGACTTCTTTTAATTTGTCTGTTATCCTTGTCTTTAGCTTTAATTCTGTCTTCGGAAAAGTCAAATAACCATTTTTAATCTTGCACTGCTGATTTGTAAAAATAGAAATAGCCCTGCCGTCTTTTTTCTTATACTTTGGTAATTTAGGTCTACCCAAAAATTTGCTTTTATCTTTGCCCCATTCTTTCATTGCTTTAAAAAATGACTTCCAGTTTTTATCAAGAAGTCTTAGCACTTGCTGTGAAGTCTGAGCTGGCAGGCTCTTATAACTCTCATGGTCTTTTAACATTTTGTCAAGTTCTCTGTATCTTATCCACCTGCCACTTTTTATAAATTCCTGTCTTACAGTGTAGTTTGCAAAGTTGTATAAATTCTTTGCTGCAAAACACACTTTATCACAATAATTCCATAACTCATGGTTCTTGTTTATCTGTATTTGCTCTGTCCTCTTGAGTATTATCTTCAAACACCTCACTTTCTAAAAGCTTTCTTATTTTTTGAATTTTTCTTTTGCTATAAAATTTCATACTGTAACAGTAGAGCAAACTTATAATTTCTTCAATTATTTCCTGAGAATCAAGCTTCTTGCTTCCAACTTCCGATACAACAACTATTTCAGTGTTAAATTTTCTAAATAAGCGTTTAAACAATTCAAATCCCACTCTGCTCAACCTATCTTTATAGGCTATAACAACCCTTTGTACCTTACCTGCAAGAATATCTATCGGGCATTTTAAAAAATTCATTTCTTTTTTCAAAGCTAATTCCACTTGCTTGTTCAGAGAATACTCCGTGTATTTTATAGCCACTATTAAAACAAAACTGTTTTAATAATTCAATTTGATTTTCTAAATCCCTCTTTTGTTTTGGAGTTGAAACCCTTGTATAAATAGTTGTAATCATAAAATCCATTTGGCATAACCGTTACTCTTATTTTCTCTTCTTTTACATACTTAGTTAGGGTTGGTTTTGATATTTCTAATAATTCCAGAACTTCTTTTGCTTTCATATTTATATCATCCATAAATACTATAGCACAATTTAGAAGCCAGGCAAATATATTTTATTAAAAATTTTAATATGTTTAAAACCGTTTATTAATTTTTGCAACTATATGAAGTATCTTTTAAAGATAAAAAATCAAAATTTACACTTGACAGGACAAATGAAGTTGCTCAGATAATTTTATAATCGAAAATAATTCTTGATATGAGGGGCTTAAGTAAAATTCTTTTGCTATGCCCCCCTTTTTTATTTGAACAATTATTCTTGACAATCTTACGTTTAGCTGTTATATTTTTAGTAAACCATTTTAAATTATTGGTTTACATTAAGGAGGTAAAATAGATGGAAAACGCAAAGACCACATACACAACAAAAATGCTTATTTTATCTGCGCTTTTTGCGGCAATAGTTGCTGCATGTAGCCAAGTTTCGATTCCGATTGGACCAGTGCCATTTACCCTTCAGGTTTTAGCAATTTTTTTCGCAAGTTTAATTCTTCCACCAAAATATGCCTTTTTTAGTCTTCTTGTGTATGACCTCTTAGGTGCTGTCGGCGTGCCTGTATTTGCTGGTTTTACAGGTGGATTGTCCAAATTTGCCGGTCCAACTGGCGGTTATTTGATGGCTTTCCCAATCGCAGCGTTTGTTACAAGTTATATAAATGCAAAAAAGCCAATAAAAAATGAGGTAGCAAACTCAATTTTGGCACTTATCTTAGGGCTTGCAATCATCTATGTCTTTGGATTTTTGTATCTGTCATGGGCTGCGCATATGACGCTCAAAAAAGCCTTCGCAGTAGGTGTTCTGCCATTTATAATCCCCGACATTATAAAACTTGCAATTGCATATTTGATTGCCCGCGCAGTAAAAAGTCGCAAAGTGCTGAATATCGCATAGCCTCTTTCTGGTTTGCTATCATGTACTCTAATGCGCTTTTTTTACCCACCAGTACAACGAGCTCTTTTGCTCGTGTTACGGCAGTGTAAAGGAGGTTTCTTGTCATCAAAATGGGGTAGGTCTCAACTATGGGCATCACTATGCAGCGAAACTCAGACCCTTGAGATTTATGAACAGTCATGGCATATGCAAGTTCTAAATCATCAAGTAGCGAAAAGTCATAATACACAAGCTTTTCATCGTCAAACAAAATTTCCAAAACACCTTGAGCCCTGTCGATGTCCTTTACAACTCCAATGTCGCCGTTGAATATCCCTGTTGAGGTCCTGCCCTTCTCCTCTCCCTGTACAATCTCATATTCCAGCGAATAGTTGTTTTTCACCTGCATAACCTTGTCCCCAACTCTAAACAGGTTTTCTTTGTAAGCATACTCCTTTTTAGATGGATGTGGCGGGTTGAGATACTTTTGCAATACGCGGTTTAGATTGTACATTCCCACAATTCCCTTTTTGGAAGGGCACAAAACTTGAATGTCTGTCATCGGGTCACACGAAAGATAGTTCGGAAGTTTTTTTGTCACAAGCTCAACTACAGTTTTTAAAATCTCTTCCTGAGAGTTTTTCTGAATAAAATAAAAATCGCTCTCTCTTTGAAGGTGTGGAAATTCACCTCTGTTTATCCTGTGCGCGTTGAGAACTATAAAACTATTTTCGCTCTGGCGATACACCTCAGTCAAGGTTGCGCAAGGAACAATCTGGCTCTTTATTAGATCTTTTAAAACATTCCCTGCTCCAACAGATGGAAGCTGGTCTTTGTCTCCAACAAGGACAATTCTGGTTGTCGGTTTTGTCGCAGCAAGAAGACAGTTCATAAGAAAACTGTCTACCATACTCATTTCATCAACCACGATAACATCGCATTTTAAAGGATTATTTGGCCCTCTTTGGAAAATAACATGTGTGTCTAAAACTGTCATCTCTAAAAGTCTGTGGATTGTTTTTGATTCTCTTTCACAGGCTGCCTGCATCCTCTTTGCAGCTCTTCCGGTTGGTGCACAAAGAAAAACCTTTTTGCCTTCACCCTCAAAAATCTGAATGATGCATTTTATGATTGTGGTCTTACCTGTGCCGGGACCGCCTGTTATAATGCTAACACCTTGAGTCAGAGCCATTTTGATAGCTTTTTTCTGGTTTGGCGAAAATTTGATACAATTTTTTTCTTCAAACTGTTTAATTTTTTCATCTATATCAGCAATGTCATCATATTCTTTTAGTATTGAGAGAATTTTATCTGCTATATACTTTTCACACTCATAGTAGCCGTACAAAAACACCATCTCTTGAGAGTCAACCTCATCTTTCACAATTCTTCTTTCTTGAGCTAAAGCTTCAATTGCCTCTTCTATTTTTTCCACTGGAAGGTCAAGGGTTCTGATACAGAGCTGTTTGAGCTTATTTTCTGGCAGACAGGTGTGCCCTTCGTTATTTGCTGCCAATGTCAAAAGATTAAGTATCTTGGCAGATATTCTTCTTCTGTCATCTGGCATAACTCCCATGTCAAGAGCAAGCCTGTCAACCTTTTTAAAGTCAAGTTCTGGAAATACATCTAAAAGGAAATATGGATTTTCATGTAAAAGTGATATTGCAGAAAATCCATAAAGCTTAAAAAGTCGCATTGCATGGTTCTGTGAAAGCCCATATTGTGAAAAGATTGACATGATATCTTTCAAAAATTTTTGAAAGGCAAACATGTTTCTTATTCGTTCAACCTTTTCAGGAGTCATTCCTCGAATACTCAAAAGCTTTTCTGGTTCTTGCTGCAAAATCCTTGCTGTGTCATCTCCAAAGGTATCAACAATCTTTTTTGCAGTCTTTTGCCCGATACCTTTTATCACTCCAGAAGAAAGATAAAGATATATCTCATCCTTTGTCTGTGGCAATAGCTTTTCAAGGTAACTTACTTTAAGCTGCTGACCATAAACAGGATGAACATAAAACTCGCCGTACACGCTTACCTTTTCCCCAATAGCAATGTCTGGAACTATCCCTACAGCTGTGAATACCTCATTGTCGCAGATTATCTCAAACACTGTATAGCTATTTTCCAAATTCCTGTAGATTATATCACTTACCATGCCCTGAATGTTTTGCTGCATATTTTCATTTCTTCCCCTTCAAAAATTGCAATTTACCTGCTACATTATTTTACTCCAATCCAAACACATTCTCAAGCTCACACTCTTCTTTTATTTTAAGCGCGCCTTGCGCCCAGATACCCTGCAGATAGTCTGTTATGACAGAAGCAAGAGTTATCCTCTTTTTAAAGTACTTTGCAGAACCAAGGCAGCTCAGAACTGCACCGCAGCGCAAAAGCATCTCAAAGTGGTCGGTTTTGTCATCAATTTTAAATATCTGGCTCATGTTTACATAACCAAAGATGGGGTCTGTTTTCACAACTGCTTTTCTTGTCTTTACAGGAATGAAGGTAGCATCCGGAAGAACAATGGGAAGAAGATTTTTTTGACCAATCCGCTGGGAAATAAGTTTTTTGATTGCCTGGCAATCTATTGCATAAAGTGAATATAGTTTTTTGGAAAAACTTCGAATTGACATTGGCAAAACCTTCTTTTCTCCACTCAAAAAAAGAATCAAAACACCGTCGCCATTTTCTGTATATTGCGGCACAAAATATATGATGTCTTTTGGAATGCTGTTCATAATTAATATCACCATCCTGAAAAAGGCTTTATTTCCCATATTTTTGAAAGTATATTTTTATTATATCGAACATTCTTTTGCATGTCAATTGTTTTTCATCTGCAAAATCTTTTCAGAAAGCTTGTCAATGCTTTCTGAGAGCTTGTCTATCTTGCTTTCAAACCTTGTGAGAAGATAGATGCAAAGCACAATCGGAAAGCCTATGTTGGCTATGTTAGCAATTATATCTTGCATATTTTTCACCTCCTATCCATTAGTTTGTTATGTACACTAAAAGTTTTTAAAAACATGCCGACCTGCCAAGACTTAAAAAGGTCAGGTCGGCACGCTTTATCTTATGCTTTTTATTGTCCGATTAATGTGTTTACCTCTCTGTCAACAACTCTTGCTGATACCTTTTCAACAATCGGACTTGATGTTACAAATATGTTTTTTTGGACAATCAAGTTCATAACACTGTCAACCTCAGCAGCTGATAAGTTTGGCTTTGGGTCGGGGATGGAAAGTCTAAAGTTTTTGCCGTTTTGAAGCTTGAATGTCAAAACTAGGGTAAGCATCCCTATTTCACCTCCTTTCAGCTATTCTTTGTACTTTTTGACAGCTTGAACTCCTAAATTAGTATAAAAGTTCAAAGTTGTTGCTTCTTATAATTGTGTACAGCGGCTTTGACTGAAGACTTGCAATTGCTTGGCCAACCTGATATACATCCATATCTTGAGCATCTGGCTTGATGTCAAATGAGAGTGTTTTGAGTCTTATTTTTCCAGTGGATGTAGTGCCGTTTTCAAGTTTGAGCTGCAATGAGCCTACAAGTGGTTTTGCTGCCATCCTCACCTCACCTCCTTTCTGCTTCTATTTTAAACTCTTTATAAGGACATTTTCAAAAATTATTCGAACGTTTGTTTGTAATATCTGAGTGGTATTTTACGCTAAATATCAATCAGATTGTTCTAAATCTCGCTTGGTTGTGAATAAATTTCGAAAAAATTTAAAATAATATCATCTTGAGACTTTGTTTGAGGAGGTGAATAATAAAGTGAATGTAAAAGACAAGAAAGCTTCTGAATATCAGAAACTTGTAAAAGCAGATGAGCCAAAGACAAATTCTTTCAAAAACTGTATTTTTGCATTCTTAGTTGGTGGGAGTATATGCAGCGTTGGTCAGGCGTTTTTGAATCTCTACAGCAGCTTTTTTCCAAAAGATGAGGCACAGGTTCTTACATCTATCACAATGATATTCCTTGGTTCTTTTTTGACAGGCCTTGGTGTATACGATAAAATTGGTGCTTTTGCAGGTGCAGGTTCTATTGTCCCCATAACAGGCTTTGCAAATTCTATTGTCTCGCCTGCAATCGAATACAAAAAAGAGGGATTTGTGTTTGGTGTTGGAAGTAAGATGTTCTTGATTGCAGGACCTGTTCTTGTATATGGAATTTCCACATCCATACTGGTAGGGATTTTGTACTACCTTGTTAAAGTATTCCCAATGATATGAAAGTGAGGTTGCCATTGCAATGAAGCTGGGAAGGTCAACATTCAGATTTGAATCAAATGTGGCTATATCCGACTGTTTTACAGTTGTTGGAAAAAAAGAGGGACAAGGCCCTCTTTCAATATATTTTGACATGGTTATCGAAGATGAGTATGCAGGACAAAAGTCTTGGGAACTTGCAGAGGGAAAGCTTTTAAATATTGCAATTACAAAGCTTGTGCAAAGGGTAGGGGAAAACCCAGATAACATAGACTTGATTTTAAGCGGTGACCTTTTAAACCAGCTTTCAAGTTCACACTTTGCTGCAAGAGACCTTGACATTCCGTTTATTGGTATCTATGGCGCATGTTCAACATTTGCTTTGAGCGTTGGGCTTGCTTCAATATTTGTAGATGCAAATTTTGCGAAAAATGTAATAGCTGCAACATCATCTCATTTTTGTTCAGCTGAAAAGCAGTTCAGATACCCTCTGGAGCTTGGCACACAAAGACCTCCAACATCACAGTGGACTGTAACAGGTGCTGCTGCATTTTTGATAAGGCAAGAAGATAGTTTTCATTCTCCCAAAATTACTCACTTTACAATTGGCAGAATACTTGATTTTGGAATAAAAGACCAAAACAATATGGGAGCTGTAATGGCACCGGCTGCTTTTGACACAATCATGAGGCACTTTTCTGATACAAAGAGGAGTTTTGAGTATTATGACATGATAATCACAGGTGATTTAGGGTACGTTGGAAGAAAAATCTTAGACCAACTTTTCAAAAAGGAAGGAATAAAATTTTCTTATGAGCTTTTTGACTGTGGAATTTTGATGTTTGATCCAAAAACTCAAAATACAGGCGCTGGAGCAAGCGGATGCGCAGCCTCTGCCTGTGTTTTTGGTGGATATCTTTACAAGCTTTTGCGTGAGAAAACTTTTGAAAGAATTTTGATTGTGCCAACAGGCGCTTTAATGTCTCAATCAACAGTCCAACTTGGAGAAAGTATTCCTGCAATTGCCCATGCACTTGCAATTGAAATGATTTAGAAATTGCATGTTTTTAAGATTCTTGTAAAAAAGGAGTGAAAGTAAAAATGGACTATCTGAAAGCATTTTTAGTTGGCGGGCTTATCTGTGCCTTTGGGCAAATTCTCATTGACAAAACAAAACTCACATCTGCAAGAGTTCTTGTTTTGTTTGTAACACTTGGGGCAGTACTGCAAGGCCTTGGGATATATCAAAAGCTTGTTGAATTTGCCGGAGCAGGTGCAACAGTACCTCTGCCCGGCTTTGGTTATTCTTTGGCAAAAGGTGCTATCGAAGAAGTGTCGAAAATAGGCATTGTTGGCTCATTTACTGGCGGAGTCTCAAAAACAGCTGGTGGCATCTCTGCCGCAGTGTTTTTCGGATATGTAATTTCGCTTATTTTTAATCCAAGGAGTAAGTAGCAAAATTTTTCTACCTGCACAGAATGTATCTTCTAAATCTTTCATGTTTGAAAACCTTTGTCATTTCTATGCTTCCATCGGACTTTACAACTTCTTTTGCAGCCCTTTTTGTTGTTGAGTAAATAGGCACAAATCCATTTTTAAAACACCAGCTTACAAGGTAAACTGTTGCTCCAAAGTCGCCTTGAATGAGGCAGAAGTTTTCTTCTTCACCTTTGTTTTGAAGCAAAAAAGCTGTGATATCATCAAACATTTCTTCTGATAGTTCTATATCTGGTGGGATGTTACTCCAAAAATCCTGAAGCTTAGGTGGAAGATTTATAATTTCTTTAACCTTTAAAGCTTCTCTCGCTTCTTTTTCTTGTTCTTTAGAAAGTTGGTGGTTGAAAATTAAAAATAGTTTGTTCAATATTCTCACTTCCTCTCAAAAAACTCTAATTCAATAGGCTGGTATAACACAAAGATTCTTTTTATTATGATACAATTGTTGATCAAAATTTTAAAGTTCAAAAATTCTGTGAATCTGTTTATTGTTAATAATTGTCTTTCATAACTTTGTAATATTATTCAATATATTTCAGAATTAGCATATGATTATGCGCTTTGAGTAAAAGTTGTAAAGAAAAAGCCACAGTCAAAATACTGCAGCTTTTAAAATCTTTTACTTCTCATCAAAATCATCAAACAGGTCTGATATATCAAATTTTTCTGAACTGATATCATCATCTTCGAAGTCTTCAAAAAATGTGTCTGACTCATTTTTCTCTTCGTATTCTATGTTATAATACTCACACATAAAGTCTGCAACAGCAATGTTCAGGTCAAGCTCACCTATCTGGTCCGATATTGAAAAAGGATCTAGCCTTTTCCATATGGTCTTGATATCTTTTTCTTTTTCAAGATATTCAACAAAAATTTCAAGTCCAACTTTGTCAATTGGAAGAACAACTGTCTGACCAGCTTTCACAGGCGATTTTTTGCTCGGCTTTGCAAGAAATACCTTTAACAAAAACTCAACAGCCATTTTGTCTTGATTTGTAATAAACCTTTTCTTACAGTTTTTACACTCTAAGTATGCAACATCTGCAAAATTTATAAGTCCAAGTTTGGCAAGATACCCTTCGTCCTGCCACTTGAGTTCAAGATTATCTTCTCCACATTCCGGACAGATACTTGGTTGCACAGTCAATTTAACAAGGTTGTGGAAAAACTGATGGTCATAATCTTCCTCCACCGGATTCATATCAGACATTTTTTCAAGCCAACACGAATTAGTATTGCAAAAACTATCTTTTTTGTCTTTACTATGTGGGCATAAACCAAAAAATAGTGGGCAGAACTTGAAATATAAAAAGTCTCTTATTCCACCAAAGCTTATATATTCATCTTTCATAAGTTCTCTTATTGACGCGTTTTCTAAAAGCTTTTTTTCTACAAAGTCAAGAATTGTTTGACTGTTACCATATTTTATTAAGTTTTTATTTTTATAATCTTTATTATTCATAACAATACCAGCCTCTTTTTCTAAAAATAAGCTTTCATAATATTTATACCACTTTTCAAAAGCTTTGAACACAACTTTTTACTTGAAAATGGTATTAATAGCCTTCTTCAAAAACCCAAAATCTTTTTCTGCCACGTTTTTGATTGGTTGAACGTCAAGAAGATATTCTTTTAAAAGTTTTAAATTTTCATCTTTATCAGGTTGGAAATACAAAACCTCAATGTTTCGTGCTGTCAATGTAGTTCCAATTTTGCTTTTCAAAAATACATTACATTTTATTCTGAACTCTAAAAATTCTCTCTGATTAAGCAATATTAGGTCGTCCAAGAGCTCTGTTACATCTATTGAAGAGTTTGTGTATTTTGCTTTAAAGTCTTTAATTTCTATAATTATATCATCTATTATATCCTTTTGCACATTCAAATTCATAGCCTTTAATACTTGAACAACTTTATCGACAAATATCTCAAATGAAGGTGACATTTGCGAAAATATACCCACATCAATATCTTCAAATATACATTTGAACCTATCCAGTACCTGTTGTGAATAAAAAGTAACTGTTACTTTTTTTATCTTTATCCACCCCTTTGAAGCTGAAATTTCATTTTTTGTTTATATCATCTTGAAAAGATAGAAGCTGTGTAAAATATATAATTTGATTTTGAAAAAAATCTTTTAAAATTTCCTTTAAAGGTGCGACAATAAACTTTTTGGTAATAGGACTTACATAAAGGTCATAATAATCAGGTCCTTTGAATATTATTTCAAACTCCTTAAAATTCTTTTTAAACTCTCTTTTTATCTCATCAACTGTTCTTGCATAAATAATATTCATTGCAACATTTTCTTCATTCTCTAATAACTTTTTATACGCCTCACATATGTCAAATGGTACGAAATCAGACATCGGAAAGTTTATATAAAGCTCTTCAAAATACTGGTAAAGTGCGCATGGAATTATTAATTTCTCCTTGTACTTTGCAACTATACCATAATACCCTTCGCCAAGCCAGATTATTGGTATCATATCTGTTGTAAGCAAAGAAAAAATTTCAAAATTGTTATTTGCTGCCCAGATTTTGAGCGAATTTAGCATACAAAGAATGTCTTTAGCATATACAATGTGCAAAAAATCTCTGTAAAATGAATTTGCAACCTCAAAGCTTTTGAGCTGAGTTTGTGTTGGCAGAGGTACTTTTATCTTTTCTAAAAATTCATGTGTATATATCCATTTATTCTCTTGTATTATTGTGTTTAAAAATTCTGAAAATGTTAAAATGTTAAAACCCCCTTGAACATTTTTCAATAAATTTTTATTTGAATTTTATTTTAACCCAACTTATACGAAATTACAAATACACATTTTAAATTTTATTCAATTTTGACTCTTGCAAGATTATACTTTTTTCTACTAAAATTTATATTGTATCAGTATATATTCCTGAATATTTTCTTTGTAACAAATCAAAAAACAATTTGGAGGGGTGGTTGTATGGAAGTTTTAAAAGTTGCTGCTACATCAATGCCTCAGAAGGTTGCAAACGCACTTGCTGCAATTGTAAAAGAGCAGGGTGAAGCAGAACTTCAGGCTGTTGGCGCATCTGCTGTAAACCAAGCTGTAAAAGCTATAGCTATTGCTCGTGGTAAAGTTGCTCCAAACGGAATTGATCTTTATGTAATTCCTGCATTTGCAGACATTGTAATTGACGGCGAGAAGAAAACAGCTATAAAGTTTATTGTAAAGTCAAGATAATAATAAAAATAGCAAATGGGCTGCTTACACCTGTTTTTAACAGCAGCCCATTTGTTTTAGCAAGCTTGCTTTTTTAAGCACAAGAAAAATGTATTTCAATTCTACCATCATTTTTAACCTCAAGCCTATTTATAACTACTCCATTTACATTAAAATTTAAAACCTTTTGAAAATCTATTTCAAGTCTGTCTTTAAGAAGTTTAATACCCTCAACCTTTTCATCTTTTAGTCTTCCAAGCAAAAAACCATATATAATGAGGCTTTTAGTTGAATCAAACAATATTAATAATTTGTTATGGTCAGATTCTACAGTAAACTTTAAAGACATATGTGGCAAAAATGCTGCAGGTTTTACTTTTACTGTAACCTCATTTTTTTCTATTTCAACATTTGTAACAATATCAGGCATATTAATGTTTTTAAGAAGAATATTTACAAGTTCTTTTACTTCAATTGAAACAAACCCCACTTTGAATATTCCCCTCTTTCTAAAAAAGCTTTTGTAATCTGTTTTAAAGAAAAGATTTCACATAAATTTTATATACCCAAAATGAGTGTTTGTTAATGTCAAATTTTTTGCGAAAATTAATATGTTAAAAAAAATATGCTGCCTTTTTGGCAGCCTCTGTAATCCTTTTTAAACAGTTATTTTTCTTTCTATCAAAAGCTTTTCAATCTCTGTTTTAGGCACAGGCTTTGAAAACAAATACCCTTGCGCAAAATCACATCCTATTTCTTTTAATATCTCAAGCTCTCTTTTAGTCTCAACACCCTCTGCTACAACTTTTAAATCAAGTCTATGAGCCATCAATATTATTCCCTCAACAATCGCTCTGCTCTCCTTTGAAAATTCTATCTCTGAAATAAAACTTCTGTCTATTTTAACTCCTCCAATTGGAAGCTTTTTTAAATAAATCAAAGATGAATAACCTGTCCCAAAGTCGTCTATCATAAATTTTATCCCCAGCTGGCAAAGAAAACTTAAAATCTTGAGAGATACATCAAAATTTTCAACAGCACCTGTTTCTGTTATTTCAAATGAAATCTTTTTGGGATCTACTTCATACTTTTCAATAAGCTTTTGAATCATATTTTCAAAAAACTTTGTTTTGAATTGTCGTGCTGAAAGATTTATTGCCATGTGTAAATAGTTAATTCCCTTGTTTTCCCACTCTTTTAGGTCTGAAAAGGCCTTTTCTATGACCATCTCACCAATCTTTACAATAAGCCCACTTTCTTCTGCAACAGGGATAAATTCAAGAGGTGGAATAATACCCTTTCCTGTCAAATGCCATCTTAAAAGAGCTTCAACAGAATGAATCTCCATATCCGTTAAATTTATAACTGGCTGGTAATAAAGCTCAAACTGGTCAGCATCAATTGCTTTTTTGAGACTTTTTTCAATTTCAATCTTTTTAAGATTTTTCATAAGCATCAAAGGCATGAAAATCTGGAAATCGTTTTTGCCATTTTCTTTTGCCGAAGATAGTGCTATGTCAACATTTCTGAAAATTTCTTTGACGTTTCTGCCATCATCAGGGTAAAATGATACACCTATTGAAGCCGATGTAAAGATATACCCTTCTATTTTTTCTATGTAAATTTCACTTTCAAAGATGGCAAGAATCTTGGTGGTAATATCAATGACCTGTTCTTTTTTGATAAGTCCATGCAAAATTACCGCAAATTCGTCACCACCAACCCTCGCAAAAAAGGTATCAAGACTTATGCTATTGAGATATTCTAAAACTTTCTTGCTCACAGCTATTAAGTATTCGTCTCCAGCTTCATGCCCGTATAAGTCATTTATGTCCTTAAAATTGTCAATGTCTATAAGCAAAACAGCACCTTGAATTCTTCCATCTTCAGCTTTTTTAATCAAATTTTCCAATTTTACCTCAAATAATTTCCTATTTGGCAGATTTGTCAGAGCATCGTAATATGCAATGTGCTCTAATTTATCTTCATACTCTTTTTTTGCTGTCCAGTCTATGTTTACTGCAATAATTTTCTCAGGCTTGCCATCTGCACTGTATAAAATCTGAACATGAGAAGAAATCCAGCGCCAGTTCCCGTTTTTATCCTTTATGCGTGATTCAAATTCTACCTTTTCTTCATGAAGAAGTATAGCATCCTGTAATTTTTTAAATACAATACTTCTGTCATCTTCATGGAAAAACTCAAGCCATGCTAAAAAATCATTTTTAGCTTTTATAGCATCAATGTCAAAAATGTCTTTAAGTTTTCCATAAAATTCAATATTCTTTTCATCAAAATCTATTTCCCAGATGCAGTCAGAGACATTTTCTACCAAAAACTTGTATTTTTCTTTCTCTTCATGTAGCATCTCTGATTGTTTGTTTAAAATCTCTAAGGTATTTATAAGCTTCTGGTTGGTCTGTTCAATTTCTTCATAGCTTTCTTCTAAAAGCTGCTGTGTCCTTTTTATTTGTGTTATGTCAAGTCCTGTTGATATTATCAAATGTTCATTTAAGTATGGGCTTTCGATAAGAGTGTTGTTCCACAAAATCCATTTTATATCTCCATTTTTTGTTATAATTTCATTTTCATGATTATTCAAAGCCTTCTTTTCAGCTATTTCTTTAAAAAGATTTTCTATGTACTCGCGCCTGTGAGATGGGATAAAAATATCAGTCCATTTTTTACCCACAACCTCTTCACTTTTATATCCAGTAATCTGTTCAGCAAACCTGTTAAAATATATTATCTCGCCCTTTAGGTTGAGAGTCAAAACAATTGCATTTGCATTTTCTGCTAAAAGCTGAGCATACTTTTCATATGCCTGTTTGCCGTGTTCAAGTCTTCTGTTTATTCTTGTCATTACAAATATTGCCATTGATGCAGCAAACATTATCACAAGTAAAAGATACAAAGCTGTTAGTAATATTTGCTTGTTTTTTCTTTCATAGTATTCAGGTGAATATGTGGAAAAATAATTATAATATAGCTCATCAAATATGCCCTTGTTTATAAGATAATCTAATCTCTGGTCGATATATGAAACAAGTTCTGGTCTTTTTTTACTCACTGCAAACGCACTTTTAACAGTAAAGATATTTTTGATTTTGAGCTGAGTTTTGTCATTCAAATTGTTTTTGATGAGAAAGTAATTTGCTATTTCTTGCGACATTAAAGCCGCATCAATCTTTTTGTTAACTAATGCTAAAATCAACTCTTCAATTGTGGGGTAGGTATAATACTTTTTTATCCCCAGTTTCTCTTTTAAAAATGTTTCTGTATAATCTGATTTTAATACCCCTACCTTATATCTCTCAAGGTTTTTAAGCGATACATCTTTCAAAAATCCTCTTGGCGTATATAATCCAACATGTCGGGTAAATATTGGTTTTGAAAAATAAACATATTTTTTTCTCTCCTCAACTATAGCAACAGGAACTGTGACATCAATTTCCCCTTCAATAAGTTTTTTGTAAACCTGACTCCACGTATCACTCGAAAGCTCAATTTTGAACTTGTCAGGTTCGAATACAAGGTTTACAAGGTCAATAGCAAACCCATAAACGCGACCACCTGCTGTATACGAAAATGGTGGATAATTTTTATCAACTTCAAATTTAATAGAAGGATGACTAGCATTCGCTGAGGATTGAAAAAATATTATCAATATAATTGTAAATATTGTTAAGACTACTCTATTTTTTACCATAATTGTTACGCCCTTTTTAACATAAAAATATAACTATAATTCTAACAAAATATATACCCATTTTAAAGTAAATTTAAACCATATAATTGTTGCAGTATGTCTTTAGAGCTTTTTTTACTCTTGAAATTATATTTTCTCTGATATGCTGAGGTTGTGTTACAACAACATTTTTACCCAAATACAATATTCTTGAGATTATCTCTGCTTCTTCAAAGTCATAGTAATAAATTCTTATCTCATGTCTATTTTTTTCTTTCAAATATCGCGCACTTTTTTCAAAAGAAGAAAACACACAAAAAGCCTTTTCTAATGCATTTCTTGTATTTATCACTTCAATTACTATTGGCTGCTTTGATTTTGCATTTTTTAGATAAATTTCATACTCTTTAAAAACTTGTTCCCTGTTAAAACTTCCTTCTTTAATTTCTATTCTCTCAATATTTTGAATAATACATTTAGCAAATGCTTTATGTTCAAGAGAATAAAAAATGATATAGAACATGTCATCTTTAAGAGAATATTGAATCTTCACAGGGATACCAACAATATCTCTAAAAATTTGTCCATTTCGCGTTTTGTATGTATATTGTACAATCTTTTTTTCAATTATACTCTTTAACAGCATTCTAAATTTTGGGGCTAAGATTTTTATATCTTCTCTTCCCAAAATCTTTGAATAGTTCTTCGGAACTATCAAATTAATATCAATTGACGGAATACCAAAAATATTTAGCTTTTTTATTTTATCAATGGTGTTCTCACCTAAAAAAAGTTCTGCATACCTGCTTGACATAATTAGTTTTAACCACATTATTTCTATGTTAGTAATATACGGCTCAATCTTTGTATTTATTCTAAGTCTGTAAGTTTTGTCTCCATAAGGTTTTAGAATATAAATATTTTTCTGATATGAATCATTTCTAGCAAACACCCTGTTTTCAATTACTGGAAAATTACAATTGTATTTTGTTAAAATATCATAAATCTCTTTGCGTGATATCATACTGTTTTTGTAAGATTTGTTTATAATATCTTCTAATGCCTTGTAAAACGTGCTTTTTGGTTCAATAAATATCTCCATAGTTTTTCAAGATCTCCTTCCATTCGTTTATCATTTCTGTTTTCAGCTTGATCCCAGCTTCTGTATCATCCAGCACAACTGATCTTTCACCAAAACTTCTCAGCCATCCTTTGAACTCTTTTATATTGCTAATCTCATACTCTACTTCAAATGATTCATCACCAATTTTGGTTATTTTCGCGTTTTTGAGCTCTCTTTTCACTCTTGCGAGCACAAAATTGTATTGCGACTCTGCTGGACATTTAAACATAATCCTAATCTTTTTTAATTTTTTTCTTCTGCATGGAACAGATACAAAAAAACATTTTTCAATTTTTTTTGCCAAATGCATAATCTTTTGCGGGTCAAAACTATCATGTAAAATCTCTATCTTTTCTATACGCCAAACCGGCAAAGCTGATAAATCATCTTCTTTTAATACCATAAAATACCATCTGCCAAGTTTCACATCATACACTATTCTTACAGGTGTACATATAAATTCTGTTATTTGCCTTTTTTGACGGGGATAATACCAAACCCTTATATTTTTATTATTTGATGCTGCCACCAAAAATTTCCATACAAGTTCCTCTTCAAGGATATAGTGATGCGGAATGTATGTAAACCAAAACAGTTCATCTACTTCTTTCAAAAACTCATCTTGCCCAAGTTCTAAAAGGTATTTCTCCAGACTTTCTTTGAGATACCACCCCGGAACGTTAGGAACATTCGTGTTTATAAAAAACAAAATAGATATGTAAATATCTTTTATTTCCTCTATTGAAAATTCCTCAAAAACATCCTTTGCCTGTGAGCACAGCATATACATCTTTTCATCTTTTAGATACCTAACAATACCTAAGTTTTGAAGTTGTTTTAAAACTCTCTTAAGGCTTGATTCTAAATCGGTATCAGCAACATCTTGTTCAAGCACCTGTGATATTTTATCTAACATCTGGGTCATAGTTGCTTTTTTGTTCTCTGATGAACTTAATATCTGTAATATCAGAAAAAACAATGTTGTTTGTAATGCAGTTGAAGTTTTTGAAAAATATATGTTTATAAGAGGATTCTCAACATCCCTGAAGAAGTTTTCCACAATACGTGGCAAGGATTTTTTCCCTTCTTTTTCTGCTGAAAAATACTGGTCTTCTCCCAAAAATACTCTCATTCTTCGAAGTTCATCGTCAAACGTCCTTTTTGAAATGTTAAAGTTCTCAGCATCCTCTCTTGAATAGCAGCCATACAGATATACAATCCTTGTAAAATTTCTTAGTTTGTTAAAATCATTTACAAACGGATTGAATCCCGGCATTCATTTACACCTTCTTATAACCTTGTAATTGGAAATAATAAAAAATCTGCAACAATATAATTATATTATATAACATAAAAAAAGGGCAGCACAGTCTGCCCTTCTTATACTTTTCATCTGAAATCCACTTTTTATATGATAAAAACTGTAAAAAGCGTTAACATATATCCAACTAAAAGTTGAAATAATAGTATATAATCTTTACATAGCCTAAGGATAGTATACCAATACCCTGATTTAAATAGATTTAGAAAAATCTCATTGCTTATACACAGACTAAAATAAAATATGATATTCACTGCTATAAACATCAAAATTAATACTGAAAGCCTTCTTAATATGATTGTTGCCTTTTTCATCTCAATATTCCTCCTTTTATTTCTCTTTATGCTAAATCTTATTAATACTATAAATTTTCGTTAGAACCCATTGAAATTGAGGCAAGTTTTACTATGCCTTCATGTACATCTGAAAACTGGTCAATAAGGTTGTCGACAGCTTTCTTTTGATTTTGAAAAATGTCTCTTATGGATACAAGTGTTTTAAAATACTGCGAAACAGCCTGCGTTTGATTCTTTAAAACATTGTTTATGGTAAAAATCTTTTCTTGTTGGCTTGCAACCTTATCTATAATATTTTCTATTTTTGTTTTTATCTGCTGATTTGTCATTTCTATTTTTGACAAAGATTCTGATGAACGTTTTGCCATATCAGCACCCTCCTTTACAATCGAAAGCGCGTTTTCAAGTTTTTGTCCTGTTTTTTCAAACGCTGAAAGTCCTGTCTCGATACTTTCAACAGAATTCTTAGCAAGCTGGTTTGCTGACTGTGATAACCTTGAAATCTCTGTTGCTATTACTTCAAATGTTGGAATATTTCTCTTTGCTGCTTCAATTGATGCATTGAGTGCGATTATCTTTATTCTCTCTGCAAGACTTGAAACACTTTGCGACATTCTTGCAATACTCTTAAAGTCATCTATTGCTTTTTTCAAGTCGGTTGCTACCTCGATTATTGCTGAATTTGCAGTGTACATGTGATTAATTAGCATTTTTATAGACTCCTGTTCTTTTGATGTTGTTGCATAAACCATTGAAATCTCATTTTGTATCATTTTGAATATATCAAACATCTTTTGAATCTGGCTTTCCAGTTCACAAACCATCTGTGTTGTTTGCTCGAAAACCATTTTTTGACTCTCTGCCAACGTTATAATCTCTTTTATCTGTTCGCTTGTTATTTTACTTGTCTTTGCTGCCTCAGATGCAATTTTGTTTAGTCTGTCTATGTACTGCTGAGTTGTGTTTAGCGTCTGTTCAATATTTGTGGCATAAGTATGAACATTTTTAACCATACGCGAAAATTCCTGTGTTAAAAGTGCTATCTCGTCATTTGCATCTCTATCTACTTTTATCTGTATGTCAAAACTTCCTGATGCTATCTTCTTTGCACTTTCTGCAAGTTTAATAATTGGTCTTGTTATTCTATTTGATACAAATAAACTTACTGTTATAACTAGGATAAGTGTTGCAACTAAAAGAACAATAGAAAATCTTAAAGACGTCTTTATAAAAGATGACGCTATTGCATTTGTACTAAATAACGCTAAAACTCCAGCTACATCCATCTTTTCAGTTTTTCTGATTGGAATAAGAATATAGCGATAGTTACCCTTTTGTGTATTTGCGGCAATGTATTCATATTGTCCCGAAAATACTAATTTTAGGTTGTTATTGTCTATCAGCCTCCCGGTTGTAGAAGATGAAATTGTTTTGCCTGAATCTTTTGGAAATATTGCAATATCCATTTTAGTAAGTTGTGTAAGATTTTCAACAAATTTTTTGTCAAGTTTATACCCAACAATAATTGTGCCTATTACCTGCATGTTGTTTGCAGACATTTTACTTACTATGTCTGACACTGATTTTATATAAACTGTACCATTTTCACACTGAACAGATGTATATTTAAGTCGTGCAAGACCGCATTTGACCAAATAATCATCTTTCATGTCATCCCCAAATTTTGAAAGAATATCGCTTCGCCCTATCAAAATGCCTTTATTGTCTGTTACAACAATCTGGTGTATAGACAGTTCACTTGCAAGAGGTGAAATTATCTGGACAACCTTGAGATGTTCTTTTTTAGCAACTGCTTCTCTGAGCTGTGGATTATTTGATATAAGAATGCTATAGTCAAGGGATAGCTTGCAAAGCCTTTCTATCTCTTGTAACGCAACATTTTTTGCACTTTCTAATCTTGACTTTATTTCTTTTTCGGCATCATTCTGAATAAGTCTTATTGAGAATATTAGAAATATTGCAATTGGTATAAACGATATTACGACAAACCAAAACATGATGCGTGACTTTAATGATCCTGATATTATTTTTGTTACCTCTTTTAATGCATTCATCTTTTGTCTCAACTCCCTTTTCGCTTTTTCAGTATGAATTTTACTTCTTTTTTGTTAAAAAGAAGTTTTAGATATGTTAAATTATTGTTAAAAATAATTATTATGTATGTTTCATTATATGTGGTATTATTAAATTACAGTAAATTTATCAGCTGGGTGATTCTACAGAAATGTTTATTAAAAAATGCTTTTTGTTTTACCACTGTTTAATATCTTTAATAACAATCTTTATTGTTAGTATTACTGTAGGGCTTACTGACTATGGTTTCGTTTTTGCTGAAAATCCTAAAAATAGAAATGTATATATGTTCTGCCCTAAATCATATTTTGACAAGGTCTACTTTGATATGGATGTGCAAACATTCAAAAGTCCTTTTGATTTTCCTTTTATTGTGTCAGGAAATCCTGCTGACTTTTTTATTGCAGGGTTTAAAAATGATAAGCTTGTTTTTTATTATACAAACTCGAAATTCTTTTCTGGACTAAGCAATATAAAGATTGGGTCGAATGTTGATGCTGTAAAAAAATCAAAGCTTTCTTTTATAGATAAGTTTGTAATAATCAGAAAAAACTCAACTTATACTTATTTTGATAGCAATTTAAAAGTCAATTACGACGTAGCCGCTGTAAAAAACTCGTACTATGTTTTTCTGTTTTTCGACAGGATTGCAAAGCCAAATAACGTTTGTGGAATTTTTATGGTAGAAAAAACTATTTGGGATGAATTTTTAATAAATGAACATCCTATTTCTTCGAAAAAAGATATATTACCAAGTATTCTTACATCTTTTGAAAAAATAAACTTTTTTCATTTGAATTCAATTAGATTTTTCCTCCATAAGCCATATTTAAGTTTTTCTGATAATATTTCTGAACTTGCGAAAATACATTCGCAAAACATGGCAAAATATAATTATTTTTCTCACACAGATAATTTTGATAAAACTCCTTCGGACAGATTCAAAGATGCCCATATTCTATATAGAAAACTTGGTGAGAATATTGCCATGGGGACAAAACTTTTACCTTTTTTTGCTAACCATATGCTCTTGAATTCAAAAGGTCATAGGCAAAATATTGAAGAAAGTTTTGAAGTAGCTGGTACTGGATGTGCCATTGACCCAAACTATGAAAATGTGTACTATACACAGGATTTTGCCATTCTTGTGAAATAAGAGGCATATTGGCCTATAATTAGCAATTCATCTTTATATTGTAGAATATGAAGTCTTCTTACTTAATTTTTTGATAAAAAATTCAAAGGGGATGTCTTAACGCAGTAATCAGATATCCCCTTTTAAAACGGTTTGATTTGGTTATTTCTAAATTATATTTCTATCTTCACATGCCTTGCGACATGACAACATATATTCACTGCAACTGGCAGCCCTGCAATGTGCGTTGGAAATTCTTCAACAAAAACATCAAGCGCTGTTGTTTTCCCGCCAAACCCTTCAGGTCCTATCCCCAGTGAGTTTATTCTTTTGAGCAACCTTTCTTCAAGTTCAGCTATATATTTTTTTGGATGTCTTTGTCCCACCTTCCTCAAAAGCGCTTTTTTAGACAAAAGTGCCGCAAGCTCAAACGTTCCGCCAATTCCAACTCCAACTAAAATTGGTGGGCACGGGTCTGAACCAGCTTTTTTCACTGTCTCAACAACAAAATTTTCAATCCCATCAACACCATCTGCCGGTGCGAGCATACAAAGCGCACTTTTATTCTCACTTCCAAACCCTTTAGGCATAAAATGTATTGTAATTTTATCGCCTTTTACCATATCAATGTGAATTATAGCTGGAGTGTTGTCTTTAGTATTTTCCCTCTCAATTGGACTTTTTACCATGGACTTTCGAAGGAAAAAATCTGTATATGCTTTTGCAACTGCGTTGTTTATCGCATCTTTTAATGAACCCTCTATGAAAACATCTTCGCCAATGTCTACAAAAAATACTGCAGCACCGGTGTCTTGGCAAACAGGTCGCATCTTTTGTTGTGCAAGGCTAATGTTTTTTATAAGATTTTCCAATGTATATTTTGCAATCCCTTCCTCTGAATCATACGCATTGTTAAGACTATCTTTGATATCACTTGGCAGTACACATACTGCTTTATTTATAACATCATATACTTCTTTTTCAATAATTTCAGCTTTGACAACTCTCATTTTTTTTCTCCTTTGCCTTATTTTTCAGATTGCAAATCTATATCTTCAAGTATTGCCTCATAAGCATTACAATTATATTATTCTCATACAAAAACTCGGCAAACATTGAGGACTTTATGCCCTTTTGGACTGTCTTGAAAATTTCAGCATTTGGGAAAAAATAAAGAACTGAAAAAGCTAAATAGATTATTACAAGCGCCACAGCTACTCCTGTTATTAATCCCAAAAAACGGTCTATTTGTCCAATAACTGGAACTTTACTCATAAATCCAATCGATGTTTTTAGCGCTGAGATTATAATTTTTGTTCCGACAAAGACAAGAATCATCGCAATAAAGTTTGCAAGTACAACTGCTGCAGCATCCTGCAAAGTTCTGTTTAGCGTTTGCTGAGCTTGTATTATTGCACTTTTAAAAAACTGAGGTACTGTTGGCAAAATATCCCCTTTAATTACAACCTTTTGTCTTACAAAACTATAAATCGCTTCTCTAAGAACTGGTGATTGAAGTATTAAGCTGCTGACATACTTGTACCCAAACACTGCAACAAACCACGATATTATGTACGACCCCATATTAAACCCCATCCTAAGCATACCTTTTTTATATCCAATCCAACTGCCCAGTAAAATTATTGCAAGCACAACAAGGTCAACTGTGTTTGGCATTGAAGTTTTACCACCTTTCTTTATAACATTCGATTCTATCATTAAATATATAATATAACTTGTCCTGACTTAGAACAGCTTTTACAAAGCCAAAAGAATTTACGTTTAGTTGTTTTAATCTGTTTAAATTCAATGAGTAAATCTCAACCTCGTTGCCCTTTGTCAGTGCTATTTTGTCGTTTGTCGCAACAACCCAATTAAATGATGATAATCTTTTGAACGAAAAATTGTCTGTATAGATATTATACGAAAGAATTTCTTTTGACGAAACTAAGATATTTGAGTTTCCATCAACAGGTTTTGGAGTACTGCTAAAACTAAAAGATTTTTTCCTTTTTTTCAGCTGTATATCATATATATCGAGCATTTTACCGTCCCAAACAGCAATATTGTTTTGTATGATGTATAGTTTTTTTACTTTCATAAAGATAGAGGGTAATATTCTTGACATAAAAATCCCTCTTTTATCTATGTATGACACTGCTACTTCTCCAGTTGATACACTTTTAACAATGGCTACAACAAAATTATTTCCTATATCAAAATCTATGACATCTTCCTTTATCTTTGCAGAATAAAGAATGTTTTGTTTATCATCATAGGCAATAAGATAGTTTTCTTTGTCGCTCAGAAGAACGCAAACTTTGCCATTTTTTGCTTTGACATCTTTTATTGTTACAGGGTACACAATGTCTTTTTGTTCTGATGCTGTTATTATGTGAAGATATTTCCCACCTTCAACAAATGCAACTGCAACCTGCCCATCTGAGTATCCTTTATGGTTTTGATATGCAATTTTTGTCCACTTTATTGTATCATCTGTTAAAATACCTATCTTGCCTCTGAAAATAACCACAGCTTTGTCTCTAAGTGGCAAAACATCTTCATAGTATCTTATGTTTGGATACGTTTTTGTGTAGTTATAATTCATGAACATATATAGACTCAGATACTCTATCCCAAAGAGATTTAACGTCTGTACAAAAGCAATAATTATAGCCATACTAATAATCAGTTTATACACAAATTTCAAAAACCTCATTTTTCTTTCCCACTCTTTTATATCTTCTCAATCATCAAAACAGCTATATCGTCATCTATGTCTGACACAAAATTTCTCACATCTCGTATCAAAAGCTCTGTATTTATGTTTTTGATACTCAGTATTCTCTTTATAAGCCTTTTTTTGCCATACATCTCACCCTGTTTGTTTTTACTTTCAATAAGTCCATCTGAGTAAAATATCAGTTTGTCATTTTTCTCAAGGATTGTTTCTTTCATCTCAAACCCTTGTTCAAGGTCAATTGATGCAATTGGCTGCCCTCTCATCGAAAACATCTTTACCTTCTTATTTGCTTTGACCAAAATGGGTTCTGTCACATGCCCGGCAGAAATCATTGTTACTTTTCCGCTCTGTTTTTCTAAGATGCCAAGCACGATTGTGATGTATATCTCGCTTGGAAAGTTCATCTCAATAAAATCTAATAAAACTCCTTTCATTATCTCTTGTGCACTTGAGTTTATGTATGTATGCGCATTTTTAATGATACTTTGTTTTACAAATATAGTTACCATTGATGCTAAAAGTCCATGCCCTGCAACGTCTGCTACATAGAAAACTATTTTGTCATCAATGCTAATGACATCCAAAAAATCTCCACCAAGTCTTTCGCATGGTTTATAGGTGTATGTAATTCTGTATCCTTCAATCCTTGGTATTACTGGAAGCAGGGATTGTTGAAGCCTCTTTGCAAACTCTAAATCACGTCTTAAAATCTCATTCTGGCGTCTGAGTCTTTCTTCAATCTTTCTCTGTTCTGTAATATCCCTGAACACCTCAACAGTTCCAACTGCTTTCCCGTTTTGACCGTAGACTGGTGAGCTTATTACATAATATATCTTGTCTTTATAATGTGCATACTTCATAAACCGTGTATTTTCTCTCACAGACCTTGTTGCAATGCAATCTTCACACCGCGAATCTTTGCAAAAAAGTTCATAACATTTTTTCCCTGTCTGGTCACCAAATTCTTCTTTCATCTTGGTATTGCAAAAAACAACAACTCCATCTATGTCAATGACCCTTACAAGGTCAAGCATTCCATTCAAAATACTCTCATAAAAGCTTTTTGAAAACTCCATTCTTGCACCCCGCCAATGACAAACTTTTCATCATTGGCAGGTACCCTCCTTTCTTTTGTGATAATCATTATTCTTTTATCTCTTTTGAAATGTAGTTTTTTCTTGCAATGTCAATTGCCTGCATCTCCTCAGCAGAAAGCGGATACTTTGAAATTCCATTTTCTATTGGTTTTGCATATACACTGCAACCCTCTCTCGAATATATACTGTTTATCACAACTCCTGTGTCAAACTCATCAAGAAGCGCTAATGCAAAACTAAGTCTGCTTCCCACATTTTCAAATGCATCGTATCGAATAATACCCACTTTTTTTATGCACAGTTTGGTATTTTCACTAAGTGTCCTGTGACTCTTTGTTAAGGCTTTCAGGACCTCTTCAAAATATTCAACCTTTTCATTGGTTTGTCTTATGATATCTTCTAAATTTTTGAAATCTTGATTTGAAGTAAGTTCAATAAACCTCTTTTTAAGACTTTTGTTTTTTGTAACTTCTATCAAGAGTGCAAGAAAAAGTATCATGTTCAGTGCAAGACAAAAAATAATTATCTCAAAAGCATATGTAATTATAAAACCTTTCATTAGTTTTCCCCCTCGATGATTTAATGTTATCTATGTGTTTTTAATGTTCCACGTGGAACATTTCATGGATAGATTTTTGTTGATGTCTCGCTTTATGGCATGAGTATAGATATTATCTTTTCAAGCTCCTCATCTGACGTAAACTCAATTTCTATTTTCCCTCTATTTTTCTTTTTTTGTATTTTAACCTTAAGTCCAAAAAGCTTCATCAGATTTTCTTCAATCTCCCGAATTATCTCACTCTCAACTTCAATCTCGTTCTTATTATCGCTTGATTTGACAAGTTTTTCTAATTCTCTTACACTCAAATTCTTTTCAGCAACAATCTGTGCAAGTTTATTTCTTTTCTGTTCATCATCAACTGATAGCAATACCTTTGCATGTCCTTCTGAAATTTTTCCCTCTATTATCAAGTTTATTATATCTTCTCCAAGGTTCAAAATTCGAAGTGTATTCGCAACTTTTGCACGCGAAATTCCAAGTCTTTCCCCAAGCTTTTCTTGTGTGTATCCAAACTCTTCTATAAGTTTTTTAAACGCTAATGCTTTTTCATATGGATTTAAATCCTTCCTCTGTATATTTTCTATCAAAGCTATCTCAAAAGGATTTTCATATTTCTTTATAATACATTTAACCTTCTTGATACCGGCAAGCATACATGCTCTTAATCTTCTTTCACCTGCAATCAAAATATACCTGTTACCATCTTTTTTTTGAACCACAATAGGCTGAATTAACCCAACACTTTTAATTGAGTTTGCAAGTTCCTCAATTTCTTCATCATTAAATATTTTCCTTGGCTGATTTTCAGATAACTCAATTAAATCGATATCAATTTCTTCTATTCGCTCAATATTTTGGTCATTAACCTCTTCAACTGTCGACTCATTCTCATTACCTAAATATTCATCCCCAAACAGGGCATCAAGACCTCTTCCGAGCCTCTTTTTCATTTATATCGCACCCCTTGAAAATGTATTTTCTATTCTGTTTATGTACTCCTCAGCAAGTTCTATGTATGCTTTTGCACCTTTTGATTCAGGGTCATAAAATATACCCGGAAGACCAAATGAGGGTGCCTCTGAAAGTCTTACATTTCTTGGAATTAAACTCAAAAACACTTTCTGCCCAAAAAACCTTTTTACTTCTTCAACAACTTCCAACGAAAGATTTGTTCTTGAATCAAACATTGTAAGAACAACACCATCAATCTCTAAGTTCTTATTTAAATGTTTTCTTACAAGTGAAATCGTATTTGAAAGCTGACTTAATCCTTCTAAAGCATAATATTCACATTGTATAGGTATAATTACAGAGTTGGAGGTTGCCAATGCATTAATAGTCAATAATCCCAATGATGGCGGACAGTCAATAAAAATATAGTCATATTCATCTTTTATCTTTTCAATAGCATCTTTTAATCTAAATTCTCTTGCAATCATTGACACAAGTTCAATTTCAGCACCAGCTAAGTTCACATTTGCAGGAAGAATACTCAAATTCTCAAACTTTTCTTTTACAATAGCTTCGTCAGCTGAGCAGTTTCCTATCAAAACATCATATGTTGTTTTTCCAAGAGATTTTTTGTCTATTCCAAACCCACTTGTGAGATTACCTTGTGGGTCACAATCAATTGCCAAAACCTTTTTGCTCATTCTACTTATAGCAGCAGACAAATTAACACAGGTGGTTGTTTTCCCAACACCACCTTTTTGATTAACAATTGCAACAATTCTTGCCATTTTCCATCTTCTCACTTCAAGTTTTTTAATTAAATTATATCATAAGAATGTTCCACGTGGAACATTTGATTAATTTTTAAGTACATCTTTAACATACTCTTAATATTACCTTAACTAAACTTTAACCTAAAATAAACAAACATTTAACGTTGATTTAATAAAATTTAAACATTGAAAGTGTATATTAGAGATTGCAAAAAATTTTAAGGAGGGGTAAACCATGAAAAAAGCTCTTTTTGAAAGGTTAATTTCATTATTAGTACTTGTTTTTATGATATCAACAATATGCCTAATTCCACTAATCTCTTATTCACAAAGTTTAACAGTAAAGTCAAAATCATTACCATCAACAACTACACAAAGACAGATTGTGATTACATTTTCTCAAGACATTTCTAAAGGCCCAAACTTTAATAAGATTACACTATTAAAGAACAAAAAAACAAAGGTACAATTTGTTGCACAGGTTTCATATAACAAGCTTGTTATAACCATAAAAGAAAATCTTACTGCAAAAGCTCAGTATCTTTTGACAATACCAAAAAATGCTGTTATGTCAGCAAAAGGTGAATCAAACTTAGAACTAAAGTACACATTTATTCCACAGATTTATTCATCAAATCTTTCTGGAAGAATTATGATTGCAGGTTCAACATCTGTCCAGCCACTTGCTGACGAGCTTGCAAGATATTTCATGCAACAGTATCCAAAAGTATCAATTGAAGTTCAGGGTGGAGGTTCATCTGTTGGAATAAAATCTGCTATACAAGGAATTGTTGATATTGGAACATCATCAAGAGAATTAACAGAAGATGAATCAAAACAACTATCAGCAAAAGGCTGGCAGGAGATAAAAATTGCAGAAGATGGCATTGCAATTATTGTTCATAAATCAAATCCAGTATCAAATCTTACTATTGACCAGATAAGAGATATCTTCTCTGGCAAAATTAAAAACTGGAAAGAAGTTGGTGGAAAAGATGCCAAGATTGTTGTTGTAACAAGAGAAGAAGGTTCAGGAACAAGAGGTGCATTTGAAGAAATAGTTATGGGAAAATCATCAAAAATTACAGACTCTGCAATTGTCCAGCCGTCAACTGGTGCTGTAAAAACAACAGTTTCACAGGATGAAAATTCAATTGGATATATATCGATTGGTGTATTAGATAGCACAGTAAAAGGTGTTAAGGTTGAAGGTGTAGAACCAACAGAAAAGAATGTTAAACTTGGGAAATATAAAATTAAAAGACCGTTTCTCTTCTTAGTTTCCAAAAACCCAAGTAAAGTTACAAAAGCTTTTGTAGATTTTGTTCTCTCTGATGAAGGTCAGGCAATTGTTGCTAAAAATTATATATCAGTAAAATAAAATTTACAAAACAATAACAAGGAGGGAACAGCGTAAATGAAAAATGTTTTTGTAAAAAGAAAAAATATACTTATTACATCAATTTTAATCCTATGTCTCATCTTATCAACCTTTGCATTTGCCCAGCAAGATACAAACGACAATGAAAACAGAGTAAAAAATGTGATTCTAATGATTCCTGATGGTATGACAATAGCACACACAACACTTGCACGCTGGTACCAAGATGGCGAACCATTAGCAATGGACGAACTTGCATGTGGTCTTATAAGAACATATTCTGCTAACAATCCTATTACTGACTCAGCACCGGCTGCAACAGCCTATGCAACAGGTTTCAAAACACAAAACAGGTACCTTTCCATTTATCCTGAGATGGTTTCAATGCCTGGAGTTGGTCAGGTTGATGAAAAAGATTTTTATAAACCTATAATAACTGTATTGGAAGCGGCTAAAAAGTTAGGAAAATCAACTGGTCTTGTTTTTACTTGTCAATTTCCACATGCAACACCTGCTGCATTTGCTTCACATACAGATAACAGAAACGATTATGAATCAATAGCTGAACAGATGGTTTACAACAATATTGATGTTGTCCTTGGTGGAGGATACAAGTATATCGATAAGAATCAAAGAAAAGACAAAGAAGATTTGGTAGGATACCTGAGACAAAATGGATATTTTGTTACAACAAACTGGCATGACGCAAAAAACTATTCTGGTCAAAAAATTTGGGGTTTGTTTGCACAGGATGCTATGCATTATGATTTTGACAGAAAAGATGCAGGCGAACCATCTTTGGCAGAGATGACACAAAAAGCGCTTTATATTCTATCTAAGAATAGAAACGGGTTTTTCTTAATGATTGAGGGAAGTGAAATTGACTGGGCATCACATGCAAACGACCCTGTCGGAGTTGTGTCAGAAGTTTTGGCTTTTGACAAAGCAGTCAAAGTGGCATTAGACTTTGCAAAATCAAGAGAAGATACAGCTGTTTTAATAGTCCCTGACCATAATAATGGAGGAATGACACTTGGCACAAGAGGTGTATCTATTGACAGCATTATGTTAAATAGTCTTTTGAAATATATTCGAAAAGCTACACGAACAGGATTAGGAGTTGAAGAACTTCTTGGAAATAACAGAACAGATGAGAATATCAAAAAGATTGTTTCAAAATATTACGGAATTGATGACCTCACACAGGATGAGATAAACGCAATTAAGTCAGCTCCGCAAGGTAAACTAAACACAGTGCTTGGCCAGATGATAAGTAAAAGGTCATATATTGGTTGGACATCTGATGAACATACAGGAGAAGAAGTGGTACTTTATGCATACCATCCAAAAAATTATATCCCAAGAGGAGTTATAGATAACACTCAGGTTTGTGACTACATGTGTGAGATTTTAGGTATTGACCTTTATTCATTCAATGAAAATGCATATTTATCTAACATAGAATTAGAAGAAAAGGGATATCAGGTCTCAATTGATAACAGCAATCCTTCCAATATACAGCTTTTAATAAATAAAGGTGACAAAACATATATCATTCCACAGAACAAAAACATTGTTATTGAGGGATCAAACCAGTACAAATTAAAATTTGTCAGTGTATATATCCCATCTGCTAAGAAATTCTTTGTATCAAGCGATATACTCGATATAATTAAGTAATAAAATAATAAAATAACAGTCAGTGCAGAAAGGACAATCCCTTTCTGCACTTTTTTTGCAAAAAAGTACCTCCTCTTTTATGAGGAGGTCTGCGGGGATTTTTTATTTATTCTAACGATTATTTCGTAGTATGCCTCTGTTTTGTTTTCTTTTATATCATAATTTATATCAGTTTTTTGGAATATTTTCAAGGCCTTTTTTATGGTATTATATACCACTCTGCAATCGTTCATAGATACTTTAATTACTCTTGAAGCTTTATTAGCCTTTTTGCCACTAAGAAAATCAGAGATAAGTCTTTCTGTCTGTGAAACAGTAAGACCGCCTTCAATTATTCGCGATAGTATATATTTCATATCCTCCTGCGACTCAAGTTTTAAAAGAGCACGCGCATGACGTTCTGAAAGACCATGTTCACGTATCATCCATCTTATATCAGCCGGTAGCTGTAAAAGCCTAATTTTATTAGCAATAGCGGACTGGGTTTTTCCAACTCTTTTTGCAATCTCGACTTGTGTGAGACCAAACTCGTCAGCAAGTTGTTTGTAACCTTGAGCTTCTTCGAAAAAGTCAAGGTCTTGACGTTGTATATTTTCTATGAGCGCTAAAATTGCACTTTCAATGTCAGTTACATTTATCACAACTGCTTTAATTTTACTATAGCCCAGATGTTTGCAAGCTCTGAGTCTTCGCTCGCCCGCAATGAGATAATAAAATTCACCTTTTTTCCTCACAATAATTGGCTGCAAAAGCCCATAAGTTTTTATTGATACAGCCAACTCTTCAATAAGTCTTTCATCAAAATTAATTCTTGGTTGATATGGATTTGGCAAAACCTTTTCAATTGGAACATCTTCAATGTAATATATATCTTTTTCAATATCCCCCTTGTTTGCCTGACGTATCAAAAGCGAAAACAACTTTTATTTTCCCCTTCCTTTAAAAATCCTCTTTGGTAATCTATTTATTTATATTCTTCCCTCCTTAAAAAAATCCTTCTTTTAATTTCTAAATTTTTCATACATTTTCAAACAAGATAAAACAATTTTCTCATTGACTATAGGGGTTTTTTTACAATCTGCTTTGTATTTCTGGGGAAATTTGACGGTGTATGTCGCAATTTTTTTATAACAATAATACTTCTTTTTTCCTCTGAGTATGGAAGCACAAATTTTTCTATACTATAAATTTCTCCACCCAAAACTTCAATTGCATTTTTCGCAGTGTCAATTTCATCTTCACATTCAAATCCTTTTTGAGCTAAAAAAACACCGCCAATTTCTAGTAGCGGAAGAGCATATTCACACAGGACATTCAATCTGTCAACTGCACGAGCAAATACAAACCTAAATTTTTCTCTAAACTCCTCTTTCCTGCCTAAAATTTCTGCTCTTTCACACACAACTGTCACACCAGAAATTCCCAAACATTCTTTTACCTCATTCATAAATTTACACTTTTTCTTGTTTGAGTCATTGAGAAATATATTCAATCTTGGCATTGCAATCTTAACAAAAAGTCCTGGTGCACCAAATCCAGAGCCAATGTCTATAGCAACAGGGTTTTGATACGAGTTATCTTCCTCAATGAATTTTAACAGTGACAGAGAATCAGCAATATGTTTTACCACAAACTCATTTTCATTTTCTATAGCTGTAAGGTTAAAAAGTTTATTTTTCTCCAGTACCAAATTCATATACTTAATAAAAAGTTGTTTCACAACCAGTGGATTTTTAACCTTATAGTATTCAAGAACTTTATCCAACAATTCCATTTTTCGTTTCCCCTTTAAAATGTAAAGGTTAAAATTAATCTTTTTGGTCGTGTTTGACTGTCTCAAGCCAGATAAGAAGAACAGATATATCTGCCGGTGAAACACCAGAAATTCTCGAAGCCTGGCCAATTGAAGTAGGTCTTATTTGCGAAAGTTTTTGTTTTGCCTCAGTTGAAAGACCAATAATTTTATTATAATCAATCCATTCTGGTATCTTTTTATTTTCAAGTTTTTTAAACTGTTCAATCCTCTCAAGTTGCTTTTTTATATACCCTTCGTATTTTATCTCAATTTCAACCTCATCCTGAACATACCACGGAAGTTCTGGTCGGTTTGTATCTATATCCTTCAAATCGTCATACGAAAGCTCAGGCCTCTTTAACAAGTCAGAAAGCCTAACACCCGATGAGATTGGTGACGAACCCTTTTGCACTAAAAGATTATTTACCTTTTCGTTTGGCGGTATTATAGTATTTTTTACCCTGTTAATCTCATCTTCTATCATCTTTTTCTTTTGCAGAAACTTTTCATATCTTTGTTGTGATATAAGCCCAATCTTATAACCAATTTCAGTAAGACGAAGGTCTGCATTGTCCTGCCTCAAAATTAGTCTGTATTCTGCTCTTGATGTCATAATACGGTAAGGTTCATTTGTCCCTTTTGTTACAAGGTCGTCTATCAAAACTCCAATGTAAGCTTGTGACCTGTCCAAAACAATCATTTCTTTTCCCTTGACATACATTGCTGCATTAATACCTGCAATTATTCCCTGTGCAGCTGCTTCTTCGTATCCTGACGTCCCATTTATCTGTCCGGCCGAAAAAAGCCCTTTTATTTTCTTAAACTGCAACGTAGGTTCAAGTTGTAATGGGTTTATACAGTCATACTCAATTGCATATGCAGGTCGCATAATCTTTACATTCTCAAGCCCTATCACACTTCTGTACATCCTCACCTGCACATCTTCTGGCAAAGAGGTTGACATTCCTTGGACATACATCTCGTCTGTATCTATCCCTGTTGGTTCAATAAACACCTGATGTCTTGGTTTATCTGAAAATCTTACAATTTTATCTTCAATCGAAGGACAGTATCTTGGCCCAATTCCAGAAATAAGACCAGTAAAAAGTGGTGCCCTGTGAAGGTTTTCTCTTATTATTCTATGAGTTTCCTCTGTTGTGTATGTCAAATAACAAGGCACTTGTTCAATATTAAAATTATCTTCATTCTCAAAAGAAAAGGGCAAAGGCTTTTCATCTCCTGGCTGAATCTGCATCTTTGAAAAGTCCAAAGACCTTCTGTGAACACGCGCAGGTGTGCCAGTCTTGAACCTCATCATCTCAATTCCAAGTTTTTTAAGATTTTCTGTCAGATATCTTGCTGGATGCATACCGTCAGGACCACTATCAAAAACAGTCTCACCTATTATTACCCTTCCACCAAGAAACGTACCTGTTGCAAGCACAACCGCTTTTGCTAAAAAAATTGCGCCTGTTGTAATTTTAACACCCTTTACACGTCCATCTTCTACTAAAACCTCGCATACCTCTGCTTGCCTTATATCAAGGTTTTCTTGATTTTCAAGTACTTTTTTCATATACAGCCTATATCGGCTTCTATCACACTGTGCTCGCAGTGAATACACCGCAGGACCTTTTGCCCTGTTTAAAATCCGTACCTGAATTGCTGTTGCATCTGCAGCCTTACCCATCTCACCACCAAGCGCGTCAATCTCACGAACTAAGTGTCCTTTACCTGTCCCGCCAATGCTTGGATTGCACGGCATATTGCCTATAGAGTCTAAGTTAATAGCAAAAACGATGGTTCTAAGTCCAAGCCGAGCAGATGCAAGCGCAGCTTCTATTCCTGCATGTCCAGCTCCAACAACCGCAACGTCATATTCACCTGCAACAAATTCCATAATCTAAAGATTTACCCCCCTTTTTAAATATTTTATTTGCCAATACAAAACATTGAAAATATCCTATCTACCATATCTTCTGTAACATTTCTTCCAGTTATTTGATAAAGACTATCAAGTGCATTTCTTATGTCAATTGAAAGAATATCAAGTGGCACTGTATACAGGTTTTCTTTTGCTGAAAGTAAAAACTCTTTTGCTTTTAAAAGAAGTTCTTTGTGACGAAGGTTTGTTATAAGCACACTATCTTGTGATTCAAGGTTTTGACTTAAAACTTCATTTGCAATTGCCTTTTCAACAAGTTCCAAGTTCTTGTCATGCTCCACAGATATGAAAATCCCTTCTTTCCCAAAAACCCTTTTAATGTCATCCTGTGAAATATTTACTTCTTTATCTATTTTGTTTACTATAACAATAAACCTCTTATTCTTTATAGCCTCAAAAATCTCCAAATCATCCTGCAATATACCACTTGATTCTACCATGAATAGCACAAGATCAGACCTTTCTATGCTTTCCAATGTCTTTTTAACACCAATTTTTTCAACAATGTCATCTGTTTTTCTTACCCCTGCAGTGTCAGCAAGGATTATCGGAATACCTTCTATGTCTAAAACCTCTTCAATCACATCTCGTGTTGTACCTGGTATGTCAGTCACAATAGCCTTTTCCTCTTTCAATAGCCTGTTAAGAAGCGAAGACTTTCCTACATTTGGTCTTCCAACAATAACAGTATAAATCCCACTCTTTATCGCTTTTCCAGTCTCATATGATTTTTCAAGTTTCTCTATTTTTGCCAGCGCAGCATCTATTATGCTCAAAATTTCACTGTGTGAAATTTCATCAACCTCATGTTCAGAAAAGTCTATTGATGCCTCAATAGATGCAACAAGATTCAAAAGAAGCTGAGTGATCTCTTCAATTTTTTGGCTTAGCAACCCTTTTAACTGTTTTGCAGCATTTTGTTGCAAAAGCCTTGTTTTTGAATTTATTATATCAATAACAGCTTCAGCCTGAGACAGGTCAAGTCTGCCGTTTAAAAATGCTCGTTTTGTAAACTCACCCGGCATGGCATGACGCGCTCCATTTTTAATTGCTGTTTCCACAATCCTTTTTAGTACAACCAATCCCCCATGGCTCTGAATTTCAATAACATCCTCACCTGTGTACGAATGGGGAGATTTAAACTTTATCAAAATTGCTTCATCAATAAACTCATCACCATCGTACACGTCAACAAGTGCTGCATACCTTATAGGAATGTCTTTCACTGTATTGTATTTTTTGCTTCTTATAATCCTTTCAGCAATATCAAAAGCATTTTTACCTGATATTCTAACAATCCCTATTCCACCTGTTCCAATTGGAGTTGAAATTGCAACTATTGTGTCAAACTCCATCTTTTACTTTCCCCTCTTTTAAAAACATTTTAGAATACAAACAAAGCAGGGCAAAAGTATTTTACCCTGCTTTTTAAATTCGTATCAATTTATTTTAATGTAATGACAACCTTTCTATAAGGTTCTTCTCCTTCTGAGTATGTTGTGACAAACCTGTGATTTTGCAAAGTAGTATGAATTATTCTTCTTTCGTATGGAGTCATAGGTCTTAACTTGATACTTTTTTTACTTTTTGCCACTTTATCTGCAAGCGACAGTGCAAGCTTCTTAAGCCGCTCTTCTTTCCTTCTTCTAAAGTTTTGGCAGTCAAGAAGAACTCTAACAGTTTCATCTTCTTTTACTCCTCTGTTGACAACTACACCTGTCAAAAACTGAAGAGCATCAAGCACCTCTCCATCTTTGCCAATAAGCTTAAACGTATTTTTCCCAAAAAGATTCACTTTTATAAACTCTCCATCTCTTACCATATCCATCCTGTCAATCTTGACATCCATGTTATCAAGAACATTTCTCAAGAACTCTTCAATCTTTTCTTCAGGCGTCTGTTTTGCAATCACCTTTACCTTTTCAGGACGCGCACCAATAATCCCCAAAATTCCTTTCGACCCCTCGTCAATCACCACAATTTCAGCCTTATCACGCGATATACCAAGATCTTTCAAAGCAAGGTCAACTGCCTCATCCACCGTCTTTGCAGTTTTTTCTACCCATTTCATAAAAATTTCTCCTCCGCACAAGAAATTTTTTATTTTTTCTTTTTCTTACTTGTTCTGTGCTGACCAGAAATTTGTTGTTTCAACCTTTCAAGCTCTTTTTTTCTTAATCTTTCCTGATCATCGTCCTGAGAATTTTCTGTTCTGGTTTTAGTCTTTTTGCTTTCATCTTGCTCATCAATTTTTTCTCTTTCTGATTCAATCTCCTGCATTTTGAGTGCCTGTTTTTCGAGCTGTTTTTTCTTCTCTTCTTCCTCTTTTTTGTGTTTCAGCTTTTTGTACACAACCTCGTTTGCTATAAACTGTTGCAGGATTGTAAATAGGTTTGTAACAGTCCAGTAAAGCACAAGACCAGAAGGCACCTGCAGAGCTATAAAGTAAGACATAAGAGGGCTGAAAATCATAAGGCTTCTGTTCATACTCTCTGCCATAACATTTGACTGGGATGAGGAATACTGTGGGTTGAACTTCTTTTGGCTATTCATCGAATATAGGATTGACAAGAATGAAAATGCAGCGCTCAAAATAGGCAGTACTATTAGCTCTTTCTGGGCAAGGTTTATCCCGAAAAAGTGCATGTCAAGACCAAGCTTCTGAGCCTCATCTACAATCCTTTGCGTAATATTGTAACCTGTTGCGCCTGTTATAAGGTCTTTAACATACTGATGAGATTTTCCAAGCACGTACACAAGCGGGTTTTGAAATACATAGTACAGCGAAAACAAAATAGGAATCTGTATAAGCAGCGGCCAACAACCACCTGCAGGATTGTAACCCGTCTCTTGGTAGAGTTTTAACATCTCCTCTTGCATCTTTTTCTGGTCGTTCTTATATTTTTGCTGTATCTCCTGAAGTCTTGGTGCAACTTCTGCCATCTTGGAGGTTGATTGAATCTGTTTTATATACAAAGGAAGAAGAAGCCCTCTTACTATCAATGTAAGAAGTATGATAGCTATGCCATAGCTTCCTGGAATGTGAGCGCCGTGTAAAAAGTCGTATATGAACTTTAAAAGCCGTCCAAGTGGGATTGCTAAAAAATCAAGCCATGTCGGGTTCAAAATTTCTTTCCTCCTCTAATTTTCTAACTTTTTATTTCAATTTCAAATTATTTCTACTTTAAAGGGTCATATCCACCGGGATGAAACGGATGGCACTTGATAATTCTTTTAAATCCCAGCCATAGTCCGTAAAACCCATATTTCTCAATTGCTTGCAGTGTATACTCAGAACATGTCGGGTAAAACCTGCAACTTGGTATTACTTTTAGTGGTGATATAAACTTCTGATAAAATCTTATCAAAAATTTTAATGTTAGTAAAATATATTTTTTTACACTCATTTTTCATTCCTCTTTCAAAAGCCTCAGTCTTTTAAACGCTTTTTCAAGGTCATCTTTAAAATAGTTTAGATGAATCTCTCTTGCTTTTACTTTATCATCTTTCATCTTTCTTGCAATCACCACAACGTCAAACCCCTGCTTGATTTTATCAATGTTTTCTAAAATCCAAGCACGCACAATCCTTTTAAACCGATTTCGCGCTGTTGCCTTGCCAAACTTTGACGACATCGAAATCCCAAACCTACTAATCGCAAGTTTATTTTTCAACGAATAAACAACAATCTTTTCTTGTACAGCAAACCTTCCTCTTTTTATACAAGCTTCAAACTCTTCATTCTTTTTTAGTGAATAGAACTTGTTCATTCACTTTCTTTCCTTGCTAATATATTTTTTATTGCAATTATTTGTTTTTTAAGTAAAAAGACCACTTTTTGCTCTAAAGTGGTCTTCCACTACACCGCAAGTCTTTTTCTACCTTTGAGTCTTCTTCTTTTTAAAACTTTTCTTCCACCTTTGGTTCGCATCCTTACCAAAAATCCGTGCGTTCTTTTTCTTCTTTTGTTATGAGGCTGGTATGTTCTTTTCATATTCTGCCCTCCTCCCTCTAAAAAAGTTATGCTATTTTAGCTATATTTTCGTTACTCAGTATACAGTGAACTACAATCCACCTTAAAGAGGTGGAATCTTGGCAAAAAGTTTGGTAACATCTCAAGTTACCCTTACAACTATGTCTATCGATCCATTTATATCTGCATTTACTACATACCCACAACCTCACAATCTTTGCATACATACAATCCTCTATATTTCCTGCTACTTTTGCTAACATGCACGCATCTGCAGCCTCTTTGTGAGGTGAAACTTTCAATTGTCAAGCCCTAAGTCTACCCCTAAATACCTGCTCAAATCAAAAATTCTCAGCTGCTGCTTACCTTCATACACATACTCAATCTCAAACCATCTACCACCTAGCCTTGGCACTATCCTTACTTACTTATTTTCTTACCTAAAACCGTGGCTGGCAACTCAACATACAGGTACCTTCCATCTTGATGTTTGTTAATCATATCTTATATGGTTTTGTATTTTGTACATTTTAAACACCTGAGGAATATTATATCACATTTTCAGCAATTTATCTCTATCTTGGAGAAGGTAAAATCTCATTGCTTAATTTTTCGATAAAACAAATTTTATTATACTCCAAATCATGCAAAAAAGTCAAAGGGATTATTTCATAGGCTTTGTTTAAGTTCTATCCCATAAATATCTTTAACACTATTTATCTACCACCTCTTTTATAAAGAATTATAACACTTATTAACCTCAATGGTATAATATTTTTTCTTACAGGGCAAAATTATTATCAGAAAATATATTGCTGGAGAAAAAGATGAAAAAAAATTCTGGTTCAAATTCAATCACACCATCTTATGACCAGAATATTCAAAACATTAGGAACGAATTTGGAAACTTTAGTGACCTTATAATAAGAGAATTCAAGATAGGAAGCAGTAATATAAAAGCTTTTCTTGTTATGATAGACGGGCTTGTTGACAAGATGGTAATAAATGAACACATTTTAAAACCTCTCATGAGAGATATCAGTATTTATAGAAAGGAACAATTTACATGTGAAGAGGTATATACCTTTATTAAAGAAAACATTCTATACAGCCACTGTATAACAGAAGAAAGTGACTGGGCAAAGACAGTTCATTGTATATTGTGCGGTGATGTTGCACTTTTTATCGAAGGTATAGACAGATGTCTTTTGATATCTGTACGAGGATGGGAGTCCCGCGGAATTGAGGAACCAAACACAGAGGTTGTTGTAAGAGGACCAAGGGAAGGTTTTACTGAAAACTTGAGAACAAACACAGCACTTATCAGAAGAAAGATACGCGACCCAAAACTTAAGATTGAGTCAATCAAAATTGGAAAGATATCAAAAACAGACATCGCAATATGCTATATAGAATCAATTGCAAAAAAAGAACTTGTAGATGAGGTAAAAAGACGCCTCGAAAAGATTGATATGGAGTACATTCTCGAATCAGGATATATAGAATCTTTTATAGAAGATGGTAAATACTCTATTTTCCCAACTGTTGGAAATTCAGAAAAACCAGACGTAGTTGTCGGGAAAATTATGGAAGGAAGGGTTGCAATACTTGTGGATGGAACACCTTTTGCTTTAACAGTTCCATACTTATTTGTTGAAGCTTTTCAGACAAGTGAAGACTACTATTCAAGGCCGTACTACTACAGTATTGTAAGGCTTTTGAGATACTTTTCATTTTTTGTTTCAACAACCCTGCCAGCACTGTACATTGCAGTTACAACGTTTCATCAGGAGCTTTTACCAACATCACTTTTAATCAGCATCACAAGCGCCCAGGCAGGTATTCCTTTCCCCTCGTTTGCAGAAACACTTACAATGCTTGTAATATACGAAATATTAAAAGAAGCTGGTGTGAGGCTTCCACGGCCGGTAGGTCAAGCAATTTCCATTGTTGGTGCACTTGTCATTGGTGAGGCAGCTGTCTCAGCCGGGCTTATCGGTGCTCCAATGGTTGTAACAGTTGCATTTACTGCAATATCCACTTTTATGATTCCTGCAATATCCGACGCAGCCACAATTATAAGATTTGCGTGTGTTATAATGTCTGCTATATGTGGACTTTACGGAATAATGCTTATATGGATTTTAATGATAATTCATCTTTGTAGCTTAAAATCATTTGGAATAAACTATCTTGCACCTATAGCTCCAGTTGTGGTCCATGATCTCAAAGACGTGTTTGTCCGACTCCCTTGGCGAATTTTGAAAAAAAGACCTATTGTCTTCAATAAAAAATTCTAATGCTGGGTGGTATAAGTTAAAATGTCAAATTCAAAAATATCATATTACCAATTCTTGTGTCTATTTTTTGTAAACAGAATAGTGATGGTACTTACATTTTTACCAATATTCAATGCACCGCCAAAAAACCAGGATGTGTGGCTTTCGGTCGTATTTATGTATCCGTTTTCTATCTTAGTATCATTACCACTTATTTATCTATGCTATTTATTTCCAAATCAAACATTTACAAGTATGCTTCACATTGTATTTGGAAGGTTTTCTATAGTTTTATCTATCCTATATATCTGGTTTTTCTTTCACATTACAGCAATACAAGTTGCACAGTTTGTTGAGTTTATGGCAACAGCTGTTATGCCACAAACGCCAATTCTTTTTTTAATAGTGACAATGCTAACTATTTGTCTTTACGCACTTAAAAAAGGTATAGAGCCTTTGGCAAGATTTGCTCAAATAACAACGTTTATTACAATCCTGAGTCTTGCAATTATCATAATAATTTCTTTAAGATTTTTTGACCCTGCAGCATTAAAACCTGTTTTAGAAAAAAATATTACACAGTCTATTTTTGGTGGAATATATCTGTGTTCACTGAGCTCTGAAATAATTACTATTGGAATGATAAATCCGTATATTGTCAAAAATAAAAACTGTATATTTAAAGATATGACAAAAATCATTGCAGTGGCTTTTTTATTAGTCGACATATTTTATCTTGCAATTACAATGCTTGTACTTTCACTTTTTGGCTATACTCAAGCAAGCAGGCTCTCATTTCCATTTTACTCTGCAATAAAGGTACTAAATATTGCAGAGTTTCTTGAAAGATTTGAATCTCTTCACATGGCCATTTGGATAATGGGTATATTTCTCAAAATCACATATTTCATGTACATCCTTCTTACTACAATGCAAGAGCTCAGAAATACAGCAGACTACTTTGTATATGCAATTCCTTTTACATCTGTGCTTACTCCTTTTGTTTTTTATATAATTCCTAACTTTTTGTCTCTTGACAGGTTTATGAGTTACAGATATTTTACACTGTATTCATATATCTTCATATTTTTTATACCACTTTTTACCCTTTTATTTGCAAAAATAAAGCTGAGGGCGAGAAAGAAATGAAAAAGTTTGTATTTTCTCTAACAGTAATTCTTTTAACATTAATTTTTCTGACAGGCTGCTGGAACAGAAAAGAACTTAACGATATACTGATTGTTCAAGCAGTTGGAGTTGACAAAAACCAAAGCGGGCAGTTCAAACTAACATACCAGGTATTAAAACCAAAGGTTCTCAAAAATCCGGCAAATATACCTTCCACCTCTCAACAAAAAGGAGTGTGGTGTTTCTCTTCAACAGGCAAAAGCATATTTGACGCTATTCGAAATGCAACGCTTTCGTCAGATAAAAAACTTTTCTTTTCTCACAACAAGATTATTGTTATTAGTGAAAAAGTTGCACATCAAGGAATTGAAAATATTCTTGATATGTTCTTAAGATATCACGAGTTCCGACCAGATGCATATATAATAGTTACTTCAGATGACATTGAAAAGTTTTTAGACACAAACGTTCCGATAGAATCGATACCCGCAAAAGAGCTTGAAAATGTAATAAAAAATTATTATGCAAATTCAAAAGTGCTTCCTATTAGCATATATGAGTTTCAAAAGATGTCTAATACAAAGTCAAAAACTGCACCTGTACCATTTGTGACAACAAAATTGTCAGGTGGTCAATCTTCACAATTACAGATGTTTTATGTAGAAAAAACGGCTGTGTTCAGCAACTACAAACTGATAGGATATCTTACTCACAATGAGTTAAGAGGACTTTTATGGGCAGTTGGTAAAATAAAAAGTGGAATATATCCTGTAAAGATTGGCAAAGACATGTTTTCTTTAGAACTTATACAAAGCATGACTAGTATCAATGTTAAAAGAAAGCTTGGCAAAGCTCTTTTTACTCTTCAAATAACTACTGAGACAAACCTTGGTGAAAAATATTCAAACTCTTATATCTCAAGTTCATTGATTGAAGAAATAAAAAAAGAATTCAGTAAATCTATCAAAAACGATGTTAACAAGGTATTGGAAAAATCGTTTGACCTCAATTGTGACATTCTGCACCTTAGCGATTTTTATTACTCTTCTTACAAGAAGCTTTTAAATTTTGACAAAAATCTTATTTCTGTCTCAATTGTTGTAAAGCCTTTCATAAGGCGATTTGGTATGATGAAAGAATGAAATTTAAGGAGAAAAAAGGCTATGAATATAGGATTTATAGTTATTGCTTACACGCTAATTTTTTCTACAGAGTTTCTTATCTTAAAAAGAAGGTATCTTCAAAAAGAGATTTTTTTTACAAGCATTTTGATTTTAATAGGGCTTTTACTCAGCCTAATCTTGAATTTCAAGAAAAATGTACCAAATCCTCACATTTTAATTGAAAAGCTATTTGACAAGTTATTTTCTCTATTTATGTAAACAAAAAACTTAAAAACTTTTAAAAATAACATGAAAAATTATTCACAAGAAAAACTATGTTTACTTACTTTTTAAAACCCGTCATTTTTTCTGTATCTTTATAAAAGCATTGTTCTTATAAAAAGTTAACCATTGTTAATCAAGATATCCACATGTGAAAATTTAATTTTAATAAATTTAATTCACAAAAATAATCCACATATCCACAATTTTATCCACAGACTTTTAACAGGGTGTAGACAATTTTTTCACTGTGGAAAATTTGATTCTCAAAATATATTTTCTTATTGATGTGGATAATTTTTTTTGGTATATTTAATAATGCTTCTAAGATTATAAAACATATTTTCGGTTGTGGAAATTATTTTTCCACAGTTGTTGATAACATTGTGGATAACATTTAAAAATTGATTTTTAAAACTACATAAAAAGGGTGGATATTCAC
>NZ_AP024481.1 GCF_017347585.1 Caldicellulosiruptor diazotrophicus
ATGTCGTATAATGACTTTAGAGCTGGAAAAAAAGAAAAAACAGACTTTACGGTACAGTTTTTATGTTGTATAATGGCACTAAAGGACCAAAAAAGACAAAAAAGGGGGTACGAATATGAAAAAGCTTGGGTACAAAAAGATGGTTGATCCAAACACAGGTGAAGTCCAGACTTTTATACTCATTGGACATGAATTTGAAGACACAGACTTTGTGAAAGTTCCGTTTATTTCGCTCGAACTATTGATGCAAGACAAGGATATGTCGAAATCAGCAACAAGGATACTTGCTTATATTATACGGCACAAAATCAGCTTCGACAACTACAGCTTTGTTCTTTCATACGAGTATGACATTGCAGGGAACATCGTCATGTCGGAAAGGCAATTCCACAGAGCTGTAAACACCCTTATTGACAAGAAGCTTATTGTCAGACTTGGCAGAGCACGCTACATGCTAAACCCACGTTTCTTCAGGTACGGCACGGTAGAACAGCTCAGGAAGTTTGAAGAGCAATATGACAAAGTACAAAAAAGGAAGGGTGAGAAGGAATGTTAACGAAGCAGGAGCTTGTCCAGAAGCTACTTGAAATCAAGCAACTGTGCTTTTACATCGAAGAAGACGAAGCAAAACAGATTGAAAACATCGTCGAAGACCTACTGAGCAAGATCCAGAACGTAAAGTTAAACCAGCTGAAGAGACTAGTCCACGCAGAGAGAAAGAAGTACCCCATTGGAACAACAGAGAACCTGTTGTTTCATAATCTCTACGAAAAGCTCAAGGCTACACAACCTGACGACACTGAACGCATCGACAGGTTATACAGGGAATACATCAATCTGGTGAAGGGAGTGAAAGAAGATGCGAAAGCTAACGATTGAGCTGACAGAACAAGAAGCAATGTACCTTCTGGGTTATTTCACAGCAAGAGCTATGGAAGGGTACAGGTTCGACGAATTTGAGCAGGGAATAATCAAGAAACTTGCTGATAAGTGCAACGTTGAATTTGTGTTTGAAAACGGCAAGATTCTACAGGCAAGATACAAAGGCAACCTTTTTTACTGCACTACCCCACAAGAATAGCCTTGAAACGCAAATAAGGTCCTGTAGACGCACAAAAAAAACAGGGGGATATATCAAACATACCCCCTGTTTTTTTATCCACTTTCTTGAGCCTTTATTTGCTTAATCCAAGTAGTGTCTTGCAACAACATCAATCCGATTATGGCCCAGGTCATTTGAAACTTCCCACAATGCCAACCGGTCAAATTCCCTACCATCACTGCGATGATAAAGCCCATCCGCTCTTGTCAACTCTCGAGTAAGTCGTTCTTCCCCTATCTCCCTAAACCTGTCAGGATAGAGTCTTGTCATTCTCTCACGAACAAGATCCTCAATCCTGTCATAAAGCTTTCTCTCTCGACTTATCTCTCTTTCAACTTCTCTATACCGCTCTCTTGCATATTCACGTCTGTACCCATGCACATCCATACGCACAGGTACTCTATCAAAAAGCCTGTCTCTATCTGCTCTCTCCCTTACAATCCGTTCAACTTCCTGTTCATATCTCTGAAGAACATGCACATCCCTTTCGCGTCCGCCTTTCCCATTCTCAACATGCACGTACAGTCTCCCATCTTCCCCACGATATACGTCTCTCGCACTCACATGCTCTAACTCTCTTCTTCTCAGTCCGGTTGCCTTCGCAAAAATGATAATGTCTCTATTTCTCTCTTTGCTAAATTCCCTGTCGTGTTCCCTATACCCCCTGCTTCTTTCAATCTCTTCTCTGTGTCTTGCAGGAAACTCCACCCCAAAATCAGTAGTACGACAATGATACAATTTGGCTAATGCAGCGGCTTCTTTTCTTACGCTCCATGCGCTGTACCCAGAGTCTATATGTCTCTGCAAATACTCAGAAACATACTCCCGTGCCTGCTCTAATGTCTTGCACCCCTTCTCATCTCTCGCCCATTCCGCAAACTCTAAAGCTTCCTTGACATATTCCCTGTACGTCGAAAAACTGAATATTCCTTCTACTCGCGCTGGATTCCATGCTTCACCCAGCGCTTCACACCTTGCTTTCTCTTCCTTCTTCGCTTCATGTTTACTTTCCCCAAATCTTATCATCGAACGATACTCATCCAGCACCTGCCGAATTATCGACTTCTTCCCCACATTATCACCCCCCTGCATAAATATTCAATCGACAAAAAAACACCAGTGCCCACCCAAACCCTTTCAAGGGGGGTTTGCCCTTTCCGAAAGCTGTTGAACCTGTCCAGAATGCTCATGGTATTCCCATGAGCCCACGAACAGTAAACGCACCGTTTTTTGCGTATTCACTTGTCTTCCCCAGTAGCATGTCACGGTACGCACAACCTACTACTGGGCTTTTTCTATGTCATCACGCTCTACTCTCGGCTCGGTGCACGTCAAGCGTGTCAGACGTACACGTCATCGCCCAAGCAAACTCAATTTCGCTAACTTTAGTTTGCGAACTGCTAAACTCTCAGATGTGGTAAAACTCCAAATGGTACACCCCTTACGGTGTACTACCACAGAGCAGAGCGTGATAACAATCCAAGTGTGCTAACGCACAAGTAAAGCGGAATCGGAACGCCGTCCACATTCTCTACCCAACCCAGAAACTACCCGATTCCAACTACTTTGCCAAATTGACAATTCCAAGGATTGCCCAAAAAGTAACCCGCTACCGCGGTTTACTTTTCGGTTCTGAGAATATTATAACTCCTGGCAGACTCTGCTGTCAAGCGGTAAAAAGAAAAAATTGCAAGAAAAGTAACAGCAAAGCACTAACAAAAGCTGACTAACGTCTCAGAAGCTAACAACAGAATGCTAACGCAAGACTAACGGACAGCTCCATGCTAACGCCCGCAAAACAAATTAAGAGTAAGGTCTACTAGGTGGGAGGTTTCCCCTGCCAGTAGTCTCCTGTGGGAAGAAAGTGCCTTTCGTTGGGGTTTAAGGCACACTCAGGGATGAATAATTATGCACGGCTGTATGAATATTGATGCAGTTTTGAAAGCGGTTTCAAAAGAGCTCCAACCCCCTGCGCTTAAATCCTGCTTTAATTTTTTTTGCGGATGTTAGTAAGGAGCTTTTCGTTAGGTTCAGCGTTAGCTAAGTTTTGTTAGCTCTTTTTTCAGCGTTAGCTCAGTGTTGTTAGGGAAATTGGAATGGAGGCAATCGCGAAGCGATTGCCAACCTTTTTTGTTTTGAATTTGAATGAGTTAAAGTTTTGCGTTAGCTTGTTAATTAGCGTTGGGCAGTGTTGTGGACCTTGGGGCGTAAGCTTTTCGTTAGGGTTGCGTTAGCGAAACGTTGTTAAGGGCAGGGTAACTGGAAATTTTGCGACTCTAACGAGTCGGCGGTATATATAAGATATAGAATAAGAATGCCAGCAAAGCCTTGAAAATACTGACTGGTAACTGTCATTTTTGACACCCTAACTGACATTTTTGACAGAAATAATGTCTTGACAAGTCAGTTTTT
>NZ_AP024482.1 GCF_017347585.1 Caldicellulosiruptor diazotrophicus
GTGTGTGGGCACGTGATAGAGACTACTGTATTGGAGGCAGTGAATGGGGCAGCGTTGAATTGGCGCAAACTTGATAAAGATACAATGATAAATGTTGAGACTGGAGAGGTAAAAGAGATACAGCATAATGCAAATAGGGATTCTAAAGAAAGCTTAAGGCAAACAATAAAGAAGCTAAGGATGATTATAAATGCAAACTTTTTTGGGGCTGAGAATGAGCTTTTTATAACGCTAACTTATGCTGAAAATATGCAAGATACAAAGCGACTTTATAGGGATTTTGATAAATTTATGAAGAAGCTAAAAAGAAGGTTCAAGGATCTGCGTTTTGAATACATAGCTTGTATAGAGCCTCAAGAAAGGGGTGCATGGCACATACATTTATTGCTTAAAGCTGATACTGAAGAGCTTTATATTGAGAATGAGCTTATAGCTGATTTATGGGGGCAGGGTTTTACGAAAACGCAACGTTTGTTGCAGGTTGACAATGTAGGTGCTTACTTGAGCGCATATTTAATAAATGATGGTGATAAGAAAGGTCAAAGACTACATTACTACCCTTCTGGAGTGAACATATATAGGTGTAGTAAAGGGATAAAGAAGCCTGCAGTAGTGATAGGTGATATGTGTATTGATGATAAGCACAAGGTGTATGAAAAGAGCTTTGATATTGTTGTTGATGATGAGGTTGTAAATAGAGTAACCTTACGACAGTATAATTTACTGAGGGATACGGGCAGGTAATAACAATTGGCACTGTTGAATGCGTTTTTGGCCCATGTCAAGGGTATGGGGTAGGGGCCCCATACGAGCCCTTTAAGGGCGAGCTTGCCCTTGACGTGGGCCAAAAACGCAATACAATGGTGCCTGCAGGGGTAAGGTGAGCCCATGGCTCACCTTACCCCTGTTAATTTTTAATTTTAGAGAAAAAATTGACAATTGGCAGCGATAGGGTTATAATGGTGGTAAAATAACATTAAAGGGGTGTTAAAATGAACAAGGTAAGGATGAATGTTTATCTTGATGAGAGCTTAAAGAAGTATGTTGAAGAGCAAGCTGAATTTTATGGTATGTCTTTGAGTGCTTTCGTAAGTATGTGCGTTGCAGAGCACAAAAAACAGAATGAAGCTATCAATGTGCTTGATAATCTTGTTGATGAATTAAAAAAGAAAGGATGTGCTAATGATGAAGCTAAACAATGAAGTGATTTTAGCTTATGCTTATGTTGCTCTTTATAATCTTGTTTACAAAGATAATATTGATGTTTTGACTTTTGGTAAGAAGGATTTTATGGATGCATTTAGAAGTGAGATGTTTTATTGCTTTGATGTTTTTGATGAAGACACAATACTTGATGTTTACGAGCGTGTTTATGGACGTGTAAATGGAGCTGATGAAGAATAAGAGGCTCCACAGCTGGGGGGCACCTGTGGGGGGTCCCCAGCTGTGGAGTGAAAAACTCTACTATATATTAACTTGATTATACGCAAACATTACGACGCGGTGTATGTAATGGGGGATGATATAAATTGTATCATAAAAACTAT